>JAAZEB010000344.1 GCA_012512505.1 Armatimonadota bacterium | reverse complement strand
GATGACAGCCCATGACGGCGTGTGAATAGTTATGGCGCGACCATGCGGTCTTCCTTTGCTGCACCGGCGGTTCCTAGGCAGGCGCCAGGATCTGTCATCCTGAGCGAAGCGAAGGATCTCTTCCCACGGGTAGCACAGTCACTGCTGGATGCCGTGCAGTACCGTGGCGCCAGCTACGTCGCGCTCCTTCAGGAGTTCCACGATCGCCGTGTAGAGCGGGCGACCGTGCCACTGGTCTGACTCTCCGATGTAGATCCGCAGGCACTTCGCGGGGCCGGTGATCTTCACCCCTGCCTCCTCTCTACAGGAGCCGTGCCACCACCACGCCCAGCCAGACCGCTGCCAGGCCGACGAGCAAGCTCCCGACCATGTTCAGTGCCGCGCGGCCGAAGCTGCCCGCAGCTAGAAGCTGCAGCGACTCATACGCGAACGTCGAGAAGGTCGTGTAGGCGCCCAGGAAGCCGATGCCCAGGAGCACCCGGACGTTCGGCGACACGAAGCGCTCGGTCGTGAGGGTGGCCAGCAGGCCAAGCAGAAAAGAGCCGGTCACGTTCACCAGTAGCGTGCCGAAGGGGAAGCCGGCACTCCACCGCGCCGCTGCCCACCCACCGATCAGGTAGCGCGCCACTGCTCCCGCCGCTCCTCCCACGGCCACCAGTGCCAGGCGTGTCACGGGTTGGTCCGTATCCCTTTCATCGGGTGCCGTTGTGTCCTTCACATTATACCGGGAAGCAAGCGGGCGCGCAAGCAAGGCCCTTCGTAGGTGCGTCTGTGGGCTTGTGCGCGCCTTCGCCAGCTTTCATGGTGAGCGCAACGGTCCGGGGGGTGGCGATGGCGCGCACCTGGGACAGGCGGTGAGGCCGGTTTGACAACGCCTGGGGCATCCCCTATAATGACCCACGGGATACATGATAAGTATCATCAAACGCGTGGCAAAGCGAATCGGCGGGCGCGGCGCGGCGGACGCGGCGGGTCCGGCCGTCGTCGAAGGAGAGGCCGTTTTGAGCGATCAGAACACGATGGAGGCGCAGGTCCTGGCTGCCTTGAGCCGGGTGAACGATCCGGAACTGGGGCGCGACCTGGTGAGCCTGGGGATGGTTCAGAATGTGCGGGCGTGCGACGGCGTGGTCGCCTTCACCCTGGTGCTGACGACGCCGGCGTGCCCGATGCGCGCCCAGATCCAGCAGGCCGCGGAGGCAGCCGTGCGGGCGATCCCGGGCGTCACCCAGGTGAACGTGGAGCTGACCAGCAACGTGTCGGCCCGGGCCAATGCCGCGAAGGAATCGGTGCTGCCCGGGGTCCGCAACGTCATTGCCGTCGCCAGCGGCAAAGGCGGGGTGGGCAAATCGACCGTCGCGGTGAACCTGGCGGCGGCGCTGGCGGAGAGTGGCGCGCGCGTGGGCCTGCTGGACGCCGACATCTACGGACCGTCGATCCCAACGCTCATGGGCGCGGTGGAGCGTCCCGACGTGCAGAACGACCGCCTTCTGCCGGTGGAGCGCTACGAGGTGAAGCTGATGTCGCTCGGCTTCCTTCTCGACGAGAACGCCCCGGTCATCTGGCGCGGGCCGCTGGTGGCGCGCGCCATCAGCCAGCTCCTCAGCGACGTGGAGTGGGGCGAGCTGGACTATCTCATCGTCGACCTGCCGCCGGGCACGGGCGACGCGCAGCTCACCCTGGCGCAGTCGGTGCCGCTCACCGGCGTGGTGATCGTGATGACGGCCCAGGACCTGGCGCTGAACATCGCCAGCAAGGCGCTGCTGATGTTCCGCCGCATGGAGGTGCCGGTCCTCGGCGTCGTCGAGAACATGAGCGCGTTCGTGTGTCCGCACTGCCAGCAGGAGACGCCGATCTTTGGCGAGAGCGGCCGCGGGGAGCTGGCCGCCGCGCGCCTCGATGCGCCGTTCCTGGGCGCGGTGCCGCTGGAGCCGGCGATCGTCACTGAGGGTGACGAGGGCACGCCCAGCATCGTGGCGCACCCGCAGTCGCGGCAGGCGGAGGCGTTCCGGAGCATCGCCCGCGCCGTAGCCGCGCGGGTGAGCGTGCTGAACCTCTCAGAGTGAGGGAGCAGAGGGTGGCAGGGCAGCTTTACAGTCAGACGGTGATGGAGCATTTCCGCAACCCACGGAACGTGGGCGAGCTGGCAGATGCCGACGCCGTGGGCGAGGCGACGAACCCGGTGTGCGGCGATACGACCCGCCTCTACCTGAAGGTGGTGGCGGGTCGCATCGCCGACGTGCGTTTCCAGACGCTCGGCTGCGCGGCGGCGATCGCCTCCAGCAGCATGGCCACCGAGATGATGCGCGGCCGCACCCTGGAGGAGGCGCTGCGGGAGGTGACGCGCGACACCATCACCGCGGCGCTCGGCGGCCTGCCAGCAGCCAAAGTTCACTGCTCCGTGCTCGCCTCTGATGCCCTGGAAGCCGCCGTGGCCGACTACCACCGCCGGCAGAGCAGCGGAGGGTAGTCAGGACCAGACCATGCGCAGAAAATCCTCTAACCGGGCGCTCGCCCGCCGCCCGCCGGCGAACCTGAACAACGTCCGCATTATCCTCATCGACCCCCAGTTCCCGGGCAACATCGGCTCCACTTGTCGGGCAATGAAAACGATGGGGCTCACTGACCTGGTGCTCGTCCGCCCGCCAGCCTACCGCGACGTGGCCGAGGCGCGCAGCCTGGCACACGGCGCGCTCGACGTGCTGGAGGCCGCCCGCGCCGTGGAAACGCTTGAGGAGGCAATCGGCGACCTGCACCTGCTGGTGGGCACCACCAACCGCAAGCGAATCGGCGTGCTGCCAGACATGATGACCGTGGCGGAGGCCGCCGAGGAGATCGTGCCGGTCACGCAAGACCACAAGGCGGGGATCCTCTTTGGGCGCGAGGACCGGGGCCTCTCCACGGAGGAGCTTACTCACTGCCAGGTGATCGCCACGATCCCGGTGGCCGAGGGAATGCCGTCGCTGAACCTGTCGCACGCGGTGCAGGTGGTGGCCTACGAGCTGTTCCGGGCCAGCCTGGGGCCGTTGGCCCGCCGCTGCGCTGACTTGGCGGACCTCTCCGAGCAGGAGGCCCTGATCCGCCGGGTGAACGACTTGCTGTTGGCGGTCGGCTTCCGCCCCTTCCGCGATGACCCCGAGTCGTTCGTGCTCACGCTGCGCCGCGTCTTTGGCCGTGCCGGCATGGAGCGCCGCGACGTGCGCGCGTTGCACAAGCTGATCAGCACCCTCCAACACCGCCTGGCCACTTGTGGCGAGGCCCCCCCGGAGCAAAACGACCCCCCGGCCCTGCTCCTGCCCCCTGCCGGGTGACGCATGGGATTCGGCATTCCCGGGTAAGGTGCCGATGATCGTCGCGGCGGCACGCGCGGGGCGGCCCGGCCACAGCCGGGCCCCGGATCTCGCAACCGAGCGGGACGGGTGAGACGGGGCCGCAGCGCCCCGGGAGGAGGACCTGGGAATGAGCAGAGCTGGCAGCGCAACGATCGGGGTGGTCGTCGGGGGCGCGGTGGGCGCCATCGCGGCCCTGCTCCTCGCGCCCAAGCGGGGCGAAGAGCTGCGCTCTGATGTGATGAACTGGACGCGAGACGCCGAGCACAAGGCGGCGGAGAAGCTCCGCCACGCCGGCTCCAAGATGGCTTCGGGGATCCGCCAGATGCCGCAGAAGGTCTCAGAGAAGGCGCCGCAAGTGGTTTCGGCTGCCAAAGGGATGTTCCAGCGCGGCGCCGAGCACACCGCCGAAGGGGTGGAGCAGTCATCGGAAATGGCGGCGGAAAAAGCCGAGCAGCACGCCGAGGAGATGCCCCACACCCTGTGAGCCCCGGGGCTGGGGAGCAAGCCACACGGAGGCGAGGAGCTCCGGGAACACGCCCCGTCTCCTCACCTCCTCACTGAGAGCAGCTCCGCGCCAGCCGCGGCGTAGTAGAGCGTGATGCGCGGCAGGATGATGCCGTTGTTGCGCGTCCAGATCCCGGCATAGCCAGCGGCCAGCGGCACGGGGTCCGCCCACTGCAGCACCACCTGGCCCTCCACGGTAAGCCGGAGGATGGCGCCCTGCTTTTCCACCCGGATGTTGGCCCAACGGTTGTGGCCCTGGCCGAAGAAGCGGAAGCGGGGGTTCTCGGCCACCACCTGGCCGCGCCGCAGGATCCGGGCGCCGCGGCCTTGCTCGCCTACCAAGAAGGCGTAGCCGCTGTCGATGTTGCTGCCGTCGCCGCACAGCACGGCGTTGAAGTCGGCGAACTGCTCCCGGCGCCGCGGACCGTCGCCGATCATCTTGGGCGCCGCGTAAAGGTCCAGCACCACGTCGCCCCGCAGCGGCCACTTGTGCCAGATCGCCGCTACCTCCGGGCTGTAGCCGCCAAACCAGGACCAGTCCGGGGTGCAGCTCCAGCGGTTGGTCACATCCCACTCGCCGCTGCCCACCCACCAATCTACCGGCGCGGTATCGAAGGTGTAATCACGAACGTTGGCCGCCCAGAGGGCCACCCGTGACAAGCGCGGGCGGAAGCCAACCGCCCGAAGGGCAACGCGCCCGCCGCCACCACCAGCATACGGCGCCTTCAGCACCACCCGGTCCTCCACCAGGCCGAGGACGCGGGTGCCAGCCCGGCGCAGGCTGAGGGAGACTCCCTCGCTGGCCGGCACCGAGGCACGGCCAATCGCCCGGCCCTGATGCCGCAGCTCCAGCGCCAGGCCGCCGCCGCTGCGGCGCAGGTGCAGCGCGTAGCCGGCGGCGAGCGACCGGCAATCTCCGTCGAGGAGCAGCATCGCCTCGCCGCCGTCGGGGAGCGGCGGCACCGCGAAGCGCAGACCGACATCGCCGAGGAAGAGGCCGCGCCGCCAGAAGAGACCGGCCGTGTCTGGGCTGGCCTCCCACGCTGTCGCCGGCCCGGCCCAGCTATCCACATCGGCAACGCCGGCGAAGGCCGGCACCCGCCCTACGAAGCGATGACCAGACGGACGCGGGGCAGCGGCCGGCTCCACCAGCACATCATCGAAGCGCGCCGCGCCCTGCTCCACCCGGAGGGCAATCCGGCCGCCGGTGAAGGTCGTGTCACGGGCCGCCAAGACCTTCTCGCCATCCACGAAGGCGCCGATCCACGGCCCCTCCGCCTTCACCTCCAGGCGATACCACTGCCCCGGCAGCAGCCCGCCCGCGCTGTGGCACACGGTCTGCAGCTTGCCGTTCACCAGGCGCACCAGGGAGAACCCCTCCGCGAGAGGCGCCGCCGCGGGGCGCACGCGCGCCCGGAAGAACAACATGTTCGCCTCGTCCCGCGCGTAGAGGCCCAGCCCCACCGCGCCCCCTTCGCTCTCTGGGCGCGCCGCGACGGAGCAGCGGTACTCGTCCCAGTAGGGGTAGCCCATGAGCGCCACGGCCGGCGCCGCGCCGGCCTCCACGCGGTAGGAGAACGGGTTGGCCCCCAGGTTGGGGTTCTGGACCGGCGCCGTCTTCCAGGTGCCGCCGTGCGTCTCCCAGCCACCATCTTCGTCGCTGGTGCGCATGAAGTCGTCGCTGAACAGGGCCGGCTCCACCGGCTGGTAACGCGGCGCCGTGACCGCCCCGCGCACCGCGATGGCCCCCCGCGAGACGCCCTCGAGGCGCGCCGCGGCCACCACCGTGCCGGCGATCACCAGCAAGCGCGCGTGCCGCACCTTGACCACGAACGGGGTGCCGGGGCGAACTGGGGTCTTCACCCGGGCCAGGCCCCGCGCCTTGCCGGCGGTGGTGTGCACCACGCGCACGCCCTCCGCGCCCAGCGTCACCTGCAGCGTGTTCGCCGCGTTCCAGTGGTTCAGCAGCAGCTCGACCTGCTTGCCGCCCAGTTGCCCGGAGAGGTTGAACTCGGTCGCCGGCTCCTCCTCCACCAGGGTGAAGCCCCGCGGAATCGGGCCGCGCTTGCCGGGGCCTGGCGGGCGCTCCGGCACCGGGGGCGGCGTGTTGGCCTCGGCTTCGTCGTCTGGCGCGGCATCCTCGGCCGGGGCCTTGCCCTGCGCCTGCAAGCTGCGGCCGCTCTGCTTGCGCCGCAGGCGCGGGCCCTCTGGCTCCAACTGGGGCACGGCACGCCCATCGCTCAGAAGATGGAGCATTGCCAGCACCAGGCGGTCGTAATCACGCCCCTGCAGCGCTGTCGAGAGGGCGATGGCGGGGCCGCACAGGATCACCTTCCCCGGGCCGTGGCGCACCAGGAGGATGGCCGCGGCCACCCCGTCCGGCGGGGGCACGTTGGGGAACCGCGCCGCCTGGCGCGCCCTCCGGGCCTGAGGCGTGAAGTACTCCGCCAGGATGGTGGTCTGCTCCGGGGCAACGAGCCTCGGCACCAGGGATTCCTTCGGGGCGGGAAAGGTGGTGCCGCGCTCAATCCCTGGCAGCGGCGGGTTCGCGTCGCGCGCCGGGCGGAAGGCGCTGACCGGGCGGGTGGTGCAGGCGAGGAGGCGTGCCAGGCCGGGGGCCCGGCGGTCAGCGGTGAGGCGGAGGGCCACCGCCTGGGTCACGCTGCAATCTACGAGGAGGCTGCCACCACGCTGCAGCAGTTGCTCCATGGCGGGCAGGGCAGTGAGGATCCCCGGCGAGATGCCAGCGACGATCAGCAGGTCATAGCCGGCCAGCACGTCGGGGTCTCTGAGCTGATAGTCGAGGAGAATATCGCGCGGCAGCCCGTGGCGGGCCAGCACGCCCACGATACCCGTCGGGTGGGTGCCGACAACCGCGATGCGGCCAGGGCCGACGGGCGCCGGCGCGCTGTTGGCACCAGCCGGGCCAGCCGCCACCGATAGCAGCAGCGCGGCCACCAGGCCCCACCGCCTGGGCCACGCCCTGAGCGCCGCAGAACGAACCATCCGCGCTCCTTTGCCCCCCCTCGCTCGATGTCGCTCCCGGCGTGCCAAACGGCACTCTACTCACACGGGTGATCGACTTGCGGAGTGCCTCCGGCCAGGCGCCGACAGCAGCGGGCGGGATGCCGCTGGATCTCCGGCATCCCCCGCGCCTCCACTTGGACGGCAGGCGAGGCCGGCTGGTTGCACCGTTGGGAAAGGGCGCCTACCGGGCCTTCTTGGCGGCTTGCTTCTCCAGGGCATCGTGGGCGGCAGACTGTTCTGCCTCTTTCTTGCTGCGGCCGGTACCGCGGCCGTACACCTTCCGGCCCACCTTCGCCTCGGCGGTGAACACCTTCAGATGGTCCGGCCCCTCCTGGCTTACGATGCGGTAGGTAGGGGTACCCTTGCCCTCGGCCTGCACCAGCTCCTGGAACGCCGTTTTGAAGTCCTGGTCGTGCTCGTGGCGGGCAATGGCATCAATGCGCTGGGAGAGGAAGCGCAAGATGAACTGCCGGGCATGATCCATGCCGCACTGTAGATAAAGGGCGCCGACGATCGCCTCGAAGGCGTCGGAGAGGATCGAGGGCCGGTCGCGCCCGCCGGCCGCCTCCTCGGCGCGCGACATCAAGAGGTGCGGCCCGATGCCGGCGGCGCGGGCTGCCTCGTAGAGCAGCGGCTCGCTGACGACCACTGCTTTCACTCGGGAAAGCTCGCCCTCGGAATAGTCGGGATAGGTGCGGTAGAGATGCTCGGCTACCACAAAGCCGAGCACGGCATCGCCGAAGAACTCCAGTCGCTCGTTCGACTCGAGGTTCAGGTCCGCACGCTCGCGCACGTATGAGCGGTGGGTCAGCGCGACGGTGAGCAGGTCCACGTCTGTCAGGGGCACTCCCCATTCCTCGGATAGGTGGTGGGCCAGGTCGTCCATCGGCTGTCTTCCGTCATACCGTACCACGATTCGGAGCAAATATACCCCCAATCGGCTGCCGGGTCACTGAGTCGGCAGCGAACGCAGAATGGCGCGCAGGGCGCGGATGAACTGGGGAAAGGCCACCTCCGGCTCCGGGATCTCCGGATACCAGGCCTTCTCCCACTCGAAGGAGAGCGCGCCGGAGTAGCCGGTCTGCAGCAGCAGCCGGAGCGCCTCCCGCACCGGCACTTCCCCCTCGCCCAGCAGCACGGGCCGAAAACCGGTCGGGGAGAGCTCCACCGCGTCCTTCACATGGACGTGACCGATGTGCCCCCCCAGGTAGTTCACGGTGTCTGCCAGCGCCTCGCCGCAGCGGTAGGGATGAAGGATATCCCAGACGACGCCGACACCCGGGCCGGAGACGCGGTCCACCACGTCGGCCGCGTGTTGGCCGCGGCAGAAATCGTCGTGCGTCTCCAGCAGCACGCGGATGCCGTGGGGTGCGGCAAGGCCCCCCAGGGCGGTGAGCGCCTGGGCGATGTCGTCCGCCATATTGGCGCGGGAGGCGCCCGGCGGCAGGTAACCCCCAAACACCCGGATGCAGGGGCACTCCAGCGCCGCCGCCACGTCGATGGCGCGGCGAACAATCGCCATCTGCGCGCGCCGCTCCGCGCGGTCGCGGACGCCCAGGGTAGCGCTGACCGCCAGGCAGACCACCGCGAGCCCGGCATCGCGGAAGCGGGCGGCGGTAGCCGGCAGCTCCGCGTTCAGCTCCGGCATCGTGGCCAGGTCCAGGTTTCCGCGCAGGCCGCGCACCTCCACCCCATCGTAGCCGAGCCGCACGGCCGCCTCGACCACCTGCTCCACGCTCCAGTTCGGGCATCCCAGCGTGCTGAACGCCAGCTTCATCCATCGCCTCCCAGAACCCGCCTGTGCGCCGGGCCGGTACCACAACATACGGCGCCAGCACCGCGATTCCTGTTCTCCGCCGGCGAGGGGAGCAGCAGGGCGCCGGCCGCCGGCTCAGTCCACGGGCGGTAGAGAGGCGGCCGGCAGCGTGTGCCAGAAGAGGTGAACGCCCGCCTCAGCCGCGGCGTGGTTTACCAGCGCGGCAACGGCGCGGCCGGTGTAGGTGGTCTCCCCCACGATGCCGGCCGCCGCCAGCAGCGCCACGGCCGCCGACGCCGCCTGGCGGGGCTGGCCATAGCCCGTGGCAGCGTAGCCGCGCAGCAACTCCAGCGGCGCGAGGGCCGCCTCGCTTGCCGAAGGCACACCCGCCTGGGCCAGGAGGCGTCGCGCACCGGCGACCAGATGGCGCAGCCGCGAGTGGCTGCACGCAATCGGCGGCGTAACACAAACCGCGCGCACCCGCGCCTCGATCCCGGCCAGCGGCAGACCAACCAGCAGGCCCGCCGTGGAGGCGCCGGTGCCACAGGCGATCCAGAGGGACGCGGGGGCAGGCGCCGCGCCGGCGGCGATCTGCTCTCCCAGTTCCAGCGCAGCTTCCACGAACCCAAGGGCGCCGCGGGCAGAAGCGCCGCCGGGAGGCACGAGGTAGGCGCGCTGCCCCCGGGCACGCAGTGCCACCCAGCGCCCGATCAGGGTGAGGAGCGCCCCCACCGGGCCGGCACAGCGCCGCACCGGTACCCCCAGGCGCGCCAACAGCCGCAGCGCCTCCGGCCCGCCCGGAGCCGAGGGGCGTTCCCAGAGGACCGCTTCGGCTCCCAGGCCCACCTCCCGGGCGAACAGCGCCGTCGCCAGGACGTGGTGCGAGGCAAGCGCGCCGGCGGTGATCACCCGTTCGGCACCGACCGCCAGGGCCTGGCCCAGGAGAAACTCGAGGGCGCGCACCTTGTTGCCGCCGTAGCGGCGCGCGGAACAGTCGTCGCGCTTGATGAAGAGGGAGGCCGGCGCCAGCCGGGCGCTCAGGTCGGGAAGCGGCTGCACCGGCGTGGGGAGCGTGCCGAGTGGCACCCAGGGGATGTGCTCGACCGCCTGGGGGAAACGGCGGAAGAGGATCGGGCGCTCGCGGCTCACCGCGGCCCCCTACCGGTGCCGGCCACGTGCCGCCCCAGGCACCGACGCGGCGTCTCCCGGCACGCTTGATCCCGCGGCAGCCATGCGCTGGTGCTCATCGGCGTGGAGCATAGCACAGCCCCCGGGGCACTGTCAAGCGCGACTCGTTCCCGCGCCGCGAAGCAGGCGTTGACATCGTTCGGGCGAGGGGATATAATGAACGCAAGGAGAGAGCGAGTTGCACACACGCGTTGCACAATCCGATAACTACTCGGCACCTCGCCTTGAGGCGCGGCTTATCTGCGCACGCGTGCTCCTTCCGGCCACAGGGTTCCTAGTCGGCGTTGTTGTAGCCTGCCCCGTGGCCGGCGGTGCGACGTAGCCTCCACCCAGAGCAAGCGTAACACCAAAGGTCACGGGAGTTACCCCGTGGCCTTTGTTCGTCTCCGAGTGCCCCCACGATGCAGGCCACCGGGTCAGCGCCCGTGTCCTGACGCACATCGCCAGGCGCCCCTGGCACGAGGGAGGAAAGAATGACCGGCGCTGAGATCCTGGTGCGTGCGCTGCAAGCGCACGGTGTGGATGTGATCTTCGGCATCCCGGGAGCGAAAACGCTCCACCTGCACGACGCGCTTTCGCGCAGCCCAATTCGGCACGTCCTGGTGAAGCACGAGCAGGGTGCCGCGCACGCGGCCGATGGCTACGCGCGCGCCACCGGCCGCGCCGGCGTCTGCCTCACGACGTCCGGCCCCGGCGCCACCAACCTGGTGACCGGCCTCGCCACCGCGAACATGGACTCGGTGCCGATGGTTGCCATCACCTGCCAGGTGGAGATGCACGCCATTGGCACCGACGCCTTCCAGGAAGCCGACATCACCGGCATCACCCGCTCCGTCACCAAGCACAACGGCCTCATCTCCAGCACCGACCGCATCGAGGGCGCGGTGGCAGAGGCGTTTCACCTCGCCACTACCGGGAGGCCCGGCCCGGTGCTGCTGGACATCCCCGCCGACGTGCTGAAGGGCAGCGGCAGCTACCGCGGCGACATGACCGTGAACCGGCCCGGCTACAACCCGACGCTGGAGGGCCACCCGGCGCAGGTGCGGCGCCTGACCGACGCTCTCGCCAAGGCCGAGCGGCCGATCCTCTACATCGGCGGCGGGGTGATCGCCTCCGGGGCGCATGAAGAAGTGCGGGCCCTAGCGGAGCGCGCCGGCATTCCGGCGGTGACCACCCTGCTGGGGCTGGGGGCGATCCCCGGCACCCACCCCCTCTACGCCGGCATGCTCGGGATGTACGGCAGCCATGCCGCCAACATGGCGGTGCAGCATGCCGACCTGGTTCTCGCCATCGGCGCCCGCTTCGACGACCGCGCCACCGGCCGCGCCGCCGCCTTCGCCCCCCACGCGCGCCTCGGCCACATCGACATCGAGCCCGCCGAGAGCGGCAAGAACGTGCGGGTGGATATCCCGATCGTCGGCGATGCCCGCCGCGTCCTCCGGCAGATCCTCGCCAACCTGACGCCCGGCAGCACCGGGGCCTGGCAGGAGGTGGTGGATGGCTACCGCAAGGATCTCCCCTACCCCGCCGCGCGCTCGGGCGTGCTGACGCAGCAGGGCACCGTGGAAGCCCTCTGCCGGCGGGTGCGCGGCAAGGCGATCCTCGCCACCGATGTCGGCCTGCACCAGATGTTCGTTGCCCGCCACATCCCGTTCGACCGGCCGCGCAATCTCCTCTCCAGCGGCGGCCTGGGCACGATGGGCTATGGCCTCCCCGCGGCGATGGGCGCCGCCTTCGCCCGCCCCGGCGAGCTGGTGGTCGCCGTTTGCGGCGATGGCAGCTTCCTGATGAACCTGCAAGAGCTGGCCACGGTGGCCGAGCACGCCCTCCCGCTGAAGGTGATCGTGCTCAACAACCGCAACCTGGGGATGGTCCGGCAGTTCCAGCACCTCTACTTCAACGGCAACTACACCGCCGTCGACCAGCCACCGCACCTGGACTTCGCCCTGGTCGCGCGTGGGTTGGGCGTCGCCTCCGGCTACGTGGCAGACGCGCAGCGCCTGGAGGGCGCGCTGGACGAGGCGTTCTCCTACCCGGGCCCCTACGTGCTGGAGGTGGAAACCGACGTGGCTGAGGAGTGCCTGCCGATGGTCACCCCCGGAGGCAGTCTCTCCGAGATGACCTATGGCAGCACGCCGCCGCCCACCGCCCTCCTGGCGAAGCTGGAGCCAGACGCGCTCGGCGCCGCCGGCGAATGAAACGCGCGCGGGGGGAGGCTATCGGGCGATAGCCTCCCCCCAGTGCTTAGGACCCCATTAACGGGCAGTGATCGGAGCGCCGGCGTCTCGCCGGCCAGAGTCTGCCATGTGAGCCGGTGATCCGGCGGCGCCGGGGAACGAGGCAACGACACGGGCCAGCCCTGCTTCTATTCATACGCGCTCACAACTTGTCATCCTGATTGGAGTTTAGAGCCTAACACAATGCTTGCCTGTCAGCAGAGCGAAATGGCGCGCGATTTGAACCTCGCTTGGT
>JAAZEB010000343.1 GCA_012512505.1 Armatimonadota bacterium | reverse complement strand
GACGGCCAGGCGTACGTCTTCGCCTCGCGCTGGGAGGAGGACGGCTGGCACGATGTCACCCTCTTCCGCTCGAAGGACCTGAAGCACTGGGAGAGCAAGCAGGTGCTACAGGGCGAGAACGAGATGATCTTCAACACCTCAGTGTGTCGGGGCCGGGGCGGCTTCGTGATGGCCTATGAGTCGAACGACCCTGCCTACCCGGCGTTCACCATCAAGTTCGCGCGCTCGAAGGACCTGCTCACCTGGACCAAGCTGCCCGAGGCGACGTTCGGCACCAACCGCTACACGGCGTGCCCCTGCATTCGCTATGTCGATGGCTACTACTACGTTCTCTACCTGGAGAACCGCGCGCCCCGGCACCACTTCGAGACCTACGTGACGCGCTCCAAAGACCTGAAGCACTGGGAGTTGAGCGCCGCCAACCCCGTATTGGTGCCGGAGGGGGTCGATGAGGGCATCAACGCCTCCGACCCCGAAATGGTAGAGTGGGAGGGCAAGACGTACCTCTATTTCGCCGTCGGCGACCAACTCACGTGGATGAACCTGAAGCGCGCGGCCTATCCCGGCTCGATGAGGCGCTTCTTCCGGGAGTGGTACCGTACCCCCGGCATTCCCGACCACGGCTGCCTGGCAGCCCGCAAAAGCGAGTGACTGGTGGGGTCGAGGGCAGAAGGCGATGTCGTGTCGCGGATGCTGGCCTGACGTCAGGTGGCCGACTGTGGCGAGGCGACACCGAATTGCAGAGGAGAGACACATGGGAGCTCAGATGAACCGCCGCCAGTTCCTGGCGACGTCGGCGATGGCGGCCGCAGGGGCTGCCGGCATCCTGGGCGGCCGGCTGGAGGCCGCCCCGAAGTTCAGGACCACCCTGAAGCGGGCGCTGATCGTCGGCGAGCCGACGCGCGAGAACCTGCAGGCGATCAAAGACGCCGGTTTCGACGGTGTGGAGGCGGGCATCGTCACCCCGGAGAAGGCGGCGGAGGCCCGGAAGATCGCCGAGGAGATGGGGCTGCGGATCCACTCGGTAATACGCGGCTGGGCGCAGTTCAACAGCGACAACCAGCAGGAGGTGGAGAGCGGCCTGCAGGTCACCATCGATGCCTTGAAGGCGGCCCAGGCCTACGGCGCTGACGCGGTGCTGCTGGTGCCCGGCCGCATGGATGTGAACCCGATGCCGGAGCCGTGGGAGTTCCGGGTGAAGTTCGACCGGAAGACGGGGCACATCACCCAGGTGGTGGAGGGCGACAACGCGCGCTATCAGGCCTACATCGACGCGCACAACCGCGCCTACGACGCCTTCCAGGTGGCCGTGCGGCGCCTCATTCCGGTCGCCCGGGAAACGCGCGTGGTCATTGCCCTCGAGAACGTGTGGAACAACCTCTTCGTGGATCCGGCGCACTTCGCCTTCTTCGTCAACTCCTTCAAGAACCGCTGGGTGAAGGCTTACCTCGACCTGGGCAACCACGTCAAGTACGCCCCCACCGAGCAGTGGGTGGCCGCGCTGGGGAAGAGCATCGCCAAGTGCCACGTCAAAGACTTCAAGCTGAACCCGGACGGGCGCGGCGGCAACTTCTGCGAGATCCGCGACGGCAGCGTGGACTGGCCAGTGGTGCGCAAGGCGTTGGATCGGGTTGGCTACAGCGATTGGATGACGATTGAAGGCGGCAGCCTCCCGTTCGACGAGCAGCGCCGCCGGCTCGATCTGATCATCGCCGGGCAGTAGGCCGCTGCCCGGTGATGCACCCGGGTCTTGAGAGTTCAAGGATGGGAGCGGGCAAACACGTCCGGCCGGGCGCCGGCGCTCCCATCCTGTTCCGGCTCCTAAGCTTGTTGCCGGAATCCGGCCGGGCTTGCGGATCGAGCGCGAGTGTGTTACACTCTGGTCGGACCAGATACCCGATGCATGCCGAAGAAGGCTCTAGCTTTGAGATAGCCGTTCACGGGCGCGGCGGCCAGGCGGCCAAGACGGCCGGTGAGTTCCTGACGCACGCCCTCT
Source organism: Armatimonadota bacterium (assembly GCA_012512505.1). Lineage (GTDB taxonomy): Bacteria > Armatimonadota > JAAZEB01 > JAAZEB01 > JAAZEB01 > JAAZEB01. Next base: position 4,030 of record JAAZEB010000343.1, on the reverse strand, counting down.
ACCGGATGGGCTACAACCCACACGGCCAGCCGCGCTACACGCCGGATCGCATGGGCGCGCCGGTCTCTTACGCCATCCGTTTCCGACCCGACCGGCAGCGCATCTTCGACCGCTCCTGGATCCGCCACCCGCAGATCGTCGTCTTGTTTGACGTCTCCCTGGTGGAGCAGCTCGACCTGGCCCCGACCTGGCGCCCCGGCACGATACTGGTGCTGAACACCAAGCCAGACGCGCCGGTGCCGCTGTCGGTCTCGCAGTTCCGCATCGCCCGACTGGACGCCAACCGCATCGCGCGCGAGCTGCGGCTGACGAGAGGGTGCGTGCCGATCCTTAGTACCGCCATGGCCGGGGCGTTTGCCCGCGTTTGCGGCCTGATGACGATAGAGAACATGCTCGATACCATCCGGGAAGTCTCCAAAGCATCGGTGGGGCGCTACCTGGAGGCCAACCTGAACGCGGCACGGCGCGGCTTCGCCGAGGTCGCCCTGCCCGAACCGGAGACCGACTGATGGGCCTCGCCGATTGGCTGGGGACATCGCCCGCCGAGCATGCCTACGCCCGCGCCTTCCGCCTGGCCCGACAGGGGGAGTATCGCCAGGCCGTAGTCGCCCTGGAGGAGGTGCTGCGTGACCGGCCGGACGACTGGGGCGCCCACCTCTGGCGCGGGGTGTTCCTCTCCGAGGCCGAGAGCTACGTGCCGGCGCTGAAGGCGCTGGAGAAGGCAGAAACGCTCCAGCCAAGCAACGCGGCCCTCCACCTCTTCCGCGGCCGCATCCACTACGATCACGGGCACTATGACGAGGCCCTGGCCGCCCTCGCCAAAGCAATCGCCGCCCGCCCCGATGATGAACTGGCACAGGCCTACCGCGGCCTCACCTGGATGGCGGCCGGCCAGGCGACAGAGGCCCGCTCGGCGCTGACGGAGCGTCCGCTGCCCTCAGACAGCGGGCTGGAGAGCCGGCTCCTCGTGCAGATAGAAACCGCGCTGGCGGCGTACCCGGAGGCGCGTCCCCTCGAAGCGCACGTTGCCGTTCAGGAGGGCCGAGCGCCATCCAGATCCGGGGAAGTCCGGCTGCCTGCCTGGCGACAGCAACTGTGGCGGCTGCGCGCGGCCCTGTCAGTACGCGCTGGCGCTAAGGCAAAGCAGGTGACGTGGCACCTGCAGGCCGGCGACTACCTCTTCGGGCGGGGCGCCCACCCGCAGGCGTGCGCGGAGTATACCGCTGCCCTGGAGTTGGCCCCCGACCTGGAGGAGGCGCGCCTGGGCCTGGCCGATGCCCTCCTCGCCGCCGGAGAGTATGAGCGCGCCCTGACGCTGATCAAGGCGCTGCTGGAGGCGCATCCCGACCGCCCGGAACTGGCAGCCGGCCTGGGTTTGGCCTACTTGGGGCTGGGCAACCACCGCGCCGCCCTGGACCACCTGGCGCCGGTTGCCCAACGCTCCACCTTCGACTTCCTGCCCGCCTACTCGTGCGGCCTGTGTGCCCTCCGCCTGGGAGAGCCGCTGCAGGCCCGCCGCTGGTTCGAGCGCGCCACTGCCATGGTCAACCCCCGCATCGCCGCCGCCCGCCTCACGGAGCTGTACCGCGTGCAAGACGCGGCCTAGCCGAAGCGGCGCAGGCGCAGCGAGTTGAGCACGACGCTGACTGAAGAGAACGCCATTGCCGCGGCGGCGAGCATCGGGTTGAGAAGGATGCCGAACGCCGGGTAGAGGACGCCGGCGGCCAGCGGGATAAGCGCCGCGTTGTAGAAGAACGCCCAGAACAGGTTCTGGCGGATGGTGCGCATCGTGGCCTGGCTCAGCCGGATCGCCGTGGTCACATCGCGCACGTCGCCGCGCACCAGGGTGATGTCGGACGACTCAATCGCCACGTCCGTGCCGGTGCCGATAGCGATTCCCAGGTCGGCGGCGGCCAGCGCCGGGGCGTCGTTGATGCCGTCGCCCACCATAGCGACCACCTTCCCCTCGCCCTGGAGGCGCCGGACCTCGGCCTCTTTGTCCTGCGGCAGCACCTCCGCCACCACGCGATCAACCCCCACCTGGGCGGCAATCGCCTCGGCGGTGCGGCGGTGGTCTCCGGTGAGCATCACCGTCTCCAGGCCCAGGCGGCGCAGCGCCGCCACCGCCTCCGGGGCGCCCGGATTGATCGTGTCGGCCACAGCAATGGCGCCCAACAGCCGCGCCGCGTCCGCTACAAAGAGGGGCGTCTTGCCCTCCGCGGTGAAGCGCTCGGCCGCGGCCGCCAGCGGACCGAGGGCCAGCGCGCGCTCGGCCATCAGGCGCGGGCTGCCCAGCCAGAGGGTGTGGCCCTCCACCCGGGCGCGGATGCCCCGGCCGGCCAGCGCCTCGAAATCGGTGACGGGCGCCAGCGCCAGCCCGCGCGCCTGCGCCTCGCGGACCACCGCCTCGCCCAGCGGGTGCTCGGAGCCGCGCTCGGCCGAAGCCGCCAACCGCAACAGCTCCGCCTCGGCCACGCCGTCGGCCGTCACCACGTCGGTGACCCGCGGCTCGCCACGGGTGAGGGTGCCGGTCTTGTCCAGCACCACGGTCTGGACGCGCTCGGCGATCTGCAGCGCCTCGCCGCCGCGGATGAGGATCCCCTGCTCTGCCCCCTTGCCGGTGCCGACCAGGATCGCCGTCGGCGTCGCCAGCCCGAGCGAGCAGGGGCAAGCGATGATCAGCACCGCCACAAAGAGCAGCAGCGCGAAGGTGAAGCGCGTTTGTCCGGCCGGCACGAAGGCGCCGCCGAAGGCATACCAGGCGACGAAGGTGAGCAGCGCCACGCCGATGACAATCGGCACGAAGTAGGCGGCGACCACGTCGGCGACGTGCTGGATCGGCGCCTTGCGCGCCTGCGCGTCCTCCACCAGGCGGATGATCTGCGCCAGCATCGTCTCCTTGCCGACGCGAGTGGCCCGGAAGCGGAAGGTGCCGGCGCGGTTCAGCGTTGCCCCGATCACCGGGTCGCCGGGCCGCTTCTCCACCGGCAGGCTCTCGCCGGTCACCATCGACTCGTCCACCGCCGAGGCGCCCTCGACCACCTCGCCATCCACCGGCACCTTCTCGCCGGGGCGCACGACGACGAGGTCGCCCACCTGCACCGCATCAATCGGCACGTCAACTTCGGCGCCATCGCGGATGACGCGCGCGGTGCGGGGCCGCAGCCCAAGCAGCCGACGGATGGCGGCGGAGGCCTGGCCTTTGGCGCGCGCTTCCAGCATGCGGCCGACCAGGATCAGGGCGATGATCGCCGCTGAGGTGTCGAAGTAGAGCGGCGCGTGGCCGTCCGGCGCCACCGCCCGCGGGAAGAGGAGAGCAACCACGCTGTAGGCGTAGGCGGCGCTGGTGCCGAAGGCGATCAGGGTGCTCATGTTGCTGGTGAGGTGCCGGGCCGCCGCCCACGCCTGCGTGTAGAAGCGCCACCCCGCCCCAAACTGCACCGGCGTCGCCAGCAGCAGCATCAGCCACCCCGCCCACGCGGGCGGCGCGTGCCCCGGCCAGGGCACCATGCTCAGCCACATGATCGTCGCCGCCACCGGCACGCTGAACAGCACGGCGCGCCGCAGCCGCTCGTACTCCCCATCCTCCGGCACCGGCGGCGCCTCATGCGGGCGCACTACCTCCCTCACCGCGTAGCCCGCGCCTTCCACCGCCTCCCGCAGCCGCTCGGGCGAGACGCGCGCCGGGTCGTAGGTGACCGTGGCACGGCTGGTGGCCAGGTTCACCTCGGCAAGCGCCACCCCCTCCACGCGGGAGAGCGCCTTCTCGATGCGCGCCACGCAGGAGGCGCAGGTGATGCCGTCGATGTCCAGAAGGAGCTGCGTCCGGCCCGGCTCGGGCCCCCCTATTCCCCCGAGTTCGGGAGGAACGGATAGCCCCCCCGACCCCCCGATCTCGGGGGGAGTAGAGCCTGATAGCCCCCCCGGTCCCCCGAGTTCGGGGGAAGTAGGGTGTGATAGCCCCCCCGACTTCGGGGGGGGTGGGGGGGCCTCTTCCTTCAGCCCCCCCGGTTTCGGGGGGGGTGGGGGG
>JAAZEB010000342.1 GCA_012512505.1 Armatimonadota bacterium | reverse complement strand
GCGGCACCCCTACCAGAACCACGCCCAAAGACACGGAGCGCCTGCAGCGCCTGCTGCGGCGCTGGCCCCGCAGCCATTGGGCCGACCGTGGCCTCTACGCCCTGGCCCGGGCGGCGCAGTCGGGGGCGACGGAGGCAGACCTCGCGGCGGCGCGCAGCCTGCACCAACGCCTGGCCGAGCAGTATCCCGACAGCCCCTTCGCGCCGGCCGCTCTCCTCAACCTGGGGGCGCTCTGCGCGCGGATGGGAGATCCGGCGGAGGCCGAGCAAGCCTATCAGTGGCTGATCGAACGCCACCCGCGAAGCCAGGAAGCACTGGAGGGCCTCCAAAAGCTGACGGTGATGCTGCATACGGGCGGGCGTCCGGCGGAGGCACTGCGCTGGACGGAGACGCTGCGGCAGCACGCCCGGCCGGAGGACGTGCCGCTGCTGCTGCAGCACGCGGGCGACCTGCTGCTGGCCCTCGGTCGGCCGGACGAGGCGCGCGTCCGCTTCACCGCCGCCCTCACCGGGCTAGACGCCCAGATCGAAGCCCTCGATGCACAGATCGGCGGCCGTGAGGCAGTCCCCACCACCCTCCTGGAACGCCACAACAACCTGCTCCGCACCCGGCGCGCGCTGCAGACGACGCTGGCCTCTCTCAGCCAGTGAGCGCCGCGGGGCCATGACAGGCGCGGCTATTTTTGCTATAATGGCGACGTGAGATGCCGCCCGTGCCGGCCGCGGTTGGCGCCACGACCTGAGCCGCGGGGGTGAGTTCCCGCCGCGGTGGCAAGGTGCCACGGCTCAAAGAGCAGCAACCTGGCGGCTCGTAACCATTCGGCGATCCAGGAGTACGTTCCGGCGACAGCAGTCGCGGCACCGACTGCCGGCCGGCTCTCTCGCGCCGTTGGCACTTTTCACGCTTCAGGCGGCGGCCGGCGATCCAACGGGGCTCCGCTTCCTGAACACTCGCGGGCTGCCCAACATCCGGGGATCACCATGACACGAGATCCGCTTTGCTTCCGCTGCATTCTTCTCTTGTCAGAGACGGTGGGGATCCGCCAGGCCCAACGGAAGGCGCCCTCCTGGGGCACGGCTCTGTCGGCCGTCCTCGCTTGCCAGGAGGCTGCGCAGATACGCATCGAGCGGGTGGAGAGGTTGGAGCGCAGTGACCGCCTGGATCGGCGGCGGCAGGAGCATACCGCGCGCTGAGAGCTCACCTACCCCGGCAGCGCCGGGGCAAGCGCCCTGGCATGGGGCAGCCGGGGGAAGATCTCCGGCTGGCAGGCAGGCGCGGCATCGTCTCGGCGGGCGGTCTGCCGCCCGGTACCAACGGAGGCCTATGCGCACTCTCCTGCTGGCTGCCGCGGTTCTGCTGCTGGCCTGGTGCGATCACCCCGCCGCCGCCCAGCGCGAGGTGATCCTCGGCGATGCCCCCCGCGCGGGGTGGACGGCCACTGCCACCCGCAACCTGAGCGTGCGAGTGAACGATGGGGTGCTGTCCGCGCGCCCAAACGACGGCACCCGCCTCTTCGCCGCCGCCGTGCTGCGCGCCACCAATCGTGCCGCGGTAGATGCGCGCGCCTGCAGCTATCTTGTCTTTGAGATCAACACCCTCCCTGGTGCCGGCGGCGTCCATCGCGCGCCCCACCTCCGTGTCGGGCTTTCCGACGCCTCCGGCCGCACCCGGCTGCCGCTGCTGTCGCGCTTCCTGCACCTCGACGCCGACCCTGCCTCTTGGCAGCAGGCCACCATCCCGCTGGAGCACCTCCTCGACCACGGCGTCGAGGCCGGGGCGATCACCAGCGTCACCTGGCAGTATGCCGCCGCCGCCGCGCCCTTTGCCGTGCGCCGGGTCGTGCTCGTCGCCGGTGCCAGTGAGACCAGCCCCACCGATGACCGCCAGGCCAACCTGCTGGCCGATCCCAGCTTCGAGACCCGGGCCGACGCCCGCCCCGTGTCGCCGTATGTGGGCGACTATCGCGACTTGAGCGAGCCGGCGGAGCGCACCCTCCGGCAGCGCGGCGGGGCCGCCGACGGAAGGCGCTACCTCGCCGTGCAAGGGGGCAAGGCGTGCTTCTTTGAGGCGCTGGCCCCAGCCGCGGACAGCGTGGGCTTTGCCGTCGCGCTGCGCCTGCCGCCGGATTCACGCCCGGGCCAACCGGCGGAACAACCCAACCGCCGCACGGAGCGGCCGGAGCGCGGCGCACGGCTGGTGGTCACCGCCAACGTGCCGGCAGAGACGGCGGAAGCGGCGCGGCCGGCCGGGCCGCCGGAGGTGGAGATCGGCTGCGAGGTCGTCGGCTTTGGGCGGGACGGCGGCGTTTGCGTCGGCGGGCGGGCAGTGCGGCGAGTGCCGCTGGAGACCGCCTGGCGGCGGCACGCGGTGACCGGGTTAGTCCACCTGGAGGACCTTCCCCCCGACGAGAGCGACCTGCGCCTCTACCGCGGGTGGGTCCGCCCCCTCTCGACGAATACCGCCCTTCACCTCGATGCCGTCCACCTCTGCCCGGCGCCGCTCGACGCGGCCACCTTCAGTACGACGCGCGCCAACCCGCTCGCCGCGGGCACCGGCATCTTCCGCCAGGTGCGCGGCCTGCTGGGCGCCCGCTTCCTGAACGACGAACGGGATCGGCCCACGCCGCCCGCTTTGCAGGCCGATCTGCCGCCGATCACCGTGCCGCTGGAGGGCATCGAGTGGGCGGGCCGAGCGTGGAGCAACGCCATCATCGCCGGCGGCATTCCGCTGCCCGCGGGCCAACTCTACTCGCCCGACGCGCTGCGCCTGCTGGGTCCGGACGGGAACGACCTCCCCTTCCAGTGGGAGGTGCTGCGCCGCGACCCGCGCGACGGCTCGGTGCGCTGCCTCTGGGTCGCCTTTCGCGCGCCGCTGGAGCCGGGCCAACGCCTCCGCTGTTCACTGCAGTCCGGGGCAACGCTGCCGGCCCAGGATCTGCCGGTGGCGGCCGAGGCGGCCGACGAGGTGCTGCTGAACACCGGTCTGCTGCGCGCCCGCCTCTCACGCCAGCGCTTCCCACTGTTCGAGGAGGCAGACTGGTTCGGCGAGGTGGTGCCCGGCGGTGAAGGCGGCATCCGCCTGGAGCTGCTGGACGGCCGCGTCCTCACCTCCCTGGGGCCGCCAACACACGTCACGGTGGAGCGAAACGGGCCGCTGAACGCGGTGATCCTGGTGCGCGGCTTCCTCACCGCGGCGGATGAGGCGCCGGCCCCCCGCTTCTGCTACGAGGCGCGAGTGCATGCCTGGCGGGGCGTGCCCGGCGTGCAGGTGAACCTGGCCGTCACCAACCTGACGCCCCAACCAGCTACGCCGGTGCGCTCCCTGGCGGTGGTGGCGCCGCTTGGCCGGGCCCGCTCGGTGGAGGCCGCCCTCGGGCGTGAAGGCGGCGAGCCGGTGAAGGCAGCGCTGAACCGTGGCGAGTGGCTGCGCCTCACCCAGCGCCGCGATCCGTTCCGTGCCGGCCTGCCGGACCTGCTCGTCGAGGGAGCAGACATGGCCCCGCTGGCCACCCCGGGGCGGGCCGCCGGCTGGGCTACTTGGCAGGTGCCGGACCGGCCGGCGATGGTCCTCGCCTTCAACCGCATGGCCGACCGCCATCCGGCCGCGCTGGAAGTGCGCCCCGATTCCTTGGTCGCCTACCTGCTGCCCCCCTCCGGGGTGAAAGTCTACGACTTCCCGTTCGGGATGACTGCTTACGCCGAGCTATGGCTGGGGTTTGGCGACGCGCCGGCCGCCCTCGACCGGCTGCAGCGGTCGCCGTTGCTGCTGCCGGAGCCGGGCTACGTCGGTAGCACCGGCGTTTTCCCGCCCACCCTGCCGCCGGAAGAGACCCGCGGCCGCTTCCCGCTGCTGGAGTGGATCCTGGGCCGCGAGCTCTCGCTGGTGCTGGGGGACCACGACCGCGCGGCCGCGAGCGGCTGGCTGCACGACGGCGACACCGGCGCGTTTGGTGGGTGGCACCACGGCGAGATGGACAGCCTGGAGGCGCTGTACCTTCACTTCTTGCGCACGCGCGACCCGCGCGTTTGGGAGCGGGCCCGACGCCAGGCGCTGCACCTGCGCGAAGTCGGCACCTGGTGGGCCAACGAGACCAGCGCCTTCCTGCACCCGCGCGGCGCCGCCATCCACACCCACTATCGCGTCGACCTGGCCAGCTTCTGGGGCACCGGTCTCCTGTATGACTACTGGCTGACCGGAGACGCGCGCTCGCTGGCGGTGGCGGAGGCGCTGTCGGCGGAGCTGTTGTCGCGGGCCGGCACGCATCTGCGCGGCTGGGAGCGGGGCCGCTTGCTGCTGCACCTCGCCGAGTTGTACGCCGCCACCGGCCGGCGCGTCTACCGCGAAGGGATGCTGCGCCAGTTCGACATGGCGGGGGCGAGTGAGACCGACCTCCATGCCGCCGGCCTGGGCGTTGCCGCCGCTGCCGAGGCAGCGCGCGCCCTTGGCAGCAGCGATCTGGACGCCCGCTTCCACCGCGCCCTGGCGGCGCTGACGGCCGGCATCGAGGCTAGCCGGCCGGTGCGGGTGGTGCGTGGCGCCGAGGAGAGCTATCTCTATCGCGGCCTGTCTTACGCACAGCCGGCGTTCCTCTCACCGCCCACCTGGGAAGCGGTGCTCGAACGCCTCTGCTGGACTTTCCTGGCGCCGCACGCGCGGGGGGTCTCGCTGATCCGCGCCGCCGAGGCCTTGCCCGCCATCGCCGCCGCTGGCGCCACACTGCCCGCCTGGGCCAGCGGAACGCCGCTCGGCATCGCCCCTTACGCCGGCCAGAACCGCTCCTTCACCCTCCGCATCCATCGCCAGGGGAATGAGCCGGTGGAGGTAACCCTCTGCCGGATGCGGGCCGCCCAGCCTGATCCAAGCCGCCGCTACCGCGTGCGCTTCCAGCTCCGCGACCCGATGGAGCGAGTGTTGGCCGGGGAGCTGCTGGAGGGAGGCGCGTTCTCAGCCCAGCCGGTCGCGCTACCGCGGCGGGGCCTCAACGGCGACTACCTCCTGCGCCTCTCCTGCGAGGAAGACGGCCTGGCGGAGGTGCTCAGCGCCCATCCGCGCGTCTATCTGCGTGCCGACGAGTGGAAGGCGGCGCGCCACGCGGGAGCCACGGCACGCTTCTACCTGCGCGCCCCGCGCCGGGGCACGCTGCGCGTCCGCGTGCGCGGCACCCTGGCGGCGCACAGCGGCAACCTGATCGCCGCGGCGCTGTACCCGGCGGAGGCGGACGCGGCGGGAGGCCCAGCCGTCAGCCAGGCGTGTTGGTCGCTGCCGGTGGTCGGCACCGACGACGACGGCCGACCGGCGCCCCGCCAGTTCCCCGGCGACGGGCTGTCGTTGGCCGTGCCCGAGGCCTACCGCGGCCGACCGCTCGCCCTGGTGGTCACCACACCCCGGTCGGTGGAATGGCGGGTGGAGGGGCTGGATGAGCCATGGCTGGCGGCAACGGCAGCCGCGTTCCCCTGAGGGAACCGCCCGAAGCAGGAGCCAACGCCTTTGGTGACGAACGATAGGTTGGCAGGAGGGTAGCCGTAGGAACCATGCCTGAGAGAGTTGTCGTGGTAGAGGATGAGAGCGCCATCGCCGAGTCGATCGCCTACTCGCTGCGCAAGGAAGGCTATCAGGTGGAGACGGCCCTGGATGGCGCCAGCGGTCTGGAGCGCATCCGCCAGGAGCAGCCCGACCTGGTGATCTTGGACCTGATGCTCCCGGAGATGAGCGGCCTGGATGTGTGCCGGGAGGTGCGACGCACCAGCGACGTGCCGATCATCATCCTCACTGCCCGCGGCGAGGAGATCGACCGCGTCGTCGGGTTGGAACTCGGGGCAGACGACTACGTCACCAAGCCGTTCAGCATGCGCGAGCTGATGGCCCGCGTGCGCGCCGTACTGCGGCGCACCCGTGGCGATCTAGCTGCTGACGGCGCTGTTCTCCGCTCTGGCAACCTGGAGATCGACCTGCGCCAGCACCTGGTGACGCGCGCGGGAAAGAGCATCCGCCTCACCCTGAAGGAGTACGAGACGCTGAAGCAGTTGATGGCGCACCGGGGCACGGTCCTCACGCGCGACGCGCTGCTGGATGCGGTGTGGGGCGAGGAGCAGTACCGCGACCCGCGCACCGTAGACGTTCACATCCGCTGGCTGCGCGAGAAGATTGAGGAAGACCCGAGCCATCCCCGGCGCATCGTGACGGTCCACGGCGTGGGCTACAAGTTCGTGGAGTAAGGCCCCTGAGGCAAGCCGATGCACAGCATCCGCTGGCGTTTGACGTTGACATACCTGGCGATCACCTTGCTTTCCACCCTGGGGCTGGGTCTCTTTCTCGTCGTCACTGTGCGGCAGGCCTACCTCGACGAGCGGCGCGATATGCTCAAGGCGCACGCCGTCGCGGTGCGCAGCGAGATCGCCGCCTCGCCAGAGGCGACGCACAGCACCGAGGAGCTGGCCTGCCTGGTGCAGCGCCTCTCCCACTCGCTCGGCACGCACATCATCATCACCACATCCACCGGCCAGGCAATCGTCGATACGGCGCATGGCAACCTGCACAACGCCCAGACCGACAAGCCGTGCGCGCCGGTGCAGACCCGGTGTCAGGACTGCCACGGCACGATGCCCCAACCCCCACCCTTAAGCGTGACGGAGCCGCTCTCCGACGACGCCGAGTCGTTCATGCTCACCGTCTCCCCGCCCCACTCCGGCGCCGGTCTGCGGCGTGTCATGGAGCGCATTCGCTCGGCCACGATAGTAGCGCTGTTGGTCACCCTCCTGGTCGTCAGCCTGATCAGCGTGCGGGTGGCCTCCGGCATCGCCTCGCCGATTCTGGGGATGAACCGCATGGCCCGGCGCATGGCCGAGGGCGACCTGGAGCAGCGGGTGCAGGTCGGCACCCGTGACGAGGTGGGAGAGCTGGCCGCCAGCTTCAACGAGATGGCGGAGCGGATCCGGCGCAGCGTCAATGCCCTGGCCGAGGAGAAGAACAAGCTCCGCACCGTGCTGGAACAGATGGCGGACGGCATCATCGTCACCAACGCCGCCGGGCGCATCCTGGTGTTCAACCCCGCCTGCGAGGAGGTGTTTGGGGTCGCCGCGGCCACGGTGCTAGACCAGCAGGTCTACGGCGCCACCTTCATGCCGGACCTGCAGCGTGCCATCCAGCGGGCGCTGCAGGGCGAATCGGTGGTGGAGGAGATGCGCCTCCGCTACCCGCAGCCGATGGTGCTCGGCGTCTACGCCTCGCCATTCCGCGATGGCGAGGGCCACACCCAGGGCGCCATCGTGCTGATCCAAGACCGCACCGAACTGCGCCGCATAGCGGAGCTGCAGCGCGACTTCATCGCCAACGCCAGCCACGAGCTACGCACCCCCGCCGCCGCCATCCATGCCACCGTGGAGACCTTGCTGGACGGCGCCAAGGATGACCCGGCGGCGCGCGATCACTTCATCGCCGCGCTGGCCCGCGAGAGCGAGCGTCTCACCGCCCTGACCACCAACCTGCTGGATCTCTCCCGGATCGAGGCCGCCGCCGGCTCGCCCCAGGCCACGCGGCTCGACCTGCCGGCAGTGCTCGCCGACGTGCTGGAGCTGGCCCGCCCGGCCCTGGAAAGCCGCAAGCTGGCGCTGGAAACCGCCGTGCCGGCCGACCTCCAGGTTTCGGCCGACCGGGTGCAGCTCACCCAGATCCTCACCAACCTGGTGGACAACGCCGTGAAGTACACCCCCGATGGCGGCACGATCCGTGTTGAGGGGCGGCTGGAGGATGGCTGCGTGGTGGTGGCGGTATCCGATACCGGCATCGGCATCGCCCCGGCCGACCAGGAGCGCATCTTCGAGCGCTTCTACCGGGTGGACAAGGCGCGCTCGCGGGCGTTGGGGGGAACCGGGCTGGGCCTGGCGATCGCCCGCGAGGCGGCAGAGGCGCACGGGGGCAGCCTCACCGTGGCGAGCGAGCCTGGCAAGGGCAGCACCTTCACCCTGAAGCTGCCCGCGGCCTGACGCGCGCACCACGCCTCCAGCCGCAAGCCCTCAGGAGCCAAGAGCACGCTGGTTACGTCGGCCGGATCGCCGGCCGGCTACCCGTCTGGGCGCTTCAGGCGGGCGCTGGCGATCCGGCCCACTCCCGTTCCTGAACGCTGACCGGCGGCCCGGCTACTTGCCCGCCTCGGCATCGGCCGTGCCGCTGTCCGCGGGGAGACTGCCCGGGCAGATGCACACCTCCTGCGCCCGGATGGTGCGGGCGGTGCCGGTGGTGTCGCCCCAGGCGCGGATGACCAACCCCTCCTGGATGGCATCGACCGAGGCGGGGCTGCCGTACTGGCGGAACGTGGCGGCGCTGGTGTCCACCGTGAACGCGCCGTCACGCCGCGACAACACGCTCACCTGTTGGCCCTCTCTCGCGGTGACGGTGCCGGTGATCGCCAGGTTGGTGGTGCGGAAGCCGGCCACGCGCCCCGGCTCGGGCATGGTGGGGCAGATGCACACCTCCGCCGCGCGGATCCGGTCGTCCGTGCGCTCGCCGTAGGCGGTGACCACCCGCCCGGCCTGCACCTCATCAAAGTTGACGGTTCGCCCCAGCCGGCGCGTCAGGGCGCCGGTCGCGTCCACCGTAAACCGTCCGTCGCGCTGCGAGAGGATCGTAAACGTCTGCCCGGTTGGCGCGGCCTGCACCGTGCCGGTCACCGCCTGCCAGCGCTGGGCGGCCGGGGGCGAGGGGGCCTCGCCCGCCCGGACCGTGTAGACCGCCGCGCCGACGAGCAGTGCCACCGCCATGGCGCCAAGAGCCTTCTTCATGGTACAACTCCTTCCCAGGTGTCGTCCACGCAACAATAAACCACGCGGGCGTCGCGCGCCCGACCCCGGCCCCGCTGCAAGAAGAGCGCCAATGGCCCACAGGCGGCTGGGCAGCATCGGCCCACGCGGGAAGCGCGGCACCGAGGACCCCGTGCCGCTTCATAGTGTTTAACGATCACTTCACCCGTGGTTAACACTTCAGGCCGCGCGCTATGGTAGCATATAAGGTAAGGAGTCCACCCCCTTCCCTACAGAGACGGTGAACCACACCCGTGTGCACGCAGATACTCATCGTTGAGGACGAGCCGGCAGTTGCCGACGCCATCGCCTACACGCTGCGCCAGGAAGGCTACGAGGTGTCGACCGCCGAGGACGGCGCGGCCGCCCTGGCACGCCTGGCCGCCGCTGCGCCGGACCTCGTCATCCTGGATATCCTCCTGCCGGGCTGCAGTGGCTTTGACGTGTGCCGGGAGATCCGGCGTTCGAGCAAAGTACCGGTCATCATGCTGACCGCGCGCGGGGATGAGATCGACCGGATTGTGGGCTTCGAACTGGGGGCCGATGACTACGTCACCAAGCCGTTCAGCATGCGGGAGCTGGTCGCCAGGGTGCGGGCATGCCTGCGCCGGGCGGGCAGCGAGGAGGCTGCCACTCCCCAGCTTCTGCGGTCGGATGATCTGGAACTCGACCTCAGCCGGTGCCGGGTAACCCTCCGCGGGCAATGGATCCGCCTCAATCGCCGGGAGTTTGACATCCTGTGGTTCCTGATGTCGCGCCAGGGCCAGGTGGTCACCCGCGAGGAGATTCTGGATGCCGTCTGGGGACCCGAGCGGTACTGCGACCCACGCAATGTGGATGTGCATATCCGGACGCTGCGCCAGCGGATCGAGGAGAATCCTGGTTTTCCCCGCCGGATCTTGACCGAGTATGGCGTCGGCTATCGGTTCGTGGGGTGACTGACCCCGACACCGGCGCCTCCTGACGAGGCTTCACAAGGCGCAAACTTGCTTTACATCGCCTTAACCCCCGGTTAACCACCCTCTGCCGGGAAATGTGCTAAGATACCTACACGCGCCGCCTGCAACGGCGCCCTCACGGCACCTGGGTCCACCCCACGACACGTTCCGTAAGGAGGAAAGAAGATGCGGATCGACTCATTCCGCCCGCGACAGAGGACACAACGAGCATTCACGCTGATCGAGCTCCTCGTCGTGATCGCCATCATCGCCATTCTCGCGGCGATTCTGTTCCCTGTCTTCGCGCGCGCCCGAGAGAACGCCAGAAAGGCGAGCTGCCAGAGCAACCTGAAGCAGGTGGCCTCGGCCGCGCTGATGTATGCTCAGGACTACGACGAGACGCTGCCGCCAAGCGCCATCTATGAGCTGCCGTACCCGACGGGCCTGAACTGGTGGCCCGACCTGCTGCATCCCTACACCAAGAACTGGCAGGTGGCCATCTGCCCCAGCCAGGGCACGGGGGAGAACGCTTGGTACCCAGCCACCCCCCCATGGCCAGGCAACCACGATCAACTACTTCCCTCCCGACTGGATCGCGGGGCTTAAGATGGCCCAGATCGGCGACACAGCGGGCACCATCCTTTACCTCGACGGATGGGGCGAGTTCTGGAGTGCCAGCCACACCGACTTGAACCTGGGGGACGCCCAGTGGCTCTACGACACTTACCTTGCCCCAATGGGGTGGACAGGCTCAGCGCCCGGCAGCGGCATCCCCTCGTTGGTCGCGAAAGTCCACATGGATGGCTGTAACATTGCCTTCGCGGACGGACACGTCAAGTGGATGCGGACGACGACGCGGGGCATGTGGACGCCCACAGAAAACGACTGACGCGACAGGCCGGTTCCCTGGCCCGCGTCGCGGGCAGCCCCCCTTGAGCACGGCAAGGGGGGCTGCGTCGTCTCAAGGACCTCTGCTCACCCCGGCGAGTGCGTACCTGATGCACCCCTTGGCAGCAGCCACCTGCCTGCACCTGTCGCCACTCTTAACAACACTTCAAGATCTCTGATAATGTTTCACTGCAGCTTAACCCGGGGTTAACCATCCATCCCTTGCTCCTGTGCTATGATACCGGTGCGGGTTGGCCGAGCTGGCGCCCAGGGGGCGGCCGGGTTCCTCCCTCCGACGCTGACCCGTAATCACCTGCATCGGAGGAAGACATGCGGCCCTGCAAACGCGGATTCACGCTCATCGAGTTGCTCGTCGTCATCGCTATTATAGCCATCCTGGCGGCGATCCTGATGCCAGTCTTCGCCACGGCCAGAGAGAATGCCCGAAAAGGGTCTTGCCTCTCCAACCTCAAGCAGATCGGCATGGCAACGATGATGTACGCCCAGGACTACGACGAGACCTACCCTTACCTCTACTACCTCGCCGGTTGGCCCTGGCCGTACGGCATGATGCTACCACCCCAGTCCGGCGAGAACACTTACGATGGCAGCCCCTGGGTGAGTGTGCTTCAACCCTACGTGAGGAACAACAAGGTGTGGTTCTGCAAGTCCACCGGGGAGGATCCCGGCGACCACTGGAAGGACCCTTTCACCGGTAAGGCCCCCACGAACTACAGCATCAACTCGATGGTGGTGATGCCCGACTACTGGCGTTGCTTCCCCAAGTTCGCATCCATCTCCGGTGGCCCCGTAACGATGAGCAGGGTGCGAGACCCAGCCGCGACGTTCATCTGGGAGGACTGGGGTCAGGCCTACGATGGTGGGGCGATCCATTGCGGCGGCACCAACTTCGCCTGCCTGGACGGTCACGCTAAATGGCAGAAGCAGGGTCGTAAAGACATCATTGCGCGCTGGTGGTAGGCACCCGCGTGCCTCACCCCCGACAACCGGAAGGAGATCCCGAATGCATCGTCTCTCGCTCTACGGGGCCCTCGTGGCCCTCCTGCTCGCCCTGGCGCCGGTGAGCGCCGCGCCCGGCAAGTTCTACATCATCGGCATGGGCACGTCGCCCGACCTGGTGACCGTGCGCGGCGACCGCATCCTCCGCCAGGCGGACCTCTTCATCGTCGAAGACGACTCCGACCGCCAGGCGTGGAAGGAGTACATCGGCGACAAGGAAGTCTGGGTCGCCCCGCACGGCTCCCGCGTCGGCTACGGGATCGACCCCAACGAGGTCAAGGACCCTGACCTACGCCAGTTGGTCATCCAGAATGCCAAGCACCGCCAGGAGGCCGTCGACAAGATCCGCCAGGCCGTAGAGGCGGGCAAGACGGTCGTCGCTCCCTGCTGGGGCGATGCGATGGTCTACGGAACCCTGTGGTACCTCGAGATGCTCCCGAAAGACTTCCCTTCGGAGGTCATCCCGGGCGTGGGCGCCTTCGAGGCCGGCAGCGCCGCCCTAAAGAAGAGCACCACCTTCGGCTGGGACACCAACTCCGTTATCCTCACCATGGGCGACTTCGTCGGCCGGGTCGACACCAACGAGAAGTTGATGCGGATTGGCACCAGCCTGGTCATCTACACGATGCACCTGGACTACCCCAAGGTGTTCGGCCAGTTGAAGCGCCACTACCCGGCGAACACCCCCGTCGCCGTCGTGTGCTACGCGGGCGACCCGGAGAAGCAGAAGGTGATCTACAGCACTGTGGGCCGCTTCCTGAGCGAGGTGGACTATCAGAATCTCCCCGCCGACCTGCACATCCTATTCGTGGGCAAGTTCCTGGAGAAGGGACAGGCGCGCATCGATGGCCTCATCGGCGCGCGTCGGTTCATCGAGCGCCAGCACGGCTCCAAGTAACCCGGTTGCCTCGGCCGGCCGATCCAGCGTGCGTGGGGGGATCGACCGAGCCCGAGGCGCGCCCACCCACGGGTGCCAGGAGGAACCCACCCGTGGGTGGGCCTACACCGCACCGCGTCGTGGGGCCGGAGCCTGGCCGGCCCCACTCAAGAGAGAAGGATTTCCAGATGAAGCTTGGGGCACACCTCTGGATTGCACTGGCAGTGCTGCTGCCGGTGGCGCTGCAGGCGGCAGCACTCAAGGGGCCCAACGGCGGGCACATCGTCTACGCCAGTGGGAAGGATGCCGGAACGGTGGTCTTTAGCCACCGACGGCATGGGGAGGCACAGACCGGGTACAAGTGCGCCGCCTGCCATCCGGCGATACCTGAAAAGCGGGGCACCGTCACCATGGCGGCCAACAATGAGGGGAAGGCTTGCGGCACCTGCCACAACGGACGCACCAAGGCGCCTCGCGGCGAGGCCGTTGCCTTTGCCGTCTCCGAGTGCAAGGGCTGCCATGCGCCGACGGCAGAGCTGCGGATTGGGTTGAAGCACATGGGTGACGTGGTCTTCCCGCACTCGGCGCACATCGAATCGGCCGCCCCGCCAAAGGCGGCCGCCACCCCCGGCCTGGGATGGGGTTGTGGGACAATCGGCAAGCCGACGAAAGCCGACGCGGCCCAAGGCCAGGAGGGCGCCGGCCTGTCATGCGGCGACTGCCACCCAAGGCTCTTTGCCAAGGACACCGAGGCGTTGTTCAACATGATGATGCCCCACACCAACGGCGGGTGTGCCACTTGCCATGACGGGAAAACCCGCAGCCCGGCTGGAAAGGTCGCACCGCAGGCAACGATCGGCTGCTCTAAGTGCCACCTACCTGGTATCCAGGGGAGCAAGAGTTGAGCATCAAGACGGCCGAACCTGGCAACCGTACGGACGACAGCCTCCGCCAGACCGCCCTGGCGGGGGTGCCTCGGCCCACCCTGGGCACGGTCGACGCCATCGCGGTGATCGTGGGCGTTGTCGTCGGCGCGGGCATCTTCCGGACGCCATCCCTCGTCGCGACCCACACCGGCAGCGAGCTTCTCTTCCTGCTGGCCTGGGCGCTGGGTGGCGGTGTCTCACTGGTCGGGGCCCTCTGCTACGCCGAACTGGCCACGGCCTACCCCCACGCCGGGGGCGACTACCACTACCTCACCCGGGCCTTCGGCAAGGAGCTCTCGTTTCTGTTCGCCTGGGCGCGCATCACCGTCATCCAGACCGGCTCGATCGCCACGGCCGCCTTTGTGTTCGGCGACTACGCCAGCCAGGTGCTCCCGCTCGGGGGGCTGGCCTCGTCACCGCTCTACGCCGCCGCCGCCGTCGCACTCCTCACTGGCCTCAACATGGCGGGCATCCGCCAGGGCAAGGCCACGCAGAACCTTCTGTCGCTGGTCAAGGTGCTGGGCCTGCTCCTGGTCGTGGCGGCGGGCATCTTGCTGGCGGCACCGGCACCGGCCGCGGCCACGGCGCCCTCACCCTCGCGTGGTGCCTTCGGCCTGGCGATGGTGTTCGTCCTCTACACCTATGGTGGCTGGAACGAGGCTGCCTACATCTCCGCCGAGGTACGTGACGCACGACGGAACATGCTCCGCTGCCTGCTGTGGGGAGTAGTGATCATCACCGCACTCTACATCCTGGCCAGCCTCGCCTACCTGAAAGGGCTGGGTCTGGCGGGCGTGGCGAAATCGCCCGCCGTGGCGGCAGACCTGATGCGTGTCGTGATGGGCGAGACCGGCGCGCGGTGTGTCGGCGTGCTGATCGCCGTCTCCGCGCTGGGCGCCACGAACGCGACGATCTTCACCGGTGCACGCTCTAGCTACGCTCTCGGTCTCGACTCCCGGCTCTTCTCCTTTCTTGGGCAGTGGCGCGAAGGCTCCGAGACGCCCGTCCGCGCCCTCGGCGCCCAGGGCACCATCGCCCTCTTCCTCGTGCTGCTGGGAGCCCTCACCCGGAAAGGCTTCGAGACGATGGTCGACTACAGCCTGCCGGTCTTCTGGTTCTTCCTGCTGCTAACCGGCTTGTCGCTGTTCGTGCTGCGCGCGCAGGAGCCGGGGGTGGCACGCCCGTTCCGAGTGCCCCTATACCCCCTGACGCCGCTGCTGTTCTGCGCCATGTGCCTCTACATGCTGCATTCGAGCCTGGCGTATGCCGGCATCGGAGCGTTCACCGGACTGGCCGTGCTGTTGGCGGGCGTGCCGCTGCTGCTGCTCTCATCGCGCCACGGCAAGGAGGCGAGGATGGCCCCATGAACCGACGTTCCCACACGAATGGCGCCCTACCGGCGAGAAGCCGTCACCATATCAGGACAGCCAGCATCGACCACGCCCACGGGATCCGCAAGCCCGAGGTGAGTTGGTGGATCGAGAGGCCTGGGGACCGGGCCTGCGCCTCATGACGAAAGGAACAGATTCCATGGCACGCTTTGGTGTGCTATTAGCAGCACTGCTCGTCACGGCGGCCTACGCCGAGGCCCCTGACTACAAGCAATCCCTGATCGCCCGCTTCCCGTTCTACAACCTCGCTACCGGGATGTTCGCCCCCGTCTATCCAGCCCTGGCACAGCAGTTGGTGCAGGACTATGGCCTGAGCGACGGCGTGTATGTGGATGTGGGCGGAGCCGAAGGCTCGCTGGCGATGGAGCTGGCGAAGCGCACCCGGGCAACGGTCTACGTGGTGGATCTTGACCCGGCGGCAGTGCGGCTGTGCAACCTGCTGGCCGATGAAGCGAAGCTGACCGGGCGAGTGCGGGCCATCGAGGGCGATGCGCAGAACTTGCCGCTGCGCGATGGTTTCGCCGACCTGGTGGTGAGCCGCAACTCGCTCTTCCAGTGGCCGGACAAGATCGCCGGCATCAAGGAAGCCTACCGCATCCTCAAGCCGGGCGGAGTGGCCTACCTGGGCGGCGGCTTCTCCCGGCTGCTGAGCGCCGACGACACCGCCCGGCTGGTTGCCTGGTCGGAGAAGAAGCGCGCCAACGAAGGCGACCTGGTGAAGATGCCGGCGGACCTGGTAGACCAGTTGCGCCACGCGGGGATCGAACGCGCACGGGTCATTGAAGACCCAACCGAGTTCGACTGGTGGCTGGAGCTTCGCAAGTAGCCACCGGAGGCGCCGGCTTCCTCTATCGCCATCCCCCGTTCCCTCGCCGCAGGAAACCACCTTTTCGATTGCCTGGTCCTATGTGATGTACTGTGTACCAGGCACAAGTCCCGCTTTCCGACAGGAGTGGCGCCGCTCCTGGCGAACCGAAGCGTTAGGACTTGACGAGGAGACATTGATGCCGGATCGATGCGTCTATCTGGATAACAACGCGACCACGCCGCTGCACCCGGCGGTGAAGCAGGCGATGGTCGAGGCAATGGATGTTTTTGGCAACCCCTCCAGCCTCCACGAGGCGGGGCGGCTGGCCCGAGAGTACGTCGAGAACGCGCGCGCGGCCGTTGCAGACTTCATCGGCGCTTCCGCCGACGAGGTGATTTTCGTCGGCAGCGGCTCTGAGGCGAACAACACGGTGCTGTCG
>JAAZEB010000341.1 GCA_012512505.1 Armatimonadota bacterium | reverse complement strand
GGGTGTTCCTCCTCCAGGAGATGGCCGGAGTGCCCGAGCCATCGGGCTTCACACTGTTAGGAAGCCGCATTGCTGCGGCACTCCACTACTCTCCCAGGCAACTGGCCGGAGTGCCCGAGCCATCGGGCTTCATACTATAGGAAGCCGCATTGCTGCGGCACTCCGGTACTCTCTCAGGCAACTGGCCGGAGTGCCCGAGCCATCGGGCACTCCCATCGACCCGCTCGCCTACTGCGCTGCCGGGCGCTCCTTCGCCTTGTCCGCCTCGGCGGCGAGCTTGCGCGCGGCTTCGCGGTCGGCTTCCATCTCGGCGACACTCTTGGTGTGCAGGCGCGCGGCGCCCTTGTAGCCTTCGCGCGTCGGGAGGCGCTTGCCGGTTGCCCGGCGCTGCTTCGCCGCGGCGATGGCGTCGGCGTACTGCGGCAGCCACTGCTCCTGGGCGATCAGCAGGTCGTCCACCATCTGCCAGATCTCCGGTGGGTTGCAGACCGCCCCGGTGAGCGGATCCATCATCATCGCCTGGCGCAGCAGGAAGTCGTCGCCATGCACGGCCGCCTCGACGGCCAGGCGCTGCACGCTGACGCTGGCGTTGCACACGGCGGCCGGACCCAGCGGCAGGTCGCCAATGACAGGGATGTTGAAGCCGTGGGTGTCCACGAAGCCAGGCACCTCGACGATGCAGTCGGGCGGCAGGTTGGTGATACTGCCGCGGTTCACCACGTTGAAGTGTCCACGGTAGACTCGGCCGGTCTCCAGCGCCTCGATGATGTACGAGCCGTGCTCGTGGCCGCGGTGCTCCGGGCCGATCGGGAGCGGCGGCGCGGCCATCCAGTTCGGGAAGTCGTGCTCGAACCAGTTGCGCCCCTCCACGCAGACGCGCAGGTAGCCGCCCGTCTCGCCGTTGATCCAGGAGCCGAGGTCGATCCACTGCGGGATCTCTTCCAGGCGCTTGCGGTACCACGGCACGTACTCGCTCAGGTGGCCGTTCGACTCGGTGCTGTAGTAGCCGAAGCGGCGCATCATGTCGATGCGCACCTTCTCGGTCTTGCTGAACTCGGGGTGCCGCTCGAACGCCTCCAGCAGCTTCGGTGTCATGTCCTGGCCCTTATGCTTGACGCTGATGTACCAGGTCTGGTGGTTGATGCCGGCACAGACGATATCCACCTCGTTCACCGGCAGGCCGAGGGCCTGGGCGATCTGCCAGTGGCCGCCCTCCACGCCGTGGCAGAGACCGACGAAGCGCACCCCGTAGCCGTACTTGCTGCAGGCCCAGGTGTTCATCGCCATCGGGTTGGAGTGGTTGATGAACAAACACCCCGGCGCCGCCACCTCGCTGATGTCCTTGCAGAACTCCAGGAGCACGGGGATGGTGCGCTGGGCGTACATGATCCCGCCTGGCGCCAGTGTGTCGCCCACGCACTGGTCCACGCCGTACTGGAGGGGGATGTCGATGTCGGTCTGGAACCCCTCCAGGCCCCCAACGCGCACGAAGGAGTAGACGTAGTTGGCTCCCTGGAGCGCCTCCCGCCGGTTGATCGTGGCGGTCACCTTCGCCGGCAAGCCGGACGCCTCGATATCCCGCTTGCAGAGCTGGTAGACCATGTCCAGGTTGCGCTCGTTGATGTCGGTGAGCGCGAACTCCATGTCCGCAAACTCCGGCACGCAGAGCAGATCGCGCACCTGCGCCCGGGTGAAGCCGATGCTTCCCGCACCAATGATCGTGACCTTGATCGCCATGTGACAGCCTCCGCCCCCTCAGTTCGCGGCCGCCGCCACCTCTCCCTGCGCGCGCGTAGGGTCGCAGCAGGGGCTAGACAGTTTGCGCGCGAATAAAGGAGCATCCGGTGGCGGTAGCGGCCGCCGGGCAGGATCCTGGCGTGAGTGGAAGGGATGGGTGGCGACCTCGATGTTGGCGGCATGTGGGATCGAAGTGGAGCGACTGTGCGGTGGCGAGCCGATCGTGGCTCCCACGGGCGAGGGATGGGAGAGCGGACACACCTACAACGCGGCTGCCGTCCGGCTCGGGCCCGCCGACGCGGCGCTGATGGCCGGCCTGCTGGGCCCCGGCGTGACGCCCCCGGCAGAAGGCCTGGTGGCAGTCTTCTACCGGGCGCAGCCGCGATACAGCCCTGGCTTCCGCTCGCCGCGCTCGGCGATTGGGCTGGCGCTCTTCACCCCGAC
The DNA here is from genome assembly GCA_012512505.1 of Armatimonadota bacterium. GTDB lineage: Bacteria > Armatimonadota > JAAZEB01 > JAAZEB01 > JAAZEB01 > JAAZEB01. Next base: position 11,927 of record JAAZEB010000341.1, on the reverse strand, counting down.
CTTCGCGCCGCTGCGCCGCTTCTCAGAGCCGGTCCTGTGCCCCACCGAGGACCCACACGGCTACGACTATGACGGGGTGGAGGACCCTCGGGTGACGCGCCTCGGCGAGATATTCTACCTGGTCTACTGCGGCTACACCCTGCTCCCGAGCGGGCGCAGCGCGATGCAGGTGTGCCTGGCGCGCTCGCGCGACTTGCTGCACTGGGAGAAGCTGGGGCCGGTGCGCGGGGAGGTGAACTGCAGCGCGAACAAGGACGGCGTTCTCTTCCCGGAGCCGGTGAACGGCCATTACCTTCTGCTGCACCGCCCGATGGTTGGCGACCCATCCCGGTTCGCCATCGAGCTGGCCATCAGCGACTCGCCCGAAGGTGAGTGGCGCAACTGCGGGCCGATCCTGCGCTCGCCGGGGCATCCGCGCTGCCGTGTTTCCTGGGTTGGTGCCGGCTCGGTGCCGCTCCCGCTTGGTGACGGCCGCTACCTGGTGATCTACCACACCGGGAACCGCCTCCGCGAGGGGGGCCGGCAGTACAATGCCGACGTTGCCATCCTCAACCTGCGCCACTTTTGCCCGGAGCGGCCGGAGCGTATCGTCACGCACACCCTCGAACGCATTCTGGTGCCCGAAACGCGCTACGAGCGCAGCACGCCGGCGCACACCACCGATCCGCTGCACTGCGTTTTCCCCTGCGGCAGCTACCGCGAGGATGGTTACCTGCACCTCGTTTACGGCGGCGCCGATGCCTATACCCTGGCGGCGCGCGTCAAGACGGAGGCGCTGCTGGCGCGCCTCTGTTGAGGGGCACCGCTCCCCGGCTCAACATCCAGGCCGATGACGCGCCCGGCGCACAGCAGCCAGGCCGCCGGCGGGCACGCACAGGACTCCCGGCGGCACTGCCGAATGTGCAGTGACAAGGCCGGCCCTGGCTGAGGGACGAGCACGCCGTTGGTGTTCGCCCGGGCGCTGAGGGCGCCCAGGGTGGCCGGCTGCGAGGGGAGGCACGAATGGCCCAAACGACCCGTTTCATCCTCAACGGGAAGCCCGTCGCGGTGGAAACCGAGGGCGCCCGTCCGCTGCTGTGGGTCCTGCGTGGCGACCTGGAGCACACCGGCACCAAGTACGGGTGTGGCGAGGGGATCTGCGGCACCTGCACCGTTTTGATTGAGGGGGAGGCCCAGCGCGCCTGCGTGGTTCCGGTCGCCGACGTGGCCGGCAAGCGCGTGACGACGATCGAGGGGCTGAGCCAGGGCGGCACGCTGCACCCGGTGCAGCAGGCATTCGTGGAGCACGGGGCGATCCAGTGCGGCTACTGCACGCCGGGCATGGTCCTCACCGCCGTGGCCTTGCTGGAGCGCAACCCGAACCCATCGGAGGCGCAGATCCGCAGCGCGCTGGAGGCGAACCTCTGCCGCTGCGGCACGCATCAGCGCGTCGTCGCGGCGGTGCGCGCCGCCGCCCGGAAGCTGCGCGCGGCTTCGTGAGAGGAGGGCCCCCATGCGCTACGAGGAGTACCTCGCCGAAGAGTTTCGCGACCCCGGCCTGCCCTCCGCGTCGGCGGCCACGGGTGACCCCGCCGCCACGGAGCCCGGTGGCCCCGCACCCGCCGGCGTCACCCGACGCGACTTCCTGGCCGCCCTCGGCGCCGGGATCTTCGTCCTTTTCCATTGGGATGACCTGGCAGCGGCCCCGGGGCGCGGCCGGGGCAACGAGGAGGCGATCGACTGGAACGCCTTCCTCCGCATCGCCCCCGATGGGCGCGTCACCGTCTTCTCCGGCAAGGTCGAGCTCGGTCAGGGCATCCACACCTCCCTGGCGCAAACCGTCGCCGAGGAGCTGGACCTGCCGCTCGATGCCATCGAAATGGTGATGGGCGACACCGACCTATGCCCCTGGGACGCGGGCACCTTTGGCAGCTTGACCACGCGCTTCCACGCCCCCCTGCTGCGCACGGCATCGGCCGAAGCGCGCGGCATCCTGGTGCAGCTCGCCGCCGAACAGTGGAACCTGCCGCCGGCTAGCCTACGGGTGAAAGAGGGCCGCGTCTTCGTGGCCGCCAACCCCTCGCGCTCGCTCACTTACGGGCGCCTAGCGCGCGGCCGGCGCATCGTCCGCCGCCTGGAGCCAAAGCCACAGCCGGAGGATCCCGGGCGCTACACCCTCGTCGGCACCTCCCCGGTGCGGCGCGATGCCGTGGCCAAGGTGACCGGGGCCGCCAAGTACACCGGCGACATCCGGCTTCCCGGCATGCTCTACGCCCGCATCCTCCGCCCGCCGGCCCACGGCGCGCGCCTGGTGCGAGCCGACCTCTCCGCCGTGCGCGGCCTGCCCGGCATCCACGTCGTGGAGGAGGACGGGCTGGTAGCCGTCCTGGCCGAGCAGCCCGACCGTGCCGGGGCGGCGCTGGCGCAGGTGAAGGCCGAGTTCACGCCCGGAGCCACCGAGCCGGGCGAACAGGAGATCTACGACCACCTGGTGCGCACCGCCGGCGAGGGGCGCGTTGCCGCCGAAGGGGGCGACCTGGCCGCCGGCACGCGGGCATCGGTAGAGGTATTCGAGCAAAGCTACTACAACGCTTACGTGGCCCACGCGGCGATGGAGCCCCACACGGCGCTGGTCCGTATCGACGGCCGGCGGGTGACGGTGTGGGCATCCACCCAGCGCCCGTTTGGCTGCAAGGAGGAGGTGGCCCAGGCGTTGGGCCTGCCGGCCGAGAACGTGCGCGTGCTGACGCCCTTTGTCGGCGGCGGCTTCGGCGGCAAGTCGTACAACCTGCAGGCGGTGCAGGCGGCACGCCTGGCGAAAGCAACCGGTCGGCCGGTGCAGGTGGCCTGGACACGGGAAGACGAGTTCTTCTACGACACCTTCCGCCCGGCGGCGGTGGTGCAGATTCGCTCCGGGCTGGATAGCGACGGGCGCATCGTGCTGTGGGATTACACCGTCTACAACGCCGGGGAGCGCGGGGCGCCGCACTTCTACACGATCCCCCACCACCGCACCCGAGGCACCAGCGGGCGGTCGCCACTGCCCACCGGGGCATGGCGGGCGCCGGGCAACAACACCAACACCTTCGCGCGCGAGCAGCAGATCGACCTGATGGCGGCCCGGGCGGGCGTGGATCCGGTGGAGTTCCGCCTGCGCCACCTGGCGGCCGACGCGCCGGTGCGCCGCTGTCTGGAAGTGGCCGCGCGGCTGTTCGGCTACCAGCCGGCGAAGCCCCCCAGCCGCCGCGGCTATGGCGTGGCCCTGGGCACCGATGCCGGCACCTGGGTGGCGCACCTCGCTGAGGTGGCGGTGGACCGCCAGACGGGCAAGGTGCAGGTGAAGCGCGTGGTATGTGCCCAAGACATGGGGCGGGCCATCAACCCGGAGGGCGCCCGGATGCAGATGGAGGGGTGCATCACCATGGGCCTGGGCTACGCCCTGGGTGAGGAGGTCCGCTTCCAGGGCGGCGAGGTGCGCACGCGCAGCTTCGCCGAGTACCCCCTGCCCCGCTTCTCCGACCTGCCGCGCATCGAAACCCTCCTGGTGAACCCCACCGAGGGAGCGCCACAAGGAGGAGGGGAGCCGGCGATCATCTGCATGGGGGCGGTGATCGCCAACGCGATCTTCGACGCCACCGGCGCGCGCCTCTACCACCTGCCGATGACCCCGGAGCGGGTGCTGGAGGCGCTCAGCAAGACGGAAGCATGAGCGCGCGAGCGGCCGGGCGCGCCACGCCCCTCATCGGCAGAGGCCGGCCCAACGCCGGGCCTGGGAACGACGCATGATCGACGCCGAACCGCGCCCGGGCATCGTCTGCATCGTGCTGGCGGCGGGAGAGTCGCGGCGCATGGGGCAGCCGAAGCAGCTCTTGCCGTTCGACGGCCGCACCGTGCTGGCGTGCGTCGTAGACGCCGCCCTGGAGGCCGCCGTCGGGCGCGTGGTCGTCGTTCTCGGCCACCAGGCGGAGGCGATTGGCGCCAGCCTGGGCCGCCGACCGGTGCTGCCGGTGGTGAACCCCGACTACCGCGCCGGGATGCTCTCCTCGGTGCAGGCGGGGGTACGCGCCGCGCGCCCGCTGCTGCCGGACGAAGGGCGGGCCGGCTTCCTCTTCTGCCTGGGCGACCAGCCGCGCCTTCGGGCCGACACGGTGCGGCGGGTGGTCCAGGCGTTCAGCGAGTCGGCGCGAAGCATCGTGGTGCCGGTGTATGGCGGGCGCCGCGGTCATCCGGCGCTCTACGAGGCCACCTACGCGCCGGAGATCCTCGCCCTGCCGCCGGAGGTAGGCCTGCGGGCGCTGCCCCGCCGCCACCCGGAGAATGTCGTGGAGCTGCCCCTCGATGCGCCGGAGATCCTCGACGAGCTGAACACCCCCGAGGATTATCAGCGCCTGCTCGCTCAGGACCAGCCAACAAACCCCGGGCGCGCGCCGGAGCGCCCCGCGCCGTGGTGAGGGGAGCGACATGAGGGCGATTGCCGAGGAGATCGCGCGCGTCTGCGAGGCGGGAGAGTCGGCGTGTCTGGCGACGCTCATCCACAGCGTCGGATCGGTGCCGATGAGCCAGCGGGCGAAGCTGCTGGTGCGCGCCGACGGCTCGCTGGCCGGCACGATCGGTGGGGGCTGCCTGGAGGCCGAGGTGTGGCAGCTCGCCCGCGAGGTGATCGGCGAGGGCCGCGGCCGGTGCCTGTCGGTGCGGCTGGACCAGGCGGCCGCCGCCGCAGAGGGCCTGGTGTGCGGGGGCCGCGTGGAGATCCTGCTGGAGCCGGTTGGCGGCGCGGAGACCGCCGCCTTCTATCGGGAGGTGGCCGCGCTGCTGGCAGGCGGGGGCCGCGCCGTGCTGGCAACCCCGGTGGATCCAGCGGACGCGCCCGGCGGCCACCTGCTGGTGCGCGCTGATGGCTCGCTGGTCGGTGGGCTGGACGACGCGTCGATGCAGGCGGCCGTGGTCGCGGCGGCGCCGGAGGTGTTGGCGGCGGGCGTCCCTCGCCTGGCAGTTTGCGCGCCGGGGGCAACCGGGCTGCAGGCGGCCGGGGCTCCGGGCCGGCGCGTCTTCCTGGAGCCGCTGGCGCCGGAGCCGACGCTGCTCATCTTCGGCGCCGGGCACGTCGGGCTGGCCACCGCCCGGATGGGAGCCCTGGTGGGCATGCGGGTGGTGGTGGTCGACGACCGCGCCGAGTTTGCCCACCGCGCGCGCTTCCCCGGGGCGGAGGCGGTGGTGGTCGAATCGTTCACGGACGCCTTCGCGCGGTTCACGCCGGACGAGTCTACCTTCATCGTGATCGTCACGCGGGGGCACCAGCACGACGAGACCGTGCTGGCCCAGGCACTGCGCACTCCGGCGCGTTACGTCGGGATGATCGGCAGCCGGCGCAAGGTGGCGGTGATCTTCCGCCGGTTGCGGGAGCAGGGATTCTCGGAGGCGGAGCTGGCCCGGGTGCGGGCGCCAATCGGGCTGGCGATCGGCGCCGACACGCCCGAGGAGATCGCCGTCAGCATCCTGGCCGAAGTGATCGCCGTGCGCCGCGGTGCCTGGCGCGAGGCCCTGTCTGTTCGCTGACGGGTTTTAGCCGAGAGGGCAGCCGGCGAGGCGGCGGCGGAGGTAGCGGTCGAGGGCAGTCAGGTCCACCGGCTTCACGAAGTGGCCATCGTAGCCCGCATCCCTGGCCTGGCGCACGTCGCCGTCGCGGCCGTAACCGGTCACCGCCACGGCGAGGGTGCCCTTCAGCTCCGGGAGCGCGCGCACCTGGCGCAGCAGCGCGTAGCCGTCCATTCCCGGCAGGCCGATGTCGGAAACCAGCACGTCGGGGCGCCACTGCGCCAGCACCCGCAGCGCCTCCTCGCCACTGCCAACCGCCCGCGTCTGGTAGCCCAACACGGTGAGGCTCTCCGCCATGGCGTGGCGGGTGTCGACGTTGTCCTCTACCAGCAGCAGGCGGATGGGGGCCGTGTCGGTGACCGCCACGTCCGGCGCAGGCACGCTTTGCGGGGGAGGCACCAGGGGCAGTTGCACCACGAAACGGCTTCCCTGCCCGGGGCCAGCACTCTCTGCCCGCACGCAGCCGCCGTGCAACTCGGCGATCCCCTTGGCCAGTGCCAGGCCAATCCCCAGGCCGGCCTTGCGCTGGCCGCCCACTTCTCCCTGGCGGAACATGTCGAAAAGGCGCGGCAGCAGGTCAGGGGGGATGCCGATGCCGGTATCTTCCACGACGATGCATACCCGTTCGGAGGGGGAGGCCTGGCAGCGCCGCCGGCGGCAAGCGCCGATGCAGGTCGACTCCGTGCCGGACGGCCCCTCGGTGGTCTCGCAGGCCCACGCCTCCACCCGCACCCGGCCGCCCGCCGGCGTGAACTTGATCGCGTTGGAGACGAGGTTCATCACCACCTGCTGCAGGCGATCCGGATCCCCGTAGACCCATAGGTCAGGCTCGACGAAGGTGGTCAGGGTGATGCCGGCGGCTTCGGCATCGGCCTGCTGCGTCTGGGTGGCGGCCCGAATCACCGCGTCGAGGGGCACGCTGGTTTGCTGCAGGTGGATCTTCCCCCGGCTGATGCGCGACACATCCAGCAGATCATCCACCAGCCGCGCCTGCAGCCGGACGCTGCGCTCGATGATGGCGAGGGTGCGCTGGGTGCGGGCGTCGTTGGGGAGCGTGCGGCGGAGGACCTCCACCCCCGCCAAGATCGGCGACATCGGGTTGCGCAGTTCGTGCGAGAGAACCGCCAGGAACTCATCCTTGGCTGCGTCGGCTTCGGCAAGCTCGGCGTTTAGCCGCTCCACCTCCTCGCGGGCCCGCTCCTGGGCGGTCACATCGTGGAGCGAGAGGACCATGCCCTCCACGGAACCGTCGGCGCCGCGCACTGGCCGCAGCCACCAGTCCCAGTAAGTGATGCCGCGCTCCGGCTGATCGCGGTAGAAGAACGGCTTGGCCTGAACATAGTACGGCTCGCCCGTATCGCGCACACGAGTAAAGATGCGCTCGTTCTCTTCATTGGGGAAGAGCTCGAAGTGGTTGCGTCCGATCAACTCCTCGGCGCTGTGGCCGCACCCGCGGGCATAGGTCTCGTTGACGCGCACGAAGCGGAAGTCGCGGTCGAGGTAAGCGACGTGGGAGAGGATGCTGTCGAGGATGGCATCAAGCTGCGCGGTGCGCTGCGCCACGCGCTGCTCCAGCGCCTCTTTGAGGGCGCGCAGCTCCTGCTCGGCCTGCACGCGCGCGGTGATGTCGATCAGGGTGCCCACCGCCGAAGCGCCACTGCTCCTCGACCGTTGGGTGAGGTCTGCCTCGTAGACCAGAAAGTCGCGGTGACTGCCGTCGCCGACGGTCACCGTCGCCTGGTAGCTGCGAACTCCGGGCGTGTGCTGGCGCTCCGACACCGCGCACGCCGCGCACGGGACCCGCGCCACCAGGGAGTCGATCGCCCAGCCGGCAATCTGCTCCGAGTTGCGGCCCAACAGCGCCGCGAAGGCGCGGTTATGCCGGATCACGCGGCCCTCGGAATCTGTGAGGTAGAGCGGCGCCGGGATCGCCTCCAGCATCGCCAGGCGGGGGGTGGCGCGCCGTGGCGTGGAACGGCGGCTACCGCCAGACACCGGCGCGCGCGCGGATACGGGCAAAGGGGCGTCGGGTCTCTGGGGGGCCTCATTCTCACGGAAAGGCATCCGCGCGTCGGCATCTCGCGGTTTTCTGGTCACAATCAATGGCCTCCAACAGGGCTACACCAAGCCATCGCTGCAAGTTCGCCACCCAGGGGTGCCTCTCCTTCCACGGCCAGCCGCTCGTTCCACCGGCGGGCAGGCGCCAGGGCCGGCACGGCGGCCGGCGCCACCGAGCGCCCCCCGCCACCGGCTGGCTGCCAGGGAATCGCCACGGAGGCGACGAATCTACCCCTGGCGAGCATGGCGCTCGCGGAAGGAGAGACGGCGTTGGCGAAGATTCGCTTGGGCCTCATCGGGGCAGGCGGCATGGCGAATAGCGTCCACTACCCCTCCCTGGCCGAGTTCGAGGATGTCGAGATGGCGGCGCTCTGCGACCTGGACGAGCAGAAGCTGCGCGCCACGGCAGAGAAGTTCGGGATCGAGCGCACCTACACCGACTACCGCAAGATGCTCGCCGAGGTCGATCCTCAGGCGGTTTACATCTTGATGCCGCCGCACCATCTGTTCGACCTCGCCCTCACCTGCCTCCAGCAGAAGCGGCACCTGTTCATCGAGAAGCCACCCGGAGTGACCCGCGAGCAGACGCGCAACCTGGCGCTCACCGCGGAGAAGAACGGCTGCCTGACGATGGTCGGGTTCAACCGCCGCTTCATCCCGCTGATCCGGGAGGTGCGCCAGCGCGTGGACGAGCACGGCCCGATGCTGCAGTGCGTCGCCACCTTCTACAAGAACAGCATCGGCGCAGGCCCCTACTACGGCGGCGCGATTGATATCCTTACCTGCGATGCCATCCACGCGGTGGATATGCTGCGCTACATGGGCGGCGAGCCGGTGAGCGTTGCCGCCGATGTTCGAGCTTTGCACACCACCTACGACAACTCGTTCAACGCCCTGCTGCGCTTTGAGAACGGCTGCACCGGCGTGCTGCTGACCAACTGGGTGGTGGGCAAGCGCGTCCACACCTTCGAGATGCACGCCAAGGGGATCTCCGCCTTCGTCAACGGCGATACCCGGGCCGAGATCTATACCAACAACCAGGAGGCCGGCGAGGTGCTGGACTCGCGCGCGGTGGCCGGCAGCGACTCCACCCACCGGTTCTACGGCTTCTACGGCGAGAACCGCCACTTCATCGACTGCCTCCAGGAGAACCGGCTGCCGGAGACTCACTTCGGCGACGCCGTGAAAACAATGGAACTCGTTGAGAGGATCTACCGCTCCCAGATCTGATGAAACTGCCTGGCATCGGCGGCACTACCATTGAACGCGCGGAGTGGCGCGGCGCGGCGGCCATCGCGGCCATCGTCGTCGCGCTTTCCGCGCTGCCGTACCTCTTCGGCTGGTTCCTGCGGCCCGCCGACTTCATGGGCCACCTCTACAACGCCGACGACCCGAACGTTCACCTGGCCTGGATGCGTCAGGCCGCCGAGGGGCACTGGCTCTTCACCGACCGCTTCACCTCCGAGCCGCAGCAGCCACAGTTCACTCACCTGCTCTTCCTCGCCCTGGGAAAGCTGGCCGGCCTGGCCGGCGGCTCCTACCGGGCACTGATCGTCGTCTATCACCTGGCGCGCCTCCTCTGCGGCTGGCTGCTGCTGGTGGCAGTATATGTTTTGGTCGCTTACATCTACAAAGATAAACAGACGCGGCGGCTGGCCCTCTGGATGGTGGCGCTCTCGTCGGGGTTAGGTTGGCTCCTCACCCTGCTGCGCGGCCCGGGGGACTACTCGTGTGACTACGTCTCCGGCCCCGGCCTGGTGATGCCGGAGGCGATCACCTTCCTCAGCCTGCTCATCTTCCCGCTTTTTGTGGCCAGCCTGCTGTTGATCGTGGCGCTCTACCTGCTGCTGTTGCGCGCCTTCGACACCGGGCGCCTCCTTCCCGCGGTCGGCGCGGGGGTGATGGGGCTGCTGCTGGGCCACATCCACTCCTACGACATCCTGCCGGTCTACGCGACCATCGCCGTCTACCTGATGGTGCTCGGCATCTCGCGGCGAGCGCTGCCGTACCGCGAGATCGGGCTGGCCGCCGTCGTGGTGGCGCTCTCGCTGCCGGCGCCGGCCTACCAGTACTTCGTCTTCCAGACCAACCCGATCTTCCAGCAGAAGGCGCTGACGCCAACTCTCTCCCCCAGCCTGGACCGCTACCTGCTGACCTACGGGCTGGTGGCGCTGATGGCGGTGGTTGGCGCCCTCGGGCTGCGGCGCACGCCGAATCGCCACGGTGGCCTGCTGGTGGTCTGGGCCGTGGTCACCCTGGCGATGACCTACGCGCCGGTCTCCTTCCAGCGCAAGATGATCGAGGGGGTACACATTCCGCTCGCCATCCTGGCCGCTGCCGGCTGGGCGGCCCTTGGGCAGCGGTGGCGGCTGCGCCCGGCCCTGTGGCTGCCGCTGCTTGTCCTCCTTACCGTGCCTTCCAACGTGGCGTTCACCGGGCAGTGCCTGCGCCGGCTGATCACCAACAACCTGGAGGGTGTGCAGAGTTTGCTGCCAATGTACTACCTCGATGCCGATCAGCGCGCCGCTCTCGACTGGCTAGCCACCCACGGCCGGCCTGAAGACGTGGTGTTGGGAGCGCCCCCCGACACCTGCTATCTGCCGCCCTACAGCGGCGTCCGCACCTACGTCAGCCACTGGGCAGAGACGATTGACCCGGATCGGAAGCGCCGCGAACTGCTGACCTTCCTGGACGCGGGCACCCCGGACGAGTGGCGCCAGCGCTTCCTGCGCGAGGCCCAGATCCGCTATGTGTACCACGGCCCGGTGGAGCGCGCCATCGGCACCTACGACCCGGCGCAGGCGCCGTTCCTCCGCCCGGTAGTCTCCCGGGAGACGGTGGCCCTCTACGAGTTCGTGCCAGACAGCGCGGGCGGCCCCCTCCCGGAGGCGGGGCGATGAAGCGTCGGCTGTCAGCCGAGGCGGCAGCATACGGGCTTTTCCTCGTCCTGGGGTGTCTGCTCGTCTGGCCGGTGCTGCTGCGCGGTGAGGTGCTGCTGCCGCTCGACTACGTGGGCGTCTTCCATCCCTGGCAGGCGGAGGCGGCCGGCGCCCCAACCCCGGAGCGGGCGCTTCCCTGGAACGCCCTGCTGGCCGACAGCGTGCTGCAGTACCTTCCCTGGCGCCAGTTTGCCCGCGAAAGCCTGCGCGGCGGCTTCCTCCCCCTCTGGAACCCACACCAGTTCTGTGGCACGCCCTTCATCGCCAACTACCAGTCGGCTGTCTTCTACCCGCCGAATCTTCTCTTCTGGATCCTGCCGGCGGCGCGGGCCTTCGGCTTCGCCGCGCTGGGGCATCTCTTTCTGGCCGGCGCGTTCGCCTACCTCTACCTGCGGGGGCGCGGCCTCGGGAGGTTCGCCGCCTGCGTGGGCGGCAGCGCCTTCGAGCTGTGCGGCTTCGTGGTGGCGTGGCTGGAGCTGCCGACGGCGGTGAACGTGATGGTGTGGCTGCCGCTGGCGCTGCACCTCTACGAGCGGGGGCGCACGAGGAATGGCTGGCGGCGCGGCTTGCCCACCCTCTTCCCGCTAACGATGATTCTGCTGGCCGGGCACCCGCAGTTCGCCGCCTACGCACTGCTGGGGTTCGTGGCCTACGCCCTTGCCGTGCCGCCCCCCGGCGCCGGGTGGCGCCAGCGCCTGGCCGGCCTCATGCCGTGCGCCGTCGTGCCGCTGGCGCTGGCCGTGCTGCTCGCCGCGCCACAGCTCCTGCCGGTGCTGGAGCTTTCCGGGTTGAGCCACCGCGCCGGCGCCGCGCCACTACTCCCCAGCGCGGAGAGCTACCGCCTGCAGGCGCTCCCGTTCCGGGCGGCCGTGGCCCTGTTGATGCCCGGGTTCTACGGCCATCCCAATGGCGGCGACTACTGGGGGCCGGCCAACCACGCCGAGTTCGCCGGCTACTTCGGCGTGCTCCCCCTCCTGCTGGCGCTGCTTGCCATGATGGGGGTGATGGTACCCTCCTGGCGAGCGACACTCCCAGAGGGGGCCGAGCGCCGGATCGCCGTCCTGGCCGCCGTGGCCGCCGGCGCGCTGCTGGGTTCGTTCCGTACGCCGCCGGGAGAAGCGCTGCACGCCGTGATTCCCGGTCTGGGGGGGTTCGGGTCGCCCGGGCGAATGCTCTCGCTTGCCAGCGTGGCCGTCGCTTTGCTGGCTGGTTTCGGCGCGCACCTGCTGGCGGAGCGGCGGGTGCCGGCCCGGCGGCTCCTCCTGGGCGCGTTGCTGCTCGGGATCGGCGGCGCCGGGCTGTGGGTGGCGGCCACCCTGGAGCCGACACAGCGCCTTTCGGTCTCCTTCGCCACGG
>JAAZEB010000340.1 GCA_012512505.1 Armatimonadota bacterium | reverse complement strand
GAACGCGGTGGATCGCGCGGAACGGCGCCAGGAGCGCCGGGTCGCCCAGGTCGGTCAGCGCCTGGCCATCCCGATCCGCCACGATCACCCGTGGATCGAATGGAATCGCGCCGATCACGGCATCGGCGCCAAACTCAGCCGCCATCCAAGCCCGGTCTTCCTCCGGGCGGGTCGTCTTGTTCACCACGATGGCCACCCGGCGGATGCCGATGCCGGCGGCCATCTCGCGCACCCGGTGCGCTGTTTCGACGCTGCGCCGGCCGGGCTCAACGACCACCAGCATCAGATCGACCCCCATGGCGGTGCCGCGCCCCAGGTGCTCGATACCGGCTTCCATATCGAGGAGGACGACCTCGTCGCGCCGCACCACTAGGTCGCGCACCAGGGCTTTGAGCAGCACGCTTTCCGGGCAGGCACAGCCAGCGCCCGCGCGCTGCGCGGCGCCCAGCACCAGCAGGTCGACGCCAGCGTGGCGGACGGCAAACTGCTCGGCGATGCCGGCCACGTCCGGGTTGAGAGTGAAAAGCTGGCCGAGTTGCCCTGCCCGGGCGCCAGTACGCTCCTCAATGAGCTGGCGCTGCTCGGCAATCGTCTGGAGGCCGGCCTGCAGCTCCCGGGGCATGCCGAGCGCCGAAGCCAGGTTGGCGTCTGGGTCGGCATCGATTGCCAGCACCGCGCGGCCCTCCTCGGCGAAGAGGCGCGCCAGCGTGCCAGCAAGCGTTGATTTGCCCACCCCTCCCTTGCCTGAGACAGCCAGCTTCAGCCCCACGCCTTCTCCTCGCTTCCCTGGGGATCGCGTCCGAGTTGGGCCAGGCACTCCGCGGCCCAGCGGCACCACGCGGCGCAGGCCATGTCGTTTCTTGGGTTCACGGTATGCCGGCCGCAGGTAGGGCACCGCCGGCGCAGGTCATCTTTGAAGAACTCCAGGGGGGCGCCGCAGTGGGCACAAGGGATCTCAAACAGGTCTTCCGGCGTCCAGTAGCGCGTGTCCTGACCCGGGCAGCGTCTGCTTCCCATTCGCCTCTCCCTCCGGCCGGCCGCCCCGCCATTGCCACTAATTGCATTTTAGCAGGATGGCCGCCAGGCGGTCTGTGACGCTCCCGGCCTGGCGATGGTAATGTGCATCAGGCGTTTGGTAGAACGGTACGGTTTTGGTAATCGCGTGTGCCGCCCGCCGTGCCGTGCGCGACCCACCTAGAGGTGACACGCCCGGAGGACCGGGGCGGGTGTTTCGCACCGGCTTGCCCTCACTGCGCCTCGGCCTTGGTGTTGGTGAGGCGGATGTTGTCCAGGTAGTAGGTGCAGGCCTGGTCGCCGCTACTGATGAAGCCGATCCAGGTGACGCTGTTGGTTTCGCGGCTGCCGAACCGCAGGGCCTCGAAGCGTCTGGTGGTGCCGTCCGGGAGGGTCACGGCCAGGCGCCAGGTGCCATCGCCGTCGGGGCCAAACCCGGCGACGATCTCCAGGTGGAACCACTCCCCGGGCGGGATCGCCAGTGCCGGCTCGTCGGCCAGGAACAGCTTGCCGTCGCGGAAGAGCGCCCGCGGCCCAACGAAGTAGTAGGGGTGGCCGGGGTACTGGCGCCATTCGAGGTCGAGTTCGGCGCCCTCCTCGAGGCGCAGGTCGAGAGAGAGCGTGGAGACACCCTCCCGGTGGTTTGGCGTGTACCAGAAGTGGGGGTTGAAGCTGTGCTTGAGCCCCGGCACATCGGTCACCTTGAGGCTGCGCTTGCCGCCGGCCGCCGTCTCCTCGGTGACGGCAAGGGCATCGCCGGCACCCTCCACCATCGAGCCGGCGTACGGGGGCTTCTCGCCCACCGGAACGTCCTCGAAGTCGAAGCTGAAGGTAACCGGGGGCGGGCCGGGCAAGCCCTGCCACGGCGGCAGCGAGACCCCGCCGGCGCGAGCCACCCACGCCCGGTCTCCGTAGACTCCCGCCTGGCGGGGATCGAACGGCACGAAGCCGAGGCGCAGCGCCGGCGACTCGGGGCGCAGCCGATAGTCGTGCCGGGCGGGATCGACGAACAGCGGGTCCGCGACGAGGGAGCCGGCATCGCGCCCGAGCTGCTGCCACGCCTCGAAGGTCTGGCCGGCGAAATCCAACGGGGCGCCCGAAGGCTCCCAGTAGAGGTTGTGGCGGAACTGCAGGCGCTCGCCAAAGTCAGGCACGGAGAGGAGCCGGCCGCCGCTGCCGTAGAGGATGTTACGCTCGAAGGTGGCGGCGACGTGCGTCTCCTCGGGATAGTACATACAGAAGAGAAGTTGGCCATGCACGCTGTGGTTGCGCGGGTCGGCGATGAAGATGTTGTTGCGGACGAGGTTGTCCTTGCCGCTGCCGATCTGGTAAGCGCCGTCGCGGACGTTGTAGACGAGGTTATTCTCCAGGCGCATGAAGGCCGTGCTGTTGTCGTTGTAGAGGCCATGCATGCCGGAGGTACCGTCGCCGTCGATGTCGTGGATGACGTTGTTGGCGAGGACCGTGCCGGGGGCCTCCCCCAGCGTGTAGATGCCGCCCATGTCGGCCAGCACGTCCCAACCCAGGTGGTGGATGCGGTTGAAAGAGATAATGTTGCGCTTCGAGGGCACCTCGCCGTAACCCCAGCGCCAGCCGACGGAGATGCCGGTGTAGGCGAGCAGGGAGATGTCGTTGTGGGTGACCTGATTGTCGCCGCTGTGCCCGATCAAGATGCCGACCGCGTCCGGCCACAGGCGTCCGCCGCCACGGATGATGCAGTTGTCCACGCGGATGTGGCTGGTCACCGCGGCCGGGGCAGGAATCTCGTTCACGGTTTGCCCGAGGCGCACGCCGCCGGCACCCAGGTCGCCGAAAAAGCAGCGCTCGATCACGCAATCGCGGCAACCGTCGCGCAGCCAGATCCCGTAGGTGCCGGTGTGCTCGATCGCGCAGTCGCGGAAAGTGACGCCGCGCGCATAGTCGGCCTCGATCACCGCGCCGAGGTTGCAGGCCGCCTGGGGCGACCACTGGCCCTCGGGGGGCAGGCGATAGCCGGCATAGCGGAACGACAGCCCCCGGAACGACAGGTGCGCCACCGGCCGACCCTCCGGCTCTCCCACCAGGCGAAGCAGGGTGCTGGGGCCCGGCGCCACCACCACGGCGGTCTCCAGGCGCTCGCCCGGCTGGGGGTGATAGAGAAGGGTGCCGTCCGGCTCCAGGTACCACTCCCCGGGGGCATCGAGGGCCGCGCGGTAGTTCTCCAGGAAGTAGCGCTCGTGCTCCACGTAATGGCCGAACTTGGGTGGGTAACTGCCGGTGAGGGAGACCAGGTGGCGGTCGCGGTCGATGGCGGCGACGTGATGCCGGGAGATCTCCCAGGAGTGGTAGGCGTTGACCACCACCTCGCGCAGCCGCGCCGGAGGCAGTGCCAGCAGCGGGGCGATGTCGCGCGGGCGGGCCAGGAACGCGTGATCATCCAGCGTGCCCCTCTGCCCGGTGGCCGGATCAACGCCGGAGGGGAGGATCCCCGCCATGTAGAAGTAACCGCGGTTGGGAGTGCGCGCGCGCACCGCGCGGCGGCCGTTGACGTAGAGCTGCTCAAAGCGCCCGAAGCCAGCGGGCAGGCGGACCTGCCAGAGGCCGTTCGCGGCGCGCCGGAACCCGCGGATGTGGCGCTCGCCGCTGAGGATCGGCTTTTCCCCCGGGTAGGCGGCGTAGGTCACCGGGCCGGCCGGCGTGCCAGAGTCTGCCGGGGTGAAGGTGACTGCCGAGCCAAGGCGGTAGACGCCGCCGCGCAGGAGGATGGTCACCGGCCCGGGGAGGCGTCCGGCGGTGCGCGCCCGCCGAACAGCGTTGCGCGCCCCCGCCAGCGAGGCAAGCGGGCCGTCGGTTTTGGCCGCGTTGGGCCGGGCCAACCGCCCGGACCAGCGGTCGTTGCCGTTGGGTGCGACGTAGAAGGTGGCGCCGTCCGGGGCGGCGGAGACAGCAGCCCCCCAAAGCAGCACGAGCACGAGCGGCAGCCAGCGCCTTGTTGGCAAGCACACGGGCGTGATCCCCTCCGCGGCAGGTTGATCGCTGGTTCGGGGTTCCGGGCGGGGCTTCCTCCCCAAGGGCGCGGCACAGGCGCCGGCGGGCAGGAGTGCCGGCGCCGTGCCGAGAAGGGAGTGGCAGGAGGATACCATGCGCCACCTGCAGTCTGCCCTGTCTGTCACGCTTGCCTGCTTTGCTTTAGCGCCGCTGGCCGGGCCGGCCGGCGCGGCAGAGCCCCTTTTCAACTTTGAGGAGGAGAACGCGGCCGCCGCTTGGCGGATCCGTTCCGCCGACCAGGACAAGCTGGAGCGCTCGCCCCGCTACGCGACCAACGGGCGGTTTTCGCTGCAGTTCACCACGCCACAGTGGAAGGAAGGAATGGAGCAGTGGCCCGCCTTCGAGGCCAAGCCGCCAGTGAGCGACTGGCGTCCCTATGACCGCCTGGTGATCGACGTTGTGAACCCGGGGGCGCGGTCTTACCCATTCGCGCTGATGATCTCCGACGACAAGGTGCCGTTTCGCCAGGGGCTGAGCCAGGCGCTCGCGCTGCCAGCACGCGGCTACCAACGCTTTGTGGTGCCGCTCAACGCGTTCCCCGAGGCCGTCAACCGCGCCAACATCTCCATCATCCACTTCTACACCGAACGGCCTGCCAGCAACATGACGCTGTACCTGGGCAATCTCACGCTCTTGAGGCCGGGCGAGGAGGCGCCGGAGCCGCCCAGCACCTTCGTCCGCCAGGTGGCCGCGCTGGAACTGGGCAACCTGGGCACGTTGGAGCGAACCGCCACCCGCTGCCGCGCCACCCTGCTGCGGCTAGCCGAAACCCCCGCCGCGAAGACGCAGGCCGAGGAGGAGATCGCCCGGGTGGAGGCTCGGATCGCGGCGATGCGCACGGAGCTGGACTCCCCTACCCTCACCCTGGCGCGCTTGGAGGCGCTCCGCGGGGAGGCCGCGCGGCTGCCGCAGCAGGCCGACCGCCTGGTGTCGGTCGCGCGCTTCCGGCGTGACTGCGACCGCCTGGGCTGGGCGTCCTCGCCAATGCTGGTCGGCTTCGCCACCTCGATGGAGAAGATTCTGCCCCGCGACATGCCGTTTACCGTGTCGGCACGCAAGAGCGTGGAGCTGAGCCTGGCGCGCAACGAGAAAGAGAGCTTCCAGGTTGCCGTCATGCCCCGCGCCGACGCGCTGCGGAACGTGTCGGTGAGCGTGAGCGAGCTGAAGACAAGCGCCGGCAACGTGCTGCCGGCCGAGCAGATCCAGTGTGAGGTGGTCGGCTACGTGGAGACGAAGCGGCGCCCGCCCTACGCGGTGTCGTACGTCGGCTGGTGGCCGGACCCGATCCTGGACTTCCTGGGCCCGGTGTCCATCGCGGAAGGGGACCTGCAGACGTTCTGGGTGCGGGTGCGCGCGCCGAAGGGCCAGGCGCCCGGCCTCTACCGCGGCACGCTGCGTGTCTCCGCCGAGGGAGCGGAGCCGCTCTCCTTCCCGATCAGCGTGCGGGTGCGCTCCTTTACGCTGCCGGACTGCACCCCCCTCCCCACGGCGATCACCTTCGACGAGCGCCGCGCGCAGATGGGGGGCGCGGAGAACTGGCCGCAGATGAAGCACCGCTGGGCCGACTTCCTCGCCGACTACTACATCGACTACGACAGCCTCTACCGCCAGGGCCCGCCCGACTTCGAGATCCTCAAGCGCCTGCACGACCAGGGGCGGCTGGTGGCGTTCAACCTGGGCAACGTCTTCAACGCCGGCACGTCGGAGGAGGGGTTTGAGGAGGCAATCGCCCAGACGGTGGAGCGTCTCCGGCCCGCTTACGAGCAGGCGAAGGCACTCGGCTTGCTCGACCACGCCTACATCTACGGCTTCGACGAGCGCCCCAAGGAGCAGTTCGGGCTGCTGGAGCGGTCGGCGCAGGCGCTGCGCCAGGCGTTCCCCGAAGTGCTGTTGATGACCACCAGCTACGACCACAGCTTCGGCCTGGACTCGGTGGTGAAGACGATCGATGCTTGGTGCCCGCTCACTCCCAGCTTCGACCTGGAGCGGGCGGCACAGGCACGCGCCACCGGCCGGAAGGTGTGGTGGTACATCTGCTGCGGCCCGCACAACCCGCACGCCAACTGGTTCGTGGAGTACGCCGCCATCGAAGCGCGCCTGTTGATGGGCGCGATGACCGCCAAGTATCGCCCCGACGGCTTTCTCTACTACGCGACGGCGATCTGGAACGACAACAAGCCGATTGAGACCGGCCCCTTCACCGAGTGGAACCCGGTGAGCTGGACCACCTACCACGGCGATGGCTCGCTGCTGTGCGCTGGTCCGGGCGGGAAGCCGGTGCCTACCATCCGCCTGGAGAACTACCGCGACGGCATGGAGGACTACGCCTACGCCTGCATCCTGGAGGAGATCGTCCGGCGCTATGAGGCGAAGGGGAATGCCCTCTCCGCGCAACAGCGCCAGTGGCTGGCCCAGGCGCGGGAGGCGCTGGTGGTGCCCGACAGCCTGGTGAAGACGATGGCCTCCTACTCGCGCGACCCGCAGCGGCTCTACGCCTACCGCGAGCGGCTCGCCGCGCTGATCGACCGCTCCGGGATGCCCGACGTCGACCCCTGGGGCAAAGACTTCGGCGTCCGGGGGTTTGCCACCGGCGCGGCCACCAACCGCTAAGTTCTAGACCGACAGCGAACGAGGGGCTGCCCCGCTGGCGCCGAGGGGCAGCCCCGCCACGAACCACCCCGGCGCCACCAGGAAGAACCGCCCACTAGCCGCGAACGCGCGCGGCCGACAGGAAACGCCCCGTTGCGCGCCTTCGCGGCCGGCCCCCCAACGGTGGGGCCATAGGCAAGCGAGGGAATGCAATGATGCGCTTTCGGGGCTTTGGTTGCGTGCTGCTGATGGCGCTGGCCGCCGGCACGGCGGCGGCGCTGCCGAAGGAGGTGCCCCAGAAGCGGGGGGATTTCGCCTTCCACTACGCCCCCCGCTACACCGCGGCGGAACTGGCCTGGTATGGGCGCTTTAATATCGTCGTGCCGGGCAGCTTCCTGCCGCCGGAGCAGGTGACGGCGCTGCACCGGGCGGGGTCGAAGCTGCTTTACTACGAGTGGCTGGTCGCCTTCTACCTGGCCCCGACGCAGGGAGCGGACAGGTGGGAACGGCGGCTGCTGACGGAGCACCCGGAGTGGCTGCTGAACCCGGAGAAGGGGCTGCTCGGCCACGCCGGCTCCGAGGTGACGCCTGCCTACTACTACGACCCGACCGTTGCGGGGCTGCGCGAGTGGCGCGTGGCCCACCTGATCCGGCAGGCGCGGGAGCACCAGTACGACGGCATCTTCTTCGACACCACCGGCTTCGGCTCGGTGCATCCCGAGGCCCAGGCCACGTTCAAGCAGCGGCATCCCGACGAAGAGTACGACGCCGCCATCGCCCAGTTCCTGGCGCTGCTGCGTCGCGAGGCCCCCGACCTGATCCTCTTCACCAACCAGGGATACCGCAACGCGCCTCACTACCTGCCGTATGCCGACTTCGACTTGAGCGAGAGCTACATGACGACCAGCGGCGGGCCCACGGCCGAGGTTTACCTTCAGGAGCGCGGGCGGCAGCGGATCACCGAGACCTACGTCCACCCCTGGTATCGGCCGGAGAACCTGTGGGATTCGGTGGCGCACTACTGCGAGGTGCTGATCGACGCGCCGCTGCGCCAGGGAGGTTACCGCACCCGGATCTGCCATCTCAACTACGGCCAGCCTCGCTACCAGCCGACGGGCAAGCAGGTGGAAGTGGACGGGGTGAAACAGCCGGTCTACCGGGAGGTGCTGGACCGGGAGGCGCTGCACTACGGCGTAGCGGCGGCACTGCTGCTGGGCCAGAGCAGCTACTACGAGGCCGGCCCCGGCATCCCGCGCGATGAGGTTTACTTCGTGGACCTGGGCAAGCCGTTGGGCGCGCGGTATACGTATGACCGCCAGCGCGGCATTGCCTGGCGGCGCTTCACGCGCGGGTTGGTGGTCGTCAACGACAGCGGCCGCCCGGTGAAGCTGGCCGTCGGGAAGCAACTCGTGCCGGCGGGGGTGACGCGCCTCTGGGATGTCTACGCCGGCCGCGAGGTGGCGGGGTTCGCCACTCACCGCACCCTCACCCTACCGACCTCGCGCTACCAGGCAACCCGGCGCACGGAGCCAACCGGCCGGGTGTTCGTCTACCTGAACCAGGCAGCGGCGAGAAAGTAGCGCTCCCCGCTCGGGATCGCCCCCCGCCACCCTCTCCCCTCTCTTTCCCGGGCGCTCCCCCCAGGCAGCAGAGCGGTTGTCTGGAGCGTTCCGGTCGCGCGCCGTCCGGTGGTTGTGCAGCCGTCCGGACGGCGCCCGCCTGGCTACCTCACGCTTGCCGTGCCTGTTACGCTTCATCGTATCCGTGGGTGATCCTCAGCCGTGTGGGCGTGGCTGAGGAGGCCGGGGAGCCCGCGCCAGCGGGCGCCGGTACCACATCGCCGCGTCGCTCCGCCCGCCGCCGGATCGGCTTCGGGCCAAGACCACGGGGTCCGCTGCCAGCAGCGGGGCGCCCTCCTCTCCACCCCGAGCGCGGGCAACTGGGGCCCAGGAAAGGAGCAAGACCGCGTGATGACCGACCTTGCAGAGCAAGCGGCAGGAGAGTAGCCGCACGACGGCAAACTGATGTACGCCTCTGTTCATTCGGTGGAGAGGAGAACAGCAGTGGCTGATCTTTTCGTTGCCCACACGCCACCGCCCGATGGTACTCACTGGCACAGCCTGAAGGACCACCTAGCCGCCACAGCCGAGCTTGCCCAGCGGTTTGCGAAGCCTCTGGGCTTCGGTGAACTGGCCCGGGCGGCTGGCCTGCTTCACGACATCGGCAAGTGCAGCGACGAGTTTCAGCAGTACCTGCGAGACTGTCACCGGGCGGCCCACCAGGGGGTGCCTGCCCCTCGCCCACGCCTTGACCACAAGTCCGCTGGCGCCCTCATGGCAGCGGAGGTCTGCGAGATGGTGGTCCCTGTGCTGCTTGGGCACCACGGGGGGATGCTCAACCTGGCCGATGTTGGGCCCCGCCTCGACACGGCGGTGGATTCCACAGCGGTGAGGGAAGCGCTGGAGCGCGCCAAGATGGTGGTACCAGGGCCGGTTCCCAGCGCAGAAGCCCTGGCGGGTGAGGTACTGGCGCTGGCCCCCACCGAACTCGACGCGGATCTGCTGATACGTCTGCTCTACTCCTGCCTGGTCGACAGTGACGCGCTGGACACCGAGCGTCACTTTTCCCCTGCTGCCGCTGATCTTCGTGACGACTCGGTCGCTCTCAGTGCTGTGTGGGAAGCCTTCGAGCGTGATCAGCGACAGCTTATGGAGGGCTCGCCTGATACGCTCGTGAACCGCGTGCGCCGGGAGGTCTACGAAAACTGCCTCGCTGCAGCGGAGCTTCCGCCGGGCGTTTTCCGACTGACGGTGCCCACCGGCGGCGGCAAGACGCGCTCGGCGTTTGCCTTTGCTGTCAGGCATGCACTGCAGCACGGGTTGCAACGCGTGATCTATGCGATCCCCTACACGAGCATCATCGAGCAGACGGCTGATGTGTTCCGCAACATACTGGGCGATCCCCGGGCCGTTCTGGAGCATCATTCGGCCGTCGAGCCTGATGACCCAGAAGAGGAGACTGAACGCTGGCGTGGCCTCGCCTGTGAGAACTGGGATGCCCCGCTGGTAGTTACCACTACTGTTCAGCTCTTCGAAAGCCTGTTCGCTGCCCGGCCTCACCGGTGCCGCAAGGTGCATCACGTCGCCCGCAGCGTGATCATCCTGGACGAGGTGCAGACGCTTCCGCTTCCCCTGTTGTCGCCAATCCTCGACATCCTGCGAAGCCTGGTCACTCGCTACGGCACCACGGTGGTCCTCTGCACAGCCACGCAGCCAGCCTTGGAAGGCAACAGCCGCTACCTGCAGGGGCTCCCCGAGGCACGTGAGATCATCCGCGAGCCATCACGACACTTCCGGGAGTTGCGCCGGGTGAACTACCGTATGGAGCCGGAGCCCTGGACCTGGGAGCAGACTGCCACCGCCATGCGCCAGTCGCCACAGTGCCTGGCTGTTTTGAACACCAAGAAAGACTCGCTGCGTCTGCTGGAGACCCTCGAGGACCCGGATGCCCTCTACCTCTCGACGCTCCTGTGCCCAGCCCATCGTCGAAGGGTGCTCGAACAGGTGCGCGAGCGGCTGAAGGCCGGACTACCCTGCCGGTTGGTCTCCACGCAGGTGATCGAGGCGGGCGTTGATGTCGACTTCCCCAGGGGCCTGCGCGCTGAGGGTCCCCTTGACCGGATTGCCCAGGCCGCCGGCCGCGTGAACCGTGAGGGGCTGCTCCCAGGTGGCGGGGAGGTGATCGTCTTCCGACCAGCCGAGGGTGGGATGCCCCTGGGGCCCTACAAGACGGCTACCGCTCATGCGGTGCAGATGCTGTCGGATCTCGCCACTGATCTGCACGACCCGGAGGTCTTTGCCGCCTACTTCCGGCGCCTGTTCCAAGATGTCGATCTGGATCGCCATCAGATTCAGCACGAGCGCAAGAAGCTGCGCTTCGCGAACGTGGCCAGCAAGTTCCGTCTGATCGACAAGGACACTGTTGCTGTTCTCGTGCCTTATGATCGGCAGGCCGTGGAGGCGCTGGTCACATCAGTTCAGAGGGCAGGGTTCGTCTCCCGCGCCGCGTGGCGCGAGGCGCAGCAGCACAGCGTTGCTATCTATCGGCATGAGTTCCAGAAGTGGTTGGCCGATGGGCTGATCTGCGAGGTGGTACCGGGCTCCGGGCTCTACCGCTGGCTGGGAAGCTACCACCCCGTCTGTGGCCTCTCCAGCGAGGCCCTGGATCCTGCAGACCTGATGGCCTGATAGCTCTGCTAAGAAAGGAGGAAACCGACTTGGACTACCCCCCCGTAGCCGTGAAAGTATGGGGTGACTTCGCCTGCTTTACGCGCCCCGAAATGAAGGTGGAGCGTGTCAGCTACCCGGTGATGACACCCTCCGCCGCCCGCGGCGTACTTGAGGCAATCTTCTGGAAGCCTGAGTTCACCTGGCGCGTGCGGGAGATTCACGTCCTCAAGCCGATCCGCCATTTCTCCCTCATGCGGAACGAAGTGAGCCAGCGAGCCTCGTCCCGCAGCGATGGCCTCGACATCACCGAGTGCCGTACTCAGCGGCACACGCTTGGACTCCGCGATGTCGCGTACCTGATCTATGCAGACACCGTGGTCGCCCCCGGCGTAACCGAGGATGCAGCCAAATTCCGTGACCAGTTCCGGCGCCGCGTCGACCGAGGGCAGTGCTACCACCGCCCTTACCTGGGATGCCGTGAGTTCGCCGCCAGCTTCGCCGCGCCGGCTGGCTCCGAGCAACCGGTCGACATAACCGAGCCCCTCGGCCTGATGCTCCTGGATGTGGAGTACCGGGAAGACGGCGTGAACGTACCGCATTTCTTCCGTGCCCAGCTTAAGCATGGGGTACTGCGCGTGCCAGACGAAGCCTTCAAACTGATGAAGGGAGGGAGCGCATGATCCTACAGCAGTTGGCGCAGGACGCCGAGTGTATCGTCGGTGATCTGCCACCGTCGATGTACGTGCGCAGACCGGTGAAGTGGATCCTCGACCTCGATGGCGATGGGTCCATCAGAGGGGCCATCCGCACGTCGGGGGGGCAGGGCAAGCGCGATACCGGCGCCGAGCGCCTCGTACCCTTTGTGGTCCGGACCTCTGGAATCCGGCCGATACTTCTCGCCGATAGCCCGGCCTACTCACTCGGGCTGGCCCCCGATGACCGCCACGCGCCGCGGAAGCACGAACAGTACCGTCAACTCGTGGAGCGCTGTGCCGATGCCACCGGCCACCCGGCGGTCCGAGCGGTGGCGCGCTTCCTCGACGCGTGGAATCAGGATGCTCCGAGGCTCGACCGGTTGCCGGCGGAGATGAGTGGACTGAGTGACGCCGACCTGCTCACCTTCCGGGTTGAGGGCGTCATCCCTGTCGATGAGCCTCCCGTGCAGAAGTTCTGGCAGAAGGAATGCCAAGCGAGGGACCTCTCCGGCGCACTGCCGGGCCAGTGCTTGCTGTGCGGCGAGAAAAAGCCGATCCCGTCCAGTCTTCCGGTGCTGATCAAGCGGGTCCCTGGCGGGCAGACGGCGGGGGTAGCTCCCTCATCTGTGAACGCGACCGCCTTCGAGTCCTACGGCTTGGCTGGCGGACGGACGGCCGCGGTTTGCCAGGAGTGTGGGGAGAGGTTCGGCAAGGCCCTAAACGCCCTCCTGGCGCAGGACGACTCACACCTGGCTGTCGGCCCACTCGTCTACGTGTTCTGGACGCGCGAGAAAGTGGGGTTCTCACCCGTTAGCTTCCTGCGGAAGCCTGACCCAGAGGCGGTGAAGCAACTCCTGTCGGCATTCCGGAGTGGACCTCGCGCCCTTGCTATCGACGACCTCGCCTTTTTCGCCGTAGCGCTAAGCGCCAGTGGCGGCCGCGCTGTGATCCGCGACTGGCTGGAGACAACCCTGGGGCACGTAAAGGTAAACCTGGTGCGGTGGTTCGACATCCTGCGCCAGGTGGATGCCTATGGCCAGCCCGGCCAGCCCCTTGGCGTGTTCCCCGTCGCGGCAGCACTCTACCGCGACGCAACCAAGGACATGGCGCCGCAGGTGCCACGGGCGCTCGTCCGCGCCGCCCTCCACGGCAGCCCGCTGCCGCCGGATCTGCTGGTCCAGGCGATCAACCGGTGCCGGGTGGAGCAGCAAGTCACCTACCCCCGAGCCGCCCTGATCAAGGCGGCACTCGTCTCCGGAAAACCCGGAAAGGAGGCCTATATGTCCGCTCTGGAACCAAATGAGACTCGCCCAGCGTATCTATGTGGCCGGCTACTGGCCGTGCTGGAAGAGATCCAGCGCGAGGCCATTCCCGGCATCAACACCACTCTTGTTGACCGCTTTTATGGCACTGCTTCCACTGCGCCGGCCACTGTCTTCGGGCACCTCCTGTCGGGAGCCCAAGCGCACCTCTCCAAACTGCGGCGCACCCGCGGGTCCGCCCATTACGCCCTGCAGGAACGCCTGGAAGCGGTGATGCGCCCCCTTTCGGCCTTCCCACGCACGCTAGCCCTGCAGGACCAGGCGCTGTTCTCACTGGGATACTACCACCAACGCGCTGACGATAGGGCCGCCATGCAGGCGCGTCGGGCTGCCAAGGCTGAAGCTGCTGAGGCCGACACCAACGGAGGGAACAAGCAATGAGTGAACCGATCTATGTAGACCCTGCACGCCGGCACGATTTCGTGCTCCTCTTCGAGGTGACCGATGGCAACCCCAACGGCGATCCCGATGCAGGCAACTTGCCGCGTATCGACCCGGAGACGATGCAGGGGCTGGTCACCGACGTCTGTCTCAAGCGCAAGGTACGCAACTACGTGTCGCTGGTCGCTGGCGGCGATGAGGGATACCGCATCTACGTCAACGACGGCGGCGTTGCCCTCAACGCCCTCCATGAGCAGGCCTATGACGCCGAGGGCCTGAAGTCGACTGGCAGCAAGCAGAAGCGTGAGGATGTCGAGAAGGCTCGCCAGCGGATGTGCCGCACCTTCTACGACGTGCGCATGTTCGGGGCCGTCATGACCACCGGCGTCAACTGTGGGCAAGTGCGCGGCCCTGTACAGCTCACGTTCGCCCGCTCGCACTCTCCTATCGTCGCGCTCGACCTGAGCATCACGCGTGTCGCCATCACCAAGAAGGAGGATGCCGACGTAGTGGCGGGCGAGGACGAGAGCGTCGACGAGCGCAAGGGCAAGGTCACTGAGATGGGCCGGAAGGCGATCGTACCTTACGGTCTGTACCGCGCCCACGGGTTCTTCTCGGCGGCCTTTGCTCAGAAGACGGGCGTGAGTGCGAGGGACCTGGCGCTCTTCTGGGAGGCGCTGCGCAACATGTGGGACCACGACCGCTCCGCCAGTCGGGGAATGATGGCCTGCCGGGGCCTCTACGTGTTCACCCACGCCAACGGGCTGGGAAACGCCCCAGCTCAGGACCTGTTCGCACGCGTGACCGTGCGTCTCAACGACGGCGTGGAGACACCCCGTGCGTTCAGTGACTACAGCGTGACCGTGAAGGATACCGACCTGCCGGAGGGAGTGACTCTCACCCAACTGGCCGTCGGCGGAGCATGAGTGCCGGCCGGCCGCCCGGCGTGGGTGTCGGGCGGCCGGCCAATGCCGCGCGAGAGGGGGAGGTCATGGCCCCAATGGAAGAAGACCCCGTTCTCATCTCGGCGATCGAGCACTACGCCTATTGCCCGCGGCAGTGCGCCCTGATCCACCTCGAGCAGACGTTCGAGGAGAACGTCTTCACCCTGCAGGGCTCTCGGCTGCACGACCGCGCCGATGAGCCACTCACGACCTGGGAGGCCGGCAAACGCATCGAGCGCGCCATGCCGATCTGGTCGGAAACGCTCGGGCTGGTGGGGCGCGCCGACACGGTGGAGTTCGCCGACGACGGCAGCATCCGCCCGGTGGAGTATAAGCGCGGCACCCGCGCCCCCAAGCGGCACGACGACCTCCAGCTCTGTGCCCAGGCGCTGTGCCGCGGCCGATAGGGCATATTCGGGAGGTAGCGCAATGCAGCCCAATGGCAGTGACGTATTCGTGGCCCATTGCCGCCAGACGGACGGAGCCATACAGAGCGTGCGTGAACACCTCGAAGGCACGTCGTCCCTGGCCTCGCTCTTCGCCGCGAAGGTAGGCCTGTCATCCCTGGGCACCCTTGCCGGGCTGCTCCACGACCTGGGCAAATACTCAGATGCTTTCCAGGCGTACCTCAAGACGGTCACTACGGAGCCACAGCGAGCGGCGAGACTGAGAGGAACGGTGGATCACTCATCAGCCGGCGCCCAGCACTGCTGGCGAACGCTCCTGCAGCACGAGCAGCCTCTGCTTCGGCTTGCCGGACAAATGGTGGCGCTGTGCCTCGCATCGCACCACACTGGCCTCATTGATTGCCTTGCACCAGATGGCGATGATGTCTTCAGCAATCGCATGAAG
>JAAZEB010000339.1 GCA_012512505.1 Armatimonadota bacterium | reverse complement strand
TCCAGGGCGAGTGGGCCACCCTCCCACTCACCGGTGGCGGCAGCGCCCTGCCGGTCATCCTCTACTTCAACGGCAACGAGTGGCGCATCTACAGCCTCGGCGACCAGCGAGTCGGCATGGGAGAGTAACCTCGACGCGGTCGGATCGCCGGCGTCCCGCCGGCCGCCGTAGGAAGCGTCTCCGACGCCGATGCGCCGGGCAACTGACTCACTCCTCTTCCTCTGGCTCCAGCACAAAGCCATCGGCGCGGAGCTCGCGGGCGAGGCGGCGCAGGTCGGTGTCCGGGTGCATCAACAGCACGGGGCGGCGCTCGATGCCGCGCACGTGCCCCTTCAGCAGCTTGGCCGCTGCCAGGTCCTCCAGCACGCTCGGGTCGTCCGCCTCCACCAGCAGCACCCGGGCAAAGCGTGCGCGCCGCACGGCGCCGGCCCAGTCCTGGATCGACTGCTCCACGTTCTGCGGCAGGGGAGTGCGCGCGTGGGCGCGGAGCAACGCCAGCATGCGCTCGGCGGTCCAGCCGTTGGAGACGGCCAGGTTGGCAGACCGCTTCTCGAGGCGGTAGGTGGCCACCTGGTCGTAGGACACCGGGGTGGCAAACTGGCCAAGTTGATCCAACACCCGGGGCACGAACTCGAGCGCCACGATGTCGAAGTTGGGCTGGACTACCAGCATCCGCGCGTCGGGCGGGGATGGCGGGGCGGGCGCGGTGCCCAGGAGGGAGGCGCCCCAGTCGGTGAGGCGGAAGGCGGCGCCGTTGAGGGGCGCCATGGGAAGCAAGGGCCGGTCCAGCGCCACCATCCCCAGTTCCAGAGGCAGCCCGGTGAGATGCGTGAGCAGCACGCGCCCCTCCACCTCAAACCACGTGGTGAGCATCTCCTTCAAGCCACGGTAGCCATACTGGCGGATCTGGTAGTCGCGCTCGCGCAGGAAGAAGGGGCGCAGCCCGGCAGCCGTCCGCAGCAAGGAGTCGACGCTCAGCCACTGGCCCGGGCGGCAGCGGCGCAGCAGATCGAGCAGCAGGGAGCGCCCGGCGGCCAGGCGGGGGCGATCCATCCAGAGTGGGCCCGTCTGGGAGCGCAGGCGCCACTCTTCCAGGTGCCCTTCGGCCCAACGGGTGAGCAAGCCACGAGCCTGCGCGTGGGCACTCTGCCGCAGCCAATCCGGCTCTGGGTCGGCCAGGTGGAGCTGGACGCTGTCGTCGATGACCCCGACGCCGGCCAAGTAGATGAGGAGCTGTTCGAGCCACTCGTCACCCGGGCGGCCGGCGGGCGGACGGCGCATCTGGTCCAGCAGGCGGGTGGCGACGCGCTTGGGGATGCTGCCGGTGGTCAGCGTGCGGGTCAACCCTTCCAAGCGGAGATGGCGAACCAGCAGCAGCAGGCTCCAATGGAGGTCGCGCTGCCACACTTCCTCTCCCTCGGGCGCCGCCACCGGCTGCAGGCGCGCGCGCGGCAGTGAGGGGAGGGTGTGGCGTGCTAGGCACTCCAGCACCCGGTCCGGCACCAGGAGCACGCGCGAGCGGCGCACGAAGCGGTCGAACGCCAGCCCGCGTTCCGCCAGCGCCTGCAGGACCACGTGCAGCTCCTCATAGTTGAGGCCGAACTGCTGGCACACCTGGGCCATTGGTAGGCGGCCCCCGGCGGCCTCGGCCGCGTCCAGCACGGCACGCAGGGTGGGAGGCAAGGCGGCGATCACCGGCCACATCGCCTCGTGCTCTTTCAGCACCGGCTGCAGGCGGCTAGCAATCCGGGCGGCCGAGCCGCCGGCACCAGCCAGGGAGACGCCGTAGTGACCGGCCATCGCCACGAGGGTGGCAACGGGCAGCGTCTCTAGCCGGTTGAGCGGCGAGGGGGCATCGGCGGCCCAGGTGCTGCCGGTGAACTCGCTGATGATCTCCAGGAACAAGGGGGCGGTCTCCTCCGGGAGGGCGAGCACCGGCGTCACACGGGTGGGGAGGCGCCGGCCGGCCCAACTGGCGCCCCAGTAGGGGTTATCGGCCGGCAGCTCGCGCTCCTCGGTGAAGGCGATCGCCCGGGCTTCCAGCGCGTTCAGGCAGGCGGCCACCCGCGACTCGGGGATCCCGGTGGCGCGGCGGATCGCGGCGATCACCACCCACCCCTTGTGCGCGGCGGAGTCCATCGTCCGGAGGATCTCCTTCTCGTCCGGCTCCAGACGGTCGAAGGCGGTACGCACCGGACTGGGCGACGCCAGAGCCGCCGCCAGGGCGTCGGCATCCGGCCGGCCGGCCGCTCCCTCGACGCGCACGCCCCAAAACTGGGCAATCTGCGCGAGCTCCTCCGCACTCCGCCGGCGCAATCGCGCCGCCAGTGATACCAAGTCTACCCCCGTTCCGCTCCGCCGTGTCGTTCCCCAACAATGCCGGCACCAACGCCGGTGGTGATCGGCCGCCGCGGTGCTCCTCGCCCCGGCATTCCCCGATCTGCCCCAGTCGCCACCCAATGATTATACGGTGTTCGCCATTGACCCGGGGGAATCCTGCCAAGACGACGGGGCGCCAGCGGTGGCAAGCGGCCAAGGAATCGGTCGGTATTCCGCCGAAGGAATTAGATCGGTTCGGCGCTGACGCCGCGGGGAGGAACATACCAGTGAACGCACCAGAGGTCATTCTCACCGGATTCGCCGACGAGGGCCCCGTCAGCAAGCGCGCCGAGGAGCAGCTCACGATGCTCCGGGCGCTGGGGATGTCCTACTACTCGATCCGCTTTGTGGACGCGGGCGAGGGCGTGAAGAACGTAATGAAGTTGAGCGACGCCGAGATCGCGCGCCTGCGGGAGCTGCACGAGCAGTTCGAGGTGCGTGTCTCCTCCATCGGCTCGCCGATTGGTAAGATCAAGCTGGTCGATAAGGAAGACGGCACCCACAACATCTACGAGCCGTTTGAGGAATACTTGGAGAAGACGGTGCCCCGGGCGATCGCGCTGGCGCACGCCTTCGAGACGAAGCTGATTCGCGGCTTCTCCTTCTACCCGCCCAAGGATGCCGATCCGTTCCAGTTCGTGGAGCAGGCCGCCGACTACGTGGGCCGGATCGTGGAGAAGTGCCGGGCCGCCGGGGTGTACTATGGCCTGGAGGTGGAGGCCAACCTGGTGGGTCGCAACGGCACTCTGCTGCGCGCCATCTACGACAAAGTGAACAGCGACGCCCTCTACCTGATCTTCGACGGCGCCAACATCGTCTGCCAGGGCTATGATACCGAGGAGACCTACCACGAGTACCTGGCGATGAAGCCGCACATCGGCTGGATGCACATCAAGGACTACCAACGCGAGCCGGGCGAGAAGTGGCAGGGCTACGTCAACGAGGATCAGCTCCACCGCATGGTGCCGGCCGACCAAGGAGACGCCGGCCACGAGCGGATCCTGCGCGACTTCAAGGGGCGCCTGCCGGCGCTGACCGCGGAGCTGCAGGCGCGGGGCATTCCCGGCGTTTTCCTGGACCTAGAGCCCCACGTGAAGGGCGGCGGGCAGTTCGGCGGCTTCTCCGGCCCGGACGGCTTCGGCGTCGCCCTACGCGCCCTCTGCCGCGTGCTCGACTACGTTGGCATCGGCTACCACCTCACCGACTATGGCGAGTGGCGCAAGTAGCGGCGAGGCTTCCATCCTGAGAAGGGAAGGGGTAGGGATGGCTTTGGCGGCCGCTCCTGCCCCTTCCCTTTTGCGGGATCCGGATGGTGGGAGCTAGCGCCCGGGTAGATCGGCGTCACGGAAGATATCCGATGAGCAAGCAAGAGGAGAAGCCGCCGCAGGAGTTGCTCGGCGAGGGAGTGGCAATACAGCCTCGGCCCAAGTCGGGCGAGAGCACCTGCCACGGCTGCGGCAAGCGGATGGACCGCGTGGTCCTCATCGCCGGTTGAGTGGCGACCGGGAGCGGGGGGTTCCGCGCCGGCGTGCCTTTCCCCCGCTCCCGGTCGCGAACCGCTCACGCCGCGGCCACGGGAACCGGCGGCATCCCCCGGCGGGCGCGCGCCTCCTGCAGCGCCGCCCGCGCGGTGCGCTCCGCGTGCGCCGCCTCCAGGGCGCGCGTGTCGGCTACCAGCTCGCGCGGGAAGCGGTGACGCACCGCGCCGACGTCTTGCGTCGGGGCAAACAGTACGATCACCAGGTTGGGATCGGCCTCCTTCAGGTTCTGAATCTGCACCGTCTGGACGTCGGCGTTGAAGGAGGACCATCGATGAACGACCATGTCGACCCGGTGGAGGACCACCTTGTCCTCATCCAGGGTGGCGGCATGGATGAGCTCGGCGCCCAGAGCCTTGAGGGCCTGGC
Organism: Armatimonadota bacterium; assembly: GCA_012512505.1. Classification (GTDB taxonomy): domain Bacteria; phylum Armatimonadota; class JAAZEB01; order JAAZEB01; family JAAZEB01; genus JAAZEB01. Next base: position 2,968 of record JAAZEB010000339.1, on the reverse strand, counting down.
AGAAGAAGAAGAGCTCGCCTTCGCCTTCCCCAACAACCATAACCTTCATCGCAGCGCCTCCGTGCGAGCCGGAGACGAGCGCGCCCGCTGGGGGCCACCTTCCGGTTCGGAGCGCTGGGGCGGGAGTGCCACCGCGCGGAGGCTGCTCGCGCGACGCTGCCTCACGCCCGCCCCTCGCGGCACCGCTCTCCGCGGCCGGAGAGGCGGCACCCCGTCTGGGGGGTGCTGTCGTCCCGGCTCCTCCTCATCCATTAGACGGCGCGAACGATGGATTGGTGGCAAACGTTTGGAGGTATTTTAGACTGGTCGCAAGCAACCGCACCGGCTCCCCCGGGCGCGCCGCCGTATGGCGTCAGCGCAAGGTCCGGTTGGCGCGTTGGCAGACCGCTAGACGTAGTTGTAACCGTACCACAGGAGGGGAAGCGGGAAGAGCTGGCGCAGGACCGCTCCCAGCCGGGGCGGCGGGGGTGGCACCTGGCGCGCCTCGGCGGTGGTGCCGCCGAACACGAGCGCGGTAAGCTGTCCCAGCGTCTCCAGTTCATAGCGCTCGCTGCCGAGCTGGAAGCTGACGCCCGTCGTCTCGCGCGGCTCCAGCAGCAGCTCGTCGGCGACGGTGCCTAGGCGCTCGCGGACGTACTCGTGGATGCAGACGAAGAAGCCGTCTGGCTCGATGATCGCCAGGGTGCCGGGGAAGGAGGTGGCTTCTTCAGTGGCGCCGGCCTGGCGCAGCAGCCGCGGCAGGTCTTGGCTGCCGGGCATGATGGCAACCTCCACCCGTGACGCGCCATGCCAGGCGGCGATGCCGGAGAGGCCGGCGAACAGCACGGTCTCGGCACCGGCGTACTCCCGGATGCGCGGCACCACCTCGGGCCCGGAGGAGCCCGGCGCCGGGCGCTGGGTGCCGGCGTAGGCCACGAGTTCGGCTCCTTCGAAGAGGCCCAGGCAGTCGGCCGGCCGGTTCATCAGCATCTGCGCCGTCAAGAGCTTCGCCCAATCCTCGGCCGGGCGGATGAAGCGTACCGGGCGCTGCTGGTAGAGGCCGATCAGCGCGGGGATATGCTCTGGGCCGCAAGGCGCCACGTGCAGCCCGGCCGGAAGCTCCGGGAGCTGGTCTAGACCGGCGCTAAAACCGGAGAACGCGCCCACCGTCACGTAGCCCAGGCGGTGGTAGAGGCCGCGCCCACCGGAGATGAGCATGAGCACGGCGCCCTCGCCCAGCGCCAGGGTGCGGGCATCCTCCATCAGCGCGCTGGCGTAGCCTCGGCCACGGTAGTCCGGGTGGGTGCAGACCGCGCCGATGGAGGCCACCCGCAGGCTGCAGCCGAGGATGGAGGCATCGCGGATCGAAACGCCGACGTGGGAGACAACGCGCCCATCCTCGGTCACCACCCGGCAGTGGGGCAGATTCTCCTCACCGAACACCAGGGGGTACTCCGCCTCCATGCTGCCACCCGCCGGACGGAACACCTGATCCGACAGGCGGACAAGCTGGGCAAGCTCCGATCTGGTACAGGCGCGAGGACCGTTCATCATCGCTAGTGAGCTCTCATCGCATGAACGCGCTGCAGGAATGCCAGAGGTAGGATAGCACAAAGCTATGCCGGTGTCAACGCGCGGGCAGCAAGTGACAGGTCTTCCACCAGCATGCGGCGTGCCCGGTCGCGAGCCTCGGGATCCCGCTGGCGCAGCACGTAGGAGGGGTGAAGCGTTGCCAGGGCCGCGATCCCGCGCGGGCCTGAAAGCCACTGGCCCCGCGCTTCGAGGAGGCGGAGGTCCTTGTCGATCAGCGCCTTGGCGGCCACGGCGCCCAGGCAAAGGAGCGCGCGCGGCGCCACCAGGCGCAGCTCGGCATCCATCCACACGCGACAGGCACCGATCTCGCCGGCGCGCGGCGGCCGGTTCTCCAGATGCGCGTCCGACACCTTCACCGGCCGGCAGCGCACCACGTTGGTGACGTACACCTGGTCGCGGCTCAACCCGGCCTGCGCGATCGCCGCGTCGAGGAGTTGGCCAGCGCGCCCCACGAACGGGCGGCCCTGCCGGTCCTCCTCGGCGCCGGGGCCCTCCCCTACCAGCATCAGGCGAGCGGTGGGGACGCCCTCGCCAAACACCACCTGGGTGCGAGTAGCGGCGAGGTCGCAGCGCACGCAGCCAAGCGCGATCTGCCGCGCCTGCCCGAGGTCGGTCAGGTGCTCGATGAGAGGAGTATCCAACGACGGATGCGCGACCGACTCCATGGGGATCCTCCCGGAAACGGCGTCGGCGGGGAGGGCGCGCCGTTCCCGCGGTGTGGTACCCCACCCGAGGCGGCGGCAAACGCCGGGCACGGCCGCGCGCTGCCAGGGGATGCGTGCCCGTCAGGCAGCCCGGGAAGGGAGGGCAATCCCGGGCTGCCTGACGAGCAGAGAAGCGGCGATGTGCCTATCCGACGGGGATCCCCTGGGCGCGGAGGTACTCCTTCAGCTCGGGGATGCTGATCAGGCCGAAGTGGAAGACCGAGGCCGCCAGCAGGATCGAGGCGCCGGCCGCCACCGCCTCGGCGAAGTGCGACAGGGTGCCGGCCCCACCGGAGGCGACCACCGGCGCGGAGACCGCCCCCGCGATGCCGCGGATCAACGGCAGGTCGTAGCCGGTACGGGCGCCGTCGCCCGCCTTGCTCGTCGGCAGGATGCACCCCACCCCATAGCCGTCGACGCGCTTTGCCCACTCGATGGCGTCGGTGCCGGTCGCCGTGCGCCCGCCGTCAATGTAGACCTCATAGCCAGAGGGGAGCGCGGCGTTCTGGTCCACATCAATGGCCACTGTCACTCGCTCGGCGCCGAACTCCTTCACCATCTCGGCGATCACCGCGGGTTGGCGGAAGGCGGCGCTGCTGGTGGAGATCTTGGTGGCTCCCGCTTCCAGGACGGCCGCCGCGGTAGCCACGTCGGCGATGCCGCCGCCTACGGTGAACGGCACGGTGGTTGCG
>JAAZEB010000338.1 GCA_012512505.1 Armatimonadota bacterium | reverse complement strand
GCGCGGCGGGGCACACCTATGGGGCGCAGGGGATCTGGGCGATGAGCTCGCGCGACGAGCCGTTCACCGGCACGACGATGAACTGGGGCGACGGCTTCTGGCAAGATGTGATGCACTACGCCGGCTCGGGCCAGGTGGCGCTGGGGCGGCGCTTCTTCGAGCGCTATCCCTGGCAGCTCTTCGAGCCACGCCCCCTGCCGGAGGTCGAGAAGCTGGGGCGCATCGCCTCCTTCGCCACCGGGATCCCGGGCAGCGTGTGGGTCTTCTACTACGCCTCCTCCGCCATGGATGGGATCTTCCAGGGGGTGCAGGGCACGGCGATCCCCATCGAGCCGGGCGCGGCCTACCGGGCTTACTTCTTCAACCCGCGCACCGGCGCCGAGGTGAACGTCGGCCCCGTTCAGCCAGACGCCGAGGGCCGCTGGCCGGCGCCGGGCAAACCTTCGATGGAGGACTGGGTGCTCGTGCTCCAGGGCGGCGACACCGTCCGCACGGCGTAAGCAGAGCGAGGGCGCCCTCTCCCGAGACGAGAGTGCGGGGAGGGCGCCCCAGAGTCGTATCCGCCGCCGGAGACGTGCATCCGGCGGCCCTGCCTTGGGACAGCGCGCGTGCTGCCATTCCCCGCCTCGGCGGCACCGGGAAACCCTCCCGGGTGGCCAGGAACCGGCCGGGGGAAAGCCCTTTGGCCGGGTGCGTAGCCAGCCGCCCTCCGCACGGAGCGCGCGCGGCCCCAGCGCCCTTGCCGGTGGCAAGGACAGTGCGTGGTATGTCGGTCTGCCTCGACCCTCCTTTCGCCGATGCTCCGCAGGCGCGACGGCGCAACCCGAGGCGTCCCCCGCGGCGCGCTCCACTCGCGCCGGACCACACACGCAGGCTGGGCGAGGGGCGGCCTTGCCAGAAACGGCCCCGACGCGCCTCGTTGCGGCTCGTCTGGGGCCGCCCCTCTGGGGCCCAGCAGGTCACCTGGATCCTACCCACTTCGGGCGGTTCCTACACCTGCCGCGCCAGGTTCTCCCCTCACTCTGGCGCGGGTCAGGGGTTATTGTCCGGTTCCTTCCTCCGGCTCCTCGGCTAGCTGCGAAAGCTCCTCTTCCACCAGTTGCTGACGTTCCTGGCGCGCTTGCGTCAGAGCATCTTCAAGCTGGGCGATCTCCACCTCGGGTCGGCCGTCGCGGTAGGCCGCCGCGAGTTCCATCAGCAGCCAGCTAATGTGGCCGTTCAGCAGTTCGATGCGGGTTGCCCGGCCTTGGCCGGACGATCCCTGCGGGGCTGACGCGCTCACCCAACACTTCCTCCCCCCATTGCCGCCTAGCTGCCTGCCCCCGGCGCCTACGTCACTGGCGTCAGGGTGGGCCTCAGCAGGCACCCCTACCACACCGCAAGCACTCCCGGTCTTCCCGGCAGGCTGCCCTAATGGTACCCACCCAGGGGTTGCTGATACACCCGCTGGCCGCAGTTTGCCACTTTGTGCCACCCCCGCTCGCGCGCGATCCCGGAGCATGACTCCCGCGCGCCGGTGTAGAACACCGTGCCAGGAAGCGGCGTGCGCCCGTGCCGCCCGGAGGATCCGCCGCGCCGAGGGCGAGCCGCCAGGAGGAGCGATGAGCGAGAAGATCCCCGTGCTGTTCGACACTGACATCGGCAGCGATATCGACGACGCCGTCTGCCTCGCCTACCTGCTGCGCCAGCCCCGCTGCGAGCTGCTCGGCGTCACCACCGCCACCGGCAACGTGATCCAGCGCGCCGCCCTGGCCGCGGCCGTGTGCCAGGCCGCTGGCCGCGACGACGTGCCGGTCCATGCCGGGGCCCCCGGGCCGCTCCTGTTTGGGCCCGGGCAGCCGCACGTGCCTCAGTACGAGGCGATCGCCGCCCGCCCGCACCGCACCGACTTCCCGCCGAACACCGCCGTCGAGTTTCTCCGGCGCACGATCCGCGCGCGCCCGGGTGAGATCACCCTCCTCGCCGTCGGCCCGCTGACCAACGTGGCCCTCCTTTTCGCCAGTGACCCGGAGATTCCATCGCTGCTGCGGCAGGTGGTGCTGATGTGCGGCATCTTCACCAGCGGCGGACCCGGCGCCCGCGAGTGGAACGCGCTGTGTGACCCGGTCGCTACCGCGATCACCTTCGCGGCTCGGCCGCCCGTCTTCACCTCCATCGGCCTGGATGTGACGATGCAGTGCCAGATGGCGGCCGCCGAGTGCCGGCGCCGCTTCCGGGCGGCCGGCGGCCCGCTCGCCCTTGTGGCGGAGATGGCCGAGGTTTGGTTCCGCGGCCGGCCCGAGATCACGTTTCATGACCCCCTGGCGGGCGCGGTCCTCTTCGAGCCGGAGCTGTGCCGCTATCAGGAGGGCCTCGTCTCGGTGGAGATTGCCAGCCCCACGCTGGCCGGCCTCACGGCCTGGAACCCGAACGCGGCCGAGAAGCCACACCGCGTCGCCGTCGCGGTGGACCCCGAGCAGTTCTTCGCCCACTACTTCGAGGTGACCGGCGGCGGCCGCTGAGCATCCATGGGTCTGCACGAGCGCACCGGGCGCCTCGTGAGGGGGGCGCTGCTGTTCGCGGACAGGTTTGGGCGGTCGAGACCAGTCGGTGTGTTACTGCCAAGAGAGGAGTCGTCTCGGATGCAAGCAAGCTTTCAGCGGTGGTTGGTGATTCTGCTGGTGGGCCTCTGTGCCGGGGGCGCGCCGGCCGCCGCGGCGAAGCTGGAGCTGGCCTACTGGGCGCCGGATCGGGGCACGCCCTACCAGTGGTTTGAGACCGCCCAGGGAATCCAGTCGTTCTTCGACCGCGAGTACGTGGCGGCGGGCTACGTGGTGCTGCACCTCCGCAACGACGGGAAGACCCCCCTGACGGCGAAGGCGCTCACTTGGAACGGCCGGCCGTTCGACGCGCTGAGGCAGGAGCTGAGCCTGATCTGGTGGCGCCTGCTTCCAGACACGATCCCGCCCGGCGGCACCGGCGAGGTGATGGTCCGCCCGCGCGAGCCGCTGCGCCAGCCGGCCACCGTGCGCGTTACCTTTAGCGACGGCTCCGCCGTGCAGGCGCGCGTTGCCCCGAAGCCGGTGCCGGTGCGCATCGAGACGATCGGCTTCTCCCAGAAGATGGATGAGCTCTTCCTCGTCGTCGAACGCCTGGACAAAACGCCGCAGAAGCTAACGCGCGTCTGGCTGGATGGCCAGGAGGTGACCGCCCGCTGTCGCTTCCTGGACCCAACGTTCTCCACCGGCATCTCGCCGGTGGTGCTGAAGCCCGCTCGGCCGCTGCGCTACGCCTCCTACCACACCTACCGCGTCGCCACCGCCACCGGCGCGACCGCCGGCTGCTGCGTGCGCACCTACGACGGCTGGGTGCCCCTCGGCTCTTACGGCTACAACACCTATGAGGAGTACGCCCGCAACGGCGCCAACGGCCACAACAGCTTCGGCCGCCACAGCAAGAGCGACCTGGACACGCACGCCCTTCTCGGCATGCGGGCGGTGATGATCCTGGGCGACACCCCGCCGGCGCCCGAGATCCGCGGCCACCGCGGCATCTTCGCCTACGGCCCGGTGGACGAGCCGGACTGCCAGGACTACTTCATCAAGGAGGACATCCCCCACCCGAAGCGGATCGGCTACCACGCCATGGAGATGGCCCGCCGCTTCCAGCTCTATCGTCGGGCCGACCCGCGTACCCTCGGCATCCTCACCCTCGACCTCACCTACAAGCCGGCCAACTACTACGTCTATGCGCCGCTGCCGGACGTGGTGAACCCGGACTGCTACCCGATCATGGCCGGCAACGACGCGAAGATGGTCCGCGAAGTGGTGGAGACGGCCCGCTATGCCGCCGGCCCACGCCCGGTCACCTTCACTTTCGAGGGGTGCTTCTGGGAGAATACCGACCCGGAGGTGCAGGCGAAGAAGCGCTTCCCGCGCCCACCCTTCGCCGCGGAAGTGCGGCTGATGATCTACTACGCCATCGGCGCGGGGGCGCGTGGCCTCTACAACTACATCCACTGCACTGAGCGCCTGGGCGACGTTCTCAACCACGGCAGCACCGACTATCCTGACGTATGGCGCGCCATCGGCCGGGCCTACCGCGAGCTGGACCGCGTCGCGCCGCTTCTGGCCGTCGCTCACCCGACGAAGCTGGCCCAAACGAAGCAGGAGAAGGTAAGCGTCTCCACCCTGGTGGCTGGTGCCGATTCCCTGCTGCTGGTGGTGGTGAACGAGGATTACACCCAGGAGGCCCAGGCGTTTCGGGTGAACCCGCGCCGCAACGTGACGGTCACCCTCCCCGCCTTGCCCTGGCTGCGGCCGAAGGCGGCCTGGCAGGTGGGTGAAGGGCGCTTCGCCCCGCTAAAGCTGACGCCCGCCGGCCGGGGGGTCTCGCTGCGCCTCGACCGCCTCGACGTGGCGGAGCTCATCCTGGTCACCGCCGACCCGGCGCGCATCCAGCCGCTGGAGGCCCGCCTGCGCCAGCGGCAGAGCGCGCTGGGCAAGGGACTGCTGGCGCTCTGGCGGCAGCAGCAGGCAAAAGAAGGGCAGCTTCAGGACGCCCGACGCCGCCTCCTTAGCGAGTTTGACGATTGCATGGTGCTGGGGAAGGGGATTGGCGCCTACAACATCGCGAACGACCGCCACTGGAACCCGGCAAAAACAGCGCACTGGGGCTTCGAGTTCGGCCAAAATGAGGCCGTGGATGCCCCCGAGATGGGCGCCGAGTGGACCTTCGCCGTGCCGGCGGAGCGTGCCGGGCAGAAGCACGTGGTGTATGCCCTTGCCGGCGCCTGGGGCCAGCCCGCGCGCTTCGTGCTGGTGGCCCCCGACGGCCGCGAGACCCTCCTGCGCGAGGTGAGCGGCGGCGGCACGGGCACGCTGTTTGTTCTCCCGGTGACGTTCCCATCGGCCGGCGACTACACGCTGCGCTTCCTGCAGGCCGGCCGCGGGCCCCGCGGCGGCAATATCGCCCACGCCCTCTACGTGGTGCCAGCCGACCGCAACCCGCCGGACGTCAGGTGACAGGTGACAGGTGACAGGTGTCAGGTGACAGGTGTCAGGGTTCGTAGGAGCGAAACAACCGGCGCATCTGGCCTTGGCACCTGCACGCTAGCATGGCTGCCGTCTGGTGAGCATAAGGGAGAGATCCTTCGCTTCGCTCAGGATTGGAGTTTAGAGCCTAACACAATGCTTGCCTGTCAGCAGAGCGAAATGGCGCGCGATTTGAACCTCGCTTGGTATGGCCGAAGTAGAGGTGTCTCTCGCACGCCTGGCCACCTTCCGTTGCCAG
>JAAZEB010000337.1 GCA_012512505.1 Armatimonadota bacterium | reverse complement strand
GCGCCGGCCCGGGCAGCCGCCGTGGCGAAGATTGCGAAGTCAGCCATGCGCGGCGCGCCGGCTAGCTCCACCTTCGGCAATTCGGCCAGCGCCCCGCACACGCAATCGAGCACCGCGCCGAGGAGCCGTGGCCACGCCGCTTTGAAGTCCTTCCAGAATTTCTCTTTGGGGCGGCGCGCCTTCTCGGGTATCCGCGGACAGGTGATCAGCATGGCGCGTTCTAGAAGGTCGCCGCGCGTCGCCAGGGCGCCGATGCCGTTGAGAATGATCGGGCGCTTAGCGCGAAACACCATCTCTTCGTCGTCCGTGTAGAGCATGCGCGTGGTGAAGGCGGTGCCCGTCGCCAATCGGCACAGAGCGTCCGACATCCACAACTGAATCGCCGATAAGTTGTCCAGAGCGAGCACCCATGAGCGACGCGCGGCGATGGCCAGGTCGTGTTCGCTGCGAATCGTGCTGCGCAGCTCCGCATCATGCGGGTCGATGAGCCGCTTCAAGATGCTCGATATCGTGCTCTTAGCGCTGCCCTGTTGCCCTCCCAGGATAAGTACCGGGAAGTCGCCGAAGGCGTCGTCGTCGGGGCGGAACGCGAACAGCAACCATGCCGCGATGAGTGGCCACTCTTCGTCCGTCACGTTGATGAGGGTCCGCAGTTCGTCCAGGGTGCCGCCCGGCGTGGGCACCGGTAGGGCATCCTGCCCGGGGGAGCGGCGGAACCGCACCGGTGGATTGGACACGACCTCCCACCCCTCGGCGTCAATCCGAACGGCGCGCCACTCTTCGTCCGCCAGGTCAAGATAGATTGCCCCGTCGTGCTCTGCTACGCGAGTATATGCGCGCACCTGCTGCCCTTCGTCCGCCATCGCCATCAGGGCGAGCCTGGCGTCCTTCACGGCGCTGTCTTTCGCGATATGCCGGGTTCGGGCGTAGTAGAGTCCAGCGAGCCAGGCGTGGAAGGCGCTGCTCCGGAGTGGCCAGTGCTCGGCGTGGCCGTCGCGCCACACCGTCGCGAACTGCTCTTTCTCCGGTGTGTGCCACAAGTCAATGCCCTCTGCCAGGGCCAGGTCGGCGAGCACCGTCGCTACGCTTCGCCGGCCACCGCCGCGCCCCTCACCTTGGCCGGCCTCGCCGCTGGGATACTGTGCGGCGCGGTGGGCGATTCCCCGCACATCCTCGTCCTCCAACGGCGGTTTACATCGGGCCGCGTTCTCTTTGCGCAGGCGCGCGAGGATCTCTTCTTCCGACAGGCCCTTGGCGCGCAGGCTGCACGCCCACGGCCACAGGGTGGGGTTGCGCTCCCCCTTCCGTATCTCGGCCGGCAGCACCACGCTCCGCCGTTCGGCCTTCTCGGCCGGCTCAGGCTCCGGCACCTCGTCGGGATCGAGTGGCCGGCCCTTGTTGTGTTCCGCGAACGCCTTGGCACCCGGCTTGCAGGACGGCAGGTAGTACATGCGCGACACGTCCTTGCAGGCCCGGTCGGCCCGCCCGCCGGCCAGGTGCGCGGTGAGCTTCGGATAGGTGGTCGCCCACGCCTCGGCCGGCACCGGCCTGGCCAGTGGGAAGATCGCGCGCCACTTCGGCTTCTGGTCCTCATCGGCCATGTGCGAGTGCG
>JAAZEB010000039.1 GCA_012512505.1 Armatimonadota bacterium | reverse complement strand
GTGCAGAACACCTACCTCGCGGCATTCCTGGCGCTGGGGGGGCTGGGGATGCTGCTCGGCACGTTCGGGCTGGTGGCGGTACTCCTCCGCGGCGCCCTGGAGCGGCGGGGCGAGTTCGCCATGCTGCTGGCCCTCGGCTTCGGCCCCGGCGACGTCTCGCGCCTGCTGGTGTGGGAGAACGGCGGCCTGCTGCTGGTCGGCCTGGCGTGCGGCCTGGGATGCGGGCTGGTGGCGGTTGCCCCGGCACTGGCGGCGGTGGAAACGCGCGTGCCCTGGGCCACGCTGGGCGGCCTGTTGGCCGGCATGGCCGCGCTCGGCCTCGCGGCGTGCGTGGCAGCCGCCCGGGCCACGGAGAGAGGACCGCTGCTCACCGCCTTGCGCGAGGAGTAGCTGTCAGACCACGCCACCAAGGGCACGGGAAAGGAACAATCGATGCGCTCACGAGACACAACACCCGACCAGCGCCTCGGCGCCCTCCTGGCTCTCCTGCTGGCCCTGGTCGCCCTCGCCGCGCCGTCGGCCCAGGCACAAAGCGACTGGCCCTCCTTCCGCGGCGGGCCGGAGATGACCGGCGTGGCCCGCGAAACGCTGCCCGCTCGCCCGCGCCTGCTATGGACCTACCGGGCCAGTGGGCCGATCGAGGCGACGGCCGCCATCGTTGGCGACACGGTGTACGTGGGCACCCGCGACGGTGAGCTGCTGGCGATCCGCCTGGCCGACGGCAAGCGGCGGTGGCGCTTCCGCACCAAGAACCCGATCAGCGCCTCGCCGTGCGTCAGTGGCAGCGTGGTGGCTGTGGGCGACGAGGCCGGCACCTTCTGGGCAGTAAACCGGACCACCGGCAAGCTCCTCTGGAAGTACGAGACCGGCGGCAAGATCGCATCCTCGGCCACGGCGATCCCGGGGGCTTTCCTCGTCGGCGCCTACGACAACACCCTTTACTGCCTGGACGCGCGCAGCGGCAAGCCGCGCTGGAAGTTTGAGGCAGACGCCCAGGTTCACTGCGCTCCCTGCGTGGCCGGCGGCACCGCCATCATCGCCGGCTGCGACGGCAAGGTGCGCATGATCAACATGCAAACCGGCCAGCAGCGGGCGGCGGCCACCGTGGGCGCCAACATGGCCTGCGCTCCGGCACACCGGGTGGGCGTGGTCTACGTCGGCACGATGGACGGCCAGTACGTGGCGGTGCGCGTGAAGGATGGCCACATCGTTTGGAAGGTGAAGGAGTCGGGCGAGGGGGGCTGCTATGCCTCGGCGGCGGTAGTCGGCAACGCCGTGGTGTTTGCCTCGCGCAGCCGCCGCATCCTCTGCGCCGACGCGGCCACCGGCCGCACCCGGTGGTCGTTCCGCACCAAGGGCGATGTCGATTCCTCGCCGGTCGTGGCCGGGGGCACCGTCTTCGCCGGCTCGGGCGAAGGGGTACTCTACGCGCTGCGCCTGGCGGATGGCAAGAAGGTATGGCAGTTCGCGGCCGGCGGCGCGATCAAAGCCTCGCCGGCAATCGCCCGCGGCCGCCTGGTGATCGGCAACGACGACGGCGCCCTCTACTGCTTCGGTAAGTGAGGCGGGGCGGCCGGCCGAGGCCAGGCGAGGAGCGCAAGCCCGGCCGGCGAACATGGTGGTGGATTGCTCGCGCGTGGTTGAAGCGACGTGGGCGATAAACAGGAGGATTTGGACCGATGCGTCGAGTTCTGATACTGATGGTGGCGGCCCTGACGGTACCCGCCGTCCTCTTCGCGGCCGACTGGCCGCAGTTCCGCGGCCCTCGCCACGATGGCATCTCGCCGGAGAAGGGCATCCGCAAGTCGTGGCGCCCGGCCCCCAAGCAGCTTTGGAAAGTGGCGATGACCGACAACGGCTACTCCGGCCCCGCCGTGGCCGGCGGCCGCGTCTACATCATCGACCACCAGGGGAAGAACGACATCGTCCGCGCCCTCAACCTGCGTACCGGCAAGGAGATCTGGCGCTTCAGCTATCCCGACGCCGAGCGGGATAACTACGGCTTCGCCCGGGCCACCCCCACGGTGAGCGACGGCAAGGTCTACACGCTCAGCCGCACCGGGATGCTGCACTGCCTCGATGCCGCCAGTGGCAAGAAACGATGGGGCCTGAACATCATCACCACTTTTTCCGGCAAGCCGGGGCAGTGGGATCTGGGCGCCTCGCCGTTCATTGATGGCAACAAGCTGATCGTGGTGCCCGGCGGCGCCAAGGCGACCGTGGTGGCCCTCAACAAGGAGACGGGCAAGCCGATCTGGCGCTGCGCCGCCAACGACGCCGCCGGTTACTCCACCCCGGTGGCCGCCACCCTCGCCGGCAAGCGCCAGTACCTGATCTTCTCTGCCACAAAGCTGTTCGGCGTGGATGCCGCCAACGGGCGGGAGCTGTGGAGCGTTCCCTGGCGGACGCAGTACGACGTGAACGCCGCCTGCCCAATCGTCATCGGCAACTCGGTGTTCATCACCAGCAACTACGGGCGCGGGTGCGCCCTGGTGGATGTTACCTCCTCCGGGGCGAAGATCCGCTGGAGCAACCGCGACATTCAGTCGCAGTTTAATACCCCGGTGCTCACCCAGGGAATGCTTTTCAGCACCAGCGACCCCGCCGGCAACCTGGTGTGCATGGACCCGCGCACCGGGAAGGTAGCCTGGAAGCAGCCCGGTTTCGAAAAGGGTGGCCTTGCCGGCGTGGATGGGATGCTGATCGTGGTGGACGGCGCCAAAGGCAACGTGGCGCTGGTCAAGGCAGACAAAACGCGCTACCAGGAGTTGGGGCGCTTCCAGCCGCTCGGCGGCCAGAGCTGGTCGCCGCCGGTGATCGCCGACGGCAAACTGCTCCTGCGCAACCGGCAGGCGCTGGCGTGCTATTCGCTAAAGTAGGCGCCGGAGAAGGAGCGCCCCCCGTTCCCCCCCAATGCTGGGGGGGAACGGGATGAGCGCCCCCCCTTCCCCCCCAATGCTGGGGGGGCACCCTACCCCTCACCGAACTTAGTTCCCCCCGACTTCGGGGGGATAGGGGGCTATCGGCCCCCCTTCCCCCCCAATGCTGGGGGGGCACCCTACCCCTCACCGAACTTAGTTCCCCCCGACTTCGGGGGGTCAAGGGGGCCTTCCACCAGTTCCCCCCGATCTCGGGGGGCCAGGGGGGCTATCGGCCCCCCCCTTCCCCCCCAATGCTGGGGGGGGGAACCATCCCATCGCCGCTGAGACACTTCTTCCCCCCGATCTCGGGGGGTCAGGGGGGCCTTCCCCATCGGTTCCCCCCGACTTCGGGGGGGCAGGGGGGCCTTCCACCAGTTCCCCCCGACTTCGGGGGGGCAGGGGGGCCTTCCGCCAGCCCTCGCTTAGCGTGCCGCTACGTTGAAGCAGTAAAGGGTGTTGTCGTAGCGCAGGTAGAGGCGGCCGCCGGTGACCACCGGGTGCGCCCAACTCGGACCATTGCCGGCGACGCTCACCTCACCCTTGAGCATGAGACCCTCGGGGGTGGCCGGCGCCAGGGCCGCCCGCCCGTTGTTCTCGCTGAAGAAGAAGAGCAGGCCATCGGCATAGCACAGCGAGCCTTTGCCCACGCCTCGCTCGCTCCACTTCACCTCTCCCGTCTTCAGGTCGAGGCAGGTCCAGCCGTTACGGTGGTTCCCGTAGATGAACCCATCGACGATCACGTAGCCGCCGTGGTGGCAGTCCATTTGGTTGGTGCGCCAGGCCTCGGTTGCGGTGACGGTGCCGTTGGCGGCCGTCAGCTTCATGCAGACGCCACCCTTGCCGTAGCCGTTCGCCCAGAAGACGTAGCCGTCGGCGTAGGCGGGCGTCGGGCAGTTGGCCGTGTTGCCAGCGGCAAAGTCGCTGTGCCAGAGGAGCGCGCCACTGCGGGCGTCGACGGCGAAGAGGCCGCCGCCGGTGCCGGCCACTATCATCGGCACGCCGCCAAACTCCACGGCGATGCACGAACCATAGTGCGCCGGCGCCGCAAACCCGGTGCTCTGCCAGACCGTCTGGCCCGTCCGCTTGTTCAGCGCCACGATGCAGTTCTCGCCCCCGGGAGTGACGATCGCCAGATTACGGTAAATTAGCACTGACTCGGCGTAGCCCCAGGTGGGCAGCTTGGCGCCAAACTCGCTCATCTCCCGCGACCACAGCCGCGCGCCGGTCCTCGCATTGAAGCAGCCGATGCGCCCCGTGCCCGAGGTAAGATAGACGCGATCCCCATCGACCACCGGGGTTGCACGCGCCCCGGGCACCTCCCCATGCTCCGGGCCGTGCTTCACCTGCCAGCGCACCTTGCCGTTCTTATCCATCGCGGTGAGGACCAGCTCGTTGTCGAGGATCCCGGTGATGTAGAGCGCCTCGCCAGCCACGGCAACGCTGGAGAAGCCAGCGCCGATCCCGGGCGTTTTCCAGGCCAGCGCGGGGCCCCCCTCCGGCCACTCTCGCAACAGGTTCCTGTCTGCCGACTTGCCGTCGCGGGCCAGGCCCCGCCACCCAGGCCAACCGTTGCCTGGCGCCGCCACGGCGATCCACCCCGCGCACGCTATCAGGCCAAGCCACACCACGCCTCGCTGTAGTCTACGCATCGTCACCCCAATCCCCAGGCCGCCGGGGCGGGCTCCGCCGCTTACCGCGGGCGCCCCCCCGTCTCGTGGATCCCTGGCATCTCCCGGAAACTACACCCGCTGCCCTGGCGCCCCGCGCGGCACTGGCGGGGGCCTCTCTCCTGATCGAGCAGCCGCGTAGGAATACGCCATCGGAGGCGCAGTTTCCCCCTGCCGCAAGGGGTACGCCCGGAACCACTACGGCGGTGCGCCTGTTTTGAGGGGCGGGGCTCCGGGCAACGCGATGGGCCGGGAGGGGAACGGATGGTGACTGCACCTGAGGAGCTACGGCGGGCCTACGCGGAGAACGGCTACGTCGTCGTGCCGCGCCTGTTCGGGGCGGAGGAGATGCGGGCGCTGAAAGCGGAGATGCAGCGGATTCTGGCCGCGGTCTGCGGGTCGGGGCAGGCGGCGGGCAGCACGGCGGAGGCGATTGGTCGCAGCGGCGTGTTCGTCGGGCTGGCCGCCCACAGCGCGCTCTTCCGCGAGGCGGTGGCCGATGCGCGCCTGCGCCGCCTGCTGACGATCGCCCTCGGCCCGGAGGTGGAGTTCCTCAGTGATAAGGTGGTTTTCAAGAGCGAGGCCACCGACTTCGGCACGCCGTGGCATCAGGATTGGCCCTACTGGCAGGGCAGCCACAAGGTCTCGCTCTGGATCCCGGCGGACGACGCCACCCCGGAGAACGGCTGTCTGAGAGTCATCCCTGGGTCACACCGCGCGCCAGCGCGGCATGACGGCGAGGCCACGGATGGGCACGGCTTTGCCAACCGCGTGCGCCACGAGCAGATTGACGAGGAAGCGGCAGTAACCGTGGCGCTGCCGGCCGGAGGGGGAGTGCTGTTCCACGACCTGCTGCTGCACGCCAGCCACCCGAACACCGCCGGCACCGACCGCTTCGTGTGGATCCCCACCTACCGGGAGGCGCACGCCGTGGACCCCGACTACCCCTGGGCAGTTGCCCGCCGGGTGCTGCCCCGCGGCTGAGACCGATCCGAGGGCGCCGGGCTGGTCCACCGGGTCCGACGTGCTCAGCGGCCGAGCAGGCGCAGCGCCTCGCGGAGGTTGAACGCCCAGAACTGCGCGGCTACCTGGGGCGGGCGGTTGATGATCTCCGCCTCGGGCTCTGTCACCACGCCCACGATCTCGTCTCCAAGCGCCACCGCGCCCACCGGGCTGCCCTCTTTGGTCACGCCGCGCAACACCCGCACGTCGCCAACCCCCGCCTTGTTGGCGTAGAGGCGCTTGAGGATGGCGGCCGCCTCCTGTGCTCGCTGCACGGGCGACTTCCCATCGAACCGGCCGCTGAAGCGGAACACTGTTTGGGCGCCCACCACCACTTCGCCGACCGGCTTACCCTTCCAGGTGCCTTTCTGCCAGGCCACCGGCTTGCGCTGCGCCACCTTCTTCGCCGCCGCGTCGCTAAGGATGGTGGAGCGTGGCGCGCGCAGCTCCTGGGCCAGCACCGCCGCCAGGTCGCTGAACGTCCAGCGCACGCCCTCCGGCATCTTCAGCACCACGATCCGGGCCGACGCGCCGCTGCCCAACTGAAACTGGTTGCTGCCGTTGATGACGATCGTCTCGCAGTTGTAGCCGTCGGCTCGCCAGCGCCGCTGGCCGGCCGCACTGCCGAAGTCAACGATCTCCAGGTGAACGTCACGCCGGTGCTTGGCGGCGAAGTCGCGCAGGAACTTCACCGTCTCGGTCTGGCAGCCGCTGCTGACGTTGATGTAGCCGACGATCCGCACCTTTGGCTGGGCCGGCTGTGCGCCGGTGGCAGCGCCAACCGCGGCCAGAAACGCGGCCATCAACCACAGCAGCGAACGGAAAGCTGTGCGCCGGGCCACCCCCCGCGGTGCCGGCGCGGCGTAGTTAGGTCGCATGCGCCACCACTCGCCCATCCTCCAACCGCACCACGGCCGGAGCCTGCTCGGCGATCCGCGGATCGTGACTGGTCATCACGATCGTCATGCCGCGCTCGCGGTGGAGCTTCGAGAGCAGCTCAAGCACCTTCTCGCCGGTGCGCGTGTCCAGCTCGCCGGTCGGCTCGTCGGCCAACAGCAGCTCCGGATCGTTCACCAGCGCGCGGGCGATGGCCACCCGCTGCTGCTCGCCGCCGCTCAACTCACCCGGCAGGTGGTTGGCGCGCGCCAGCATCCCCACCTGCTCGAGTACCTCCAGCGCCTTCTTCTCCGCCTGCGCCCGGGCCACCTTATACGGCACGAACGGCAGGCAAACGTTCTCCAGGGCGGTGAAGGTGGGGACCAGGTTGAACGACTGGAAAACGAAGCCCACCTTCTCCCGGCGGAAGTCAGCCAGGGCATCGGAGCTGAGCTTGCCCAGGTCGTTGCCCGCCACCCACACCTCGCCCTCGGTGGCTCGGTCCAGGCCGCCGATCAGGCTGAGCATGGTGCTCTTACCCGAGCCAGAGAGGCCCACCACCACGGTCCAGCTTCCGCGCGCCACCGCCAGGTCCACCCCATCCAGCGCGCGGATCTGCTCGCCGTTTTTGGCGAAGACCCGAGTTACCCGCTTCAGCTCAACGTGATAGTCCATACCCGTATGCCAGTGTCCCTCACACCCGGCGCAGTGCCTCGGCCGGCGGAAGCTTGCCAGCCCGGCGGGCGGCAAGGTAGCCGGAGAGAACCCCAATTGACAGCGCCACCAGGAACGCGCCGACCACCAGGGGTCCACAGCCGGCCAGTGAGAACTGCATGTCCAGCGGGGGTGGCGTTTTGGCGCAGGCGGGATAGCTGTTCAGCAGCGCTGGCAGCCGCAGAGTGGTGCTGGACGTATAGCCGAGCGCGGCCCCATACCCCGCTCCCGTGCCGATCAAGCCGCCGATCAGCCCCACGAGGCCCGATTCCAGCGCCAGCAGCCGCGCCACGTGCCGGTCACGCCAGCCCAACGCCTTCATCGTGCCGATCTCGCGCATCCGCTCGCTCACCGATGACAGGGAGGATTTCACCACCAGCAGGAAGACGACCAGCACCACCAGGCCCGCCATCCAGCGGTTGGCGCTCTGGGCCAGAATCGCCACCCCCGCCACGCTGCTCATCACGTTGGAGTCGGTGGTGAGGGCCAGCCGCTCGCCCTGGTCGGTGTCCACCTTGACGATCTCGCGCACCTTCTTCTCGATCTCGGCGGCCGCCTTCTGGTTCTCGGCGCGGACCAACACCGCGTTGACGACCTCCCCCTCGCCCAGCATCGCCTGGGCATCGCGCAGGGTGACGTAGATCTCCCCCGCGGCGATCCGGGCGCCCTCGGCCGCCCGCAGCGTGCCGACCACGGTGAACTCCTCGCCACCCAGCAGCAGCGTGCTTCCCAACTTCAGCCCGTGCTTCTTGGCGTAGGGCTCCTCAACCAGGCAGGTGTGGTCGTCAGTCACATAAAGATAGCGCCCACCGATCTCGTGGTCGGTGAGGGTGCAGCAGTCTTCCCCCTGCTTAGTGGGGCCCAGCTTGTGCTGGTAGTCCGGATCCACGCCGGTGACCACCGCGCGATCCGTCTCGTCGGGGCCGCTGGTCACCCACAGCTCCAACACCCCGGCCGCCATATCCACGCCCGGCAGCTCGCGAATCTGCTGGATCGACTCTTCCGGGATAGCGCCCAGCTTGCCGGCGTGCTTCACCAGCGCGAAGGGACACTCGGCCAACTCCCGCTGGATGATGATGTCGGCGTTGGCCGACTGAAACGGCTGGCTGGCAGCGTTGCGCATCGCCTGCGAGATGCACAGCGCCGAGGCAAGCAGCGCCGTACAGATCACGATGCCGAAGATCACGAGCAAGCTCCGCGACTTGCGACGGGTCAGCTCTTTCAGCGCGTACTGAAGCATCCGTGAAGCTCTCCCTCTCCACAGCCTGCCGCGCCAACAGCGCGGCAGGGGCGGGGTTACCCAGGCGGCTGCCCTGCCGTCCTCTGCTAGGACACGGCAACGCCCCCCGGAGTTCCTTGGTGCTTGCGTCTCCGGCACGCCCACCGGGGCACGGCCCACCCAATGATTCGCGCTCAAAGGGGGGCGGATCCTTCTCGAAGCTAGATTGCTGGGTTGCGCCATGGCGCTTCGTCTGCGTAGCGCCCGTCTCTCGGTCGGATCGCCGGCGTCCCGCCGGCCACTCTCTCGCCCCCTGTTGTAAGAGGTCGGTGCGCCGCAGCGATGCGACCGTCCGGCAGAGGCCCGATGGCTCGGGCACTCCGGCCAGTTGCCGGGGGGAGTAGCGGAGCGCCGCAGCAATGCGGCTTCCCAGACCGCCGCAGCCCGATAGCTCGGGTACTCCGACCATCTCCTGGGAGGAACACCCCTCGGCGTCGGGGAGACGCCTACCCTGAAAACAGCCTTTTGCGGCCGGCGTCGGTTTGGGGGGCCGCGAACTGAAACGCGGCCGGAGCGAACCCTTCACCTGGGAACCGGTATCACGGTATAATAGAAGTGACGCCGTCCGCGCGGCGTAGTAGAGAGGAGTGGCAGCCATGCGGTGGTCTTGGAAAGTTGGGCAGGTGGCCGGCATCAGCATCTACCTGCACGCCACCTTCCTGCTGCTGATCGCCTGGGTGGGCCTCAGCCACTGGCTGCGCGAGCAGAGCCTGGCGGCCGCGAGCGAGGGCGTCGTCTTTATTCTGGCGCTCTTTGGGTGCGTGCTGCTGCACGAGTTGGGCCACGCCCTGATGGCCCGGCGCTACGGCATTCGCTCGCGCGACATCACCCTGCTGCCGATCGGTGGGGTGGCCCGTCTGGAGCGGATGCCGGAAGAGCCCCGCCAGGAACTGTGGGTGGCGCTGGCCGGCCCCGCGGTGAACCTGGTGATCGCCGCGGCCCTCTTCGTCCTGCTCCAGGTGACGGGAAGCTGGCAGCCGCTGATCTACCTCGGCGTCGCCGACGGCTCCTTCCTCGAACGCCTGATGGTGGTCAACCTCCTCCTGGCGATGTTCAACATCCTGCCGGCGTTCCCGATGGACGGGGGCCGCGTGGTGCGGGCACTGCTCGCCACGCGCCTGGACTACGCTCAGGCGACGCAGGCCGCGGCTACGTTGGGCCAGGCGATGGCGTTTCTCTTCGGGCTGGTGGGCCTGTTCTCCAACCCGTTCCTGCTCTTTATCGCCTTCTTTGTCTACATCGGGGCGGCGCAGGAGGCGCACATGGTGCAGATGCGGCACGCACTGGGCGGCATCCCGGTGCGCCAGGCGATGATCACCCACTTCCGCACCCTCGCGCCCGAGGATCCCCTCTCCCATGCCGTGCAGATGTTTCTCGATGGGTCGCAGCAGGATTTCCCGGTGGTCACCGGCAACCAAGTGGTTGGCGTGCTCACCCGCGCCGACCTGCTGGCGGCGCTGGCCCGCCGCGGCCCGGAGGGCTGGGTGATGGACGCCATGCGGCGGGAGTTCCAATTGGCCGATGCCTCCGAGATGCTGGAGGGTGCCTTCGCCCGCCTGCAGGCCTGTGAGTGCCACACCCTGCCGGTGCTCCAGGATGGCCACCTGGCCGGCATCGTCACCATGGAAAACGTCGGCGAGTTCCTGGCGATCCAGTCGGCGCTCGGGGCCGCCAAGCGTCGGGGCTGGCACTGAGTGGCACGCCGGGCAACCGCGGCGAACGCCGCCGTGAGGAGGGTACGCTGATGCCGCAACTCATCGCAGGGGTAGCCCGCGCCAACATCACGCCCCCGGTCGGCATGCTGCAGGCAGGCTACGCGGCCCGGAAGACCCCGGCCACGGGCATTCATGACGAACTGGCCACGGTGGTCCTCTACCTCAACGACGGCTCCACCGAGGCTGCCCTGATCACGGCGGACCTGCTCGCCATTGGCGCGCCGGGCGTCGCGCGCATCCGCCAGGCGTGCGCCGTTGCCACCGGGGTGCCCCCGGAGCAGATCCTGGTGGCCGCCTCTCACACCCACGGCGGCCCCCAGACGAGTTTGGACCGCAGCGGTGCCGGCGATGAGGTGAAGGAGACCTACAGCACCAGCGTCGTCCACAAGATGGCTGGCGCCCTCGCCGAGGCCAAGCGCGCTGCCACCCCGGTGTGCATCGGGCACGGGCGGCAAGACTGCGGCTTCGCCATGAACCGGCGCGAGCGCCGCCCCGACGGGACGATCGTGCTGGGCATCAACCCCGATGGTCCCACCGCGCCCTACACCGACGTGCTGCGCTTCGACCGGATCGACAACGGCGCCCCGCTGGCCATCCTCTTCAGCTACGCCTGCCACGGCACCACCCTCGGCGCGGACAACCTGCTTTACACCGCCGACTACCCCGGCCAGGCCAAACGTACGGTGGAGCAACTGCTCCCCTCCACCCTGGCGCTCTTCGTGGCCGGCTGCAGTGGCGACATCAACCCGCATCCGCGCGGCAACTTCGAGCAGTGCCAGCGCCATGGCCGCCGCCTGGGCTGCGCCGCCGTGCAAGCAGCGCTGGACATCGAGGAGCTGCGCGGCAGCGCCCGCCTTGCCGTGGCCCGCCAGCCGTTTGCCCTGCGCCTGGAGACGCCTCCCTCCCTGTCCGAGGCCCGCGACAGGCTGGCCGCCCTCAACGCGGCCGCCGAGGAGGAGGTTGCCCGCGCCCGCCAGGCCGCCGCGGGCAGCTCGGTGGATCGCCGCGCCGTGCTCGACTGGTTCACCGCCGCCAGCCTCCGCGGCGCCGAGGAGCTGGTGGCGGCGCTGGAGCGGGGCGAGACCGACTTCACCATCCCCGCCGAAGCCCAGGTGATCGCCATCGGCGATTGCGCGCTGGTCGGCCTCCCCGGCGAGGTGTTCGTCCGCATCGGCCTGGAGATCGCGGCGCGCTCGCCCTTCCCGATCACCCTCCCGATCAGCCATGCCAACGGCGCGCCCGGCTACATCCCCACCGCCGACCAGGTTCACGCCGGCGGCTACGAGGTCGATCAGGCGCGCGCCCGCCGCTTCGGGCTGCGCATCGTGCCGGAGTCGGACCAAACGGTCATCGCGGCCGCGCTCGCGGCCCTGCAGCGCTGCTGCGTGCCCCCCACTGCCTGAGCGCGGGGTCGCGGCGGCGGGCAGGGAAATGTTCCGCGGCAATGAACCTGTATGGCGGAACGCTACCACCCTGAGGAGGAACCATCCGTGACCGCGACACCCCGCCGGGCAACCGTGGACCGACGCACCGGCGAGACCGATATTCACGTTGAGATCGACCTGGACGGCAGCGGGCGCTGCCAGGTAGAGACCGGCATCGGCTTCCTGGACCACATGCTGGCGCAGATCGCCCGCCATGGCCGCATCGACCTGGTGGTGCGCGCCAAGGGCGACCTGCACATCGACTTCCACCACACGGCAGAGGATACCGGGATCGTCCTGGGCGAGGCGATCCGCCAGGCGCTGGGGAACAAGGTGGGCATCGTCCGCTACGGCAGCGCCCTCGTGCCGCTGGACGAGGCGCTGGTCCAGTGCGCCCTGGACCTGAGTGGCCGCCCCTTCCTGGCCTACGCGGTGCCGGTGGCCGGCAAGGTGGGCGAGTTTGACGCCGAGCTTACCGAGGAGATATTCCGCGCCCTCGCCGTCAACGCCGGCCTCACCCTGCACCTCACGGCGCTGGCGGGGAAGAACACGCACCACCTGATCGAGGCGGCGTTCAAGGCGTTTGCGCGCGCGCTGCGGACCGCCAAGCAGATCGAGCCGGGCGCCACCGAGGTGCCCTCCACCAAAGGGATCCTCTGATGGTCGCCATCGTTGACTACGGGATGGGCAACCTGCGCAGCGTGCAGAAGGCGCTGCAGCGTGTGGGGCAGGAAGCAGAGATAACCGCCGACCCGGCGCAGATCGCACGGGCGGCAAAGGTGGTGCTGCCGGGGGTGGGCGCCTTCGGGGCGGCGATGCGGAACCTGGAGAGCGCTGGCCTCGTGCCGACACTCCTGGAGGTGGTGCGCTCTGGGCGGCCGTTCCTGGGCATCTGCCTGGGCTTGCAGCTTCTGTTCACCGAAAGCGAAGAACAAGGGCGGCACCCGGGCCTTGCCATCATTCCCGGGCGCGTGGTGCGCTTCCCGGAACTGCAAAGCCCGGAGGGCCGCCCCCTGAAGATCCCGCACATCGGCTGGAACACCCTGGCGATGCGCCCGGATTCGCGCCTCTTCGCCGGCATCCCCCCCGCGGCGCGGGTCTACTTTGTACATTCCTACTTTGGCGTGCCCGAGGATGCCGGGTGGACCGCCGCCACCAGCAGCTACGGGATCACCTTCTGCGCGGCCGTCGAGCGCGCCAACCTCTTCGCCACTCAGTTCCATCCAGAAAAGAGTGGCGAGGTTGGCCTGCAGATTCTGAGTAACTTTGCCCGCCTGTAAGGGCGGGCAAAGTGCTATGAGAACGAGGGTGTGACCTCCGTACCGGCGACCGGGGTGGCCACCGCGTCGCCGCAGGACGACTGCAGTCCACGCAACAGACCGGCGACATCCTGCTCCCACGCTTCGCGACGCTCTGCTTCTGCGAGCAGATAGGTGCGGTTGGCCTCCGAAAACGGGTGGATCCGCAGGATCCGCCGAATTGCCGCCGCAGACAGAAAAGGACCGTTCTGGTCATGCATCGGGAACAGACCTCCGTCGGGAATGTCGGCGTATTATAGCACACAGCCGGATGCTCCCGCAAGGGCAAACAGGCAGATTGCCCCTTCCTGCCCCCCACTAGATATAGGACCCCTGGCTCGACTAGGCTACTACTGGTAGCAGGTTGACAGGCAAGCATGGGAGTGATATAGTAAGACGCGGCAAGCAGGCGTACAACGTCTGACGCGGCATTGGGGGGAGGAAGCACAGAGCGTGGCATCCTCAGTGAAAGCTTCAGCCCAGTTGGAGCTGTGCTTGCGCGTCGCGGGCCAGCGAGCATTCGTCATCGCGGAGACAGGGAGTCGGCTTCGATCCCGCCGGCTGGCGCAGCACCTGCGTGCCGCCGGCTGGGATGCGCGGGCCATCGTCACCGGGCAGGTCGCGGTGTACGCCATCCGGGATACGGTGGAGGACGGGGCGGGCCTGGCGGCGCTCGAGGCACAGTTGAAGCGTCGCTACCGGATGGCGGTGTGCGAGCCGGGGTTCTCCGAGGGTCTCTACCGGGTAGCCCAGGAGTTGGCCGAGACCGCCGAGGCCGAGTTCGAGCCGGTGGATCACTGCGTGATCTGCGGGCAGCCGGATCCGTTCCCCACCGTCTTGAGCGCCGTCACGCCGGATGGTCGGGTGCGCAGCGCCCCTTACTGCAGCCACTGCGTTGCCTCCAGCGAGGCCAGCACTTACGGGCGCCTCTGCCGCTCGCTGTTGGCGGCCGCGGGCCACGTTTTCGGCTCCTTGCAGGATGCCCCCCTCGGACGAGCCCGCCGCAAGGGGGCGGTCCTGCGCTTCCCAATCAACACCGAACACCTGGCGTCCGCCTCATAGCCTGGCATCGCACGCGGGCTACTCAAGCTGCTGGGCCAACGCGATCGGATCCAGGCCCTCAAGCGTTGGCACCACCAGATCTGCCGCGGCCAGCTCCGCCGCCGTGTAGGAGGTGGTGAGGGCGAGGCAGCACATCCCCGCCGCGTGGGCCGCCGTCACGCCGTGCCGGCCATCCTCGATCACCAGGCACTCCCCGGGGGCCACCGGTTCCCCCAGCCCCTCGTTCAGCCGGGCAAGCGTCAGAAGGAAACACTCGGGGTCCGGCTTGCCCCGCTCGTAATCCTCGGCGCTCACCACTACCCGGAAGCAATCGCGCAGTCGCAGGTTGGTTAGCACCCAGTCGATGTCGTCACGCAAGGCGCCGGAGCCGATGGCCACCGGCAGGTGCGCCGCGGCCCGGCGGACGAACGTCTCCACGCCCGGCAGCGGCGCGAGCTGAGCGCGGCAGGCCTGGTAATAGACCGTCTTGCGGTCGATCAGCTCGTTCACCAACGTCTCGCTCCAGGTCCGGCCGGAGCGTTCGAGGGCGGTGATGAAGCAATCACGGTCGGTCATGCCGAGGTAGACGGCGTCGTACTCCGCGCGGCTGACCGCCACCCCCTCTTCGGCCAGCACCCGCTGAAACTGCAGGAAGTGCACCGGCTCGCTGTGGACGATCACGCCGTCGAAGTCAAAGATCAAGGCTTTCAGCAACCAGGAATTCCCTTCACACGTAAGCGTCGTTCGCGGCGCCCGGCAACGGCACCGGTGCGGGTGGCCATAGCCGGCCCAAGCGCGGGTGTCTCTAAAGGACCACCCTGACCCAAGGGAAAAGCCGGCTGGAAGCCGGCTCCGGAGCGCCCTTCAAGGTGCTTGTCCCTTAGACCCGGGGCGTCGTTGACGGCGCCCCCTAGAGGCGCCCCGCATCCCACACCCTGACACCTAACACCTGACACCTAGCACCTGACACCTGGCACCTAGCACCGGAGGTGCCGGTTCTCATGGCGATCTGTTCTCCGCCGGGGCCGCGCTTCCTACGCCGCCGCCATCCGGGAACCTGGCCAACTGATGTTAACATTGCTTTAAGTGTTCGCTGGGCGGCCCCTCACCGCCCCCGCGGCCGTTGCCGCCCGAAGAATCCCGTGTTATAATGGGTTGGCGAACAGTTCCATATTCCGTGGTGAGGGAGGTGCGATGTTCCGGAGTCTGTTCCGCTGGAGCAAAGACGAGATTGCGATGGAGATCCGTAGTCTCTACCTCGACGGTGAGGAGCTCAATTATACGTCCGTCGAACGAAATCATCTGGCCCTCCTTCGGGCCGCCTGCCGCTATTTCGGCTCTTGGAAGGACGCCATCGAGTACGCCGGTCTCGATTACGACCGGATCCGTAAGTACAAGGCCTGGACCAACGAAAAGATCCTCGCCCGTATTCAGGAGCTGCACCGGAAAGAGGTGGACCTGAGCTGGCGCAATGTGAGCACGAATGTTGACCCCGCCCTGGCGGCCGCGGCCGTTCGGCCGCAGCGCTTTGGGTCGTGGCGGGCCGCCCTGGAGGCTGCTGGCCTCAACTATGATGAGATCCGCCGCTATCGCGAGTGGGACGAGAGCCAGGTGGTGAACGAACTGCTCGGCCTGCACGAGGCCGGCGAGCCGCTCAACTCTCGTGACGTGCAGGAGACCACGCCGCCCCTCTTCCACGCGGCGCGGCGCCGGTTCGAGCACTGGGACAATGCCCTGGAAGCCGCCGGCCTGGATGTAGACCAGATCCGCAAGCGGCCCCGCCCGCGTGAGGTAGAGACCGGATAGCATCCACACCCGCGATCATCCCCGGGGCAGGTGTCTGGTGGCACCTGCCCCTTTTTTGCGTGGGCCATGGCCGGCGAAGGCACCCCTACGCCGGCAGCCAGGGCAAGCCCGCGCACAGCCCGGGCTGAAGATCCACGCTCGCCGGCCGATAATCCCAATGAATCGCGGGGAATCCGGCCGGTTGAGGAGGAAGGATGCGACGCCACTGTCTACTGTTCGTCGCGTTGGGGATCGGGGCGCTGCTGGCGCCATCGGGCGCACTGGCGGCCCGACGGGCCTTGCTCGTAGGGGTGAACGACTATCCCGCGCTGCAAGAGCGCTTCCAGTTGCGCGGCTGTGAGAACGATGTCCGGCTGATGGCCGGCCTGCTCACCACCAAGTTCGGCTTCGCGCCGGCCGATGTCAAGCTCCTCCTCAGCCGCGAGGCGACCCGCGACGGCATCGCCGCCGCGTTCCGCACCCACCTCCTGGAGCCCGCCCAGCCTGGCGATGTCCTCTTCTTCCAGTTCAGTGGCCACGGCAGCCAGGTGGCCGACCAAGACGGCGACGAGGAGGACGGCCTCGACGAAACGCTGGTGCCGTGCGATGTCGGCCCCGAGAGCGTCGACCGCCAAATCACCGACGACCAGATCGCCCGGTGGCTGACCGAGCTGCACGAAAAAGGCGTGCGCGATGTCACCTTCGTCGTGGATGCCTGCCACTCCGGCACGATCACCAAGGACCTGCTCTTGGACACGGATCTGTCGCGCCCGCGCTATGTGGACGCAATGGATCTCACCGGGCAGCCGGTGCTGCCGAAGGAGACCAGTGCCGAAGCCGGCGAGCGGGCGGCGCAGGAAGCCCCCGCCGAGGTGGTGGTGATCTCCGGGTGCAAGGCCGACCAGCAGTCGAACGACGCCCGCTTTGGCGGCACCTATTACGGTGCGCTCACCTACTTCCTACACGCCGCGCTCCAGAACGCCTCGCCCAACGTCACCTATGCCGAGCTGCTGCGCGACGTGCAGCGCCGGGTGCAAGAGCGGTTCCCAACCCAGACGCCGCAGTTGGATGGCCGCGGCGACCGGCCGGTGCTGCCCTCGCCGCAGGCACCCGCGGCCCGCCCCTTCGTGGTGGTCACCCGCGCCGATGCCGACACCGTGCAGATCGCGGCCGGTGCCAACGCCGGCGTCACCGTCGGCTCCACCTACGTGGTCTACCCGGCCGATGACAAGACCCTCCGTGGCGCCGGTCTGGGCACGATCGAGATCACCGCGGTGCAGCCAGACCAGGCCAGTGCCCGCCCCTTGCGCGGGGCGCGGGGGATCCAGGCCGGCTGCCGCGCCGTTGAGGAAGCCCACTATTACCCGCCCGACCGCCTCTACGTGCGCGTGGACGGCGCGGGCGATGCGCCGACGGCCGCCTTCACCGCGGCGCTGCGAGACCAGGTGGAGTACGTGGCGCTGGCGAACGACGAGCGCACGCCGGACCGCGTGGTGAAGCTCCGTGCGGCCGACGGCCGCTT
This sequence comes from Armatimonadota bacterium, assembly GCA_012512505.1. Lineage (GTDB taxonomy): Bacteria > Armatimonadota > JAAZEB01 > JAAZEB01 > JAAZEB01 > JAAZEB01. The sequence goes on along the minus strand of JAAZEB010000039.1, from coordinate 11,963 downwards.
GAGCGCCCACGTCATCACCCCCGACGGGCTCCCCGGCCGCGCCTTTGCCGAGGCCAACCCCGCCGCGCTCGTCGCCGCCCTCCGCCCGGAGCTGGAGAACGCCTACGCCATCAAGCTCCTGGCGCGCCTGGAGAACCCAAACCCCAGCTTCAAGGTGCGCCTCTCCTTCGACCGCGAGACCAACCCCGTCTACTACTTCGGGCGCGACAAGGTCAACTTCCGGGTGCAGGCCGACCGCGACTGCTACATCACCGTCCTGGACATCGGCACAAGCGGCAAGGTGACGGTCCTCTTCCCCAACCGCTTCCACCCCGACAACCGCGTGCGTGCCGGCCAGACTTACGTGCTGCCCTCTCCCGACCGGCCCACCTTCCAGATCGCGGTCTCGCCCCCCGTCGGTCGCGAGATGGTGAAGGTGATCGCCACCGAGGAGCCGGTCAACCTCACCGGGCTCGACTTCACCACGATGCGCAGCACCTTCGCCTCGCTGCCGGACAGCCTCGGCTTCGTCACCGGCCTCGCCTCGCGCGTGCGCGACTTCGTGGTGCGCGCCCGGCCGCAGCCGCCGGCAACTGCCCCGGAGGCTCAGGCCACCCCCACCGCCGGCTGGGCCACCGACTTTGTCACCTTCCAAATCCGCGACCCACGCGAGCAGTCGCGGTGAGCACCGCCGGGTGACAGGGGACTCCCCTGCCGCCGGCGAATCCACCCTCAGTGGTACGGGTCGTGCCGAATGGAGGGATGCGCGTGCTGCCACCGAAGGCTTGCTTGCTGATCGCTGCCCTGCTCTTGTTGGTAGCGGGGGCGCCGGCTGGGGCTGGTCCGGCGGCGGAGCCGGCTCCACCTGCCCCGACGGAGGGCCAACCGGCCGCCGCGCCGGCCGAAGAGGAGCAGCCGGCCGAGAGCACGCGGCCGACGCTGAAGCAGGGTCCGCCGCTGCCGGTGGTCGGCATCCACAGTCTGGAGATCCTCCCGCGCGACTACGAGGCGACGCTGCGCTTCTACGTGGAGGTGCTTGGCTTCAAGGAGGAGGAAGCCTCAGGCGGCCAGGGCGAGCGCCGCAGCACCCTTACCGCCGGGCCGCTGCGCCTGCTGATCCGGGAGCAGCCCGGCCAGCCGCCGCTTCCCAAGCGCCCCGCCTGGCTCGGGATCCACCCGGCGCCACTGGGCGAAACCGCCGCCGAGGCCGCCGGCCTCAAGGAGCCAAAGGGCGTCCTGGTGGAAGACGTGGTGCCCCAAGGACCGGCGGGCGCCGCTGGCCTGGTGAGAGGCGATATCATCCTCGCCGTCGAGGGCCAGGAGACCGCCACCCCCGAGGCACTCGCCACCGCCGTCCGGACGCTTCCGATTGGCAAGAAGGCGCTCGTCACCCTCTGGCGCGAGCGCAAGAAGCACAACCTTCCCATCACCCTGGCCGCCAGCCCCTTCCCCGACCGGCTGGCGCCCCTGGCGATCCGCCTGGAGGTGCGCGACCTGGATGCCTTCTACCGGGAGGTGCTCGCCCGTGGGGGGCGGCTCTACGCCGAACCGCACGATACGCCGGAGGGCGGCCGCCGCCTGGAGGTGGTCGACCCCAACGACACCCTGGTAATCCTGGAGGAGCCCCGCGCCGGCGGCCGGCCGCCGGCCGAAGCCCCGCCAGCACCCAACGGCACGGTGCCGGCCACACAGCCCCCGGCCCCACCGCAGGGCAACGAACCGCCCCAACCGTAGGGGCGCCTATGCCACCGGCTCGACACGCACCTCGGGCAGGAGGCGGTGGACATCCTCGGGCCGGCACAGCTCGGTGCCGGGGGTGATCACCGCGGCGGCGCCGGCGGCGGCCCCCCAGCGCAGCGCCTCGGCCAGGTCCTCCCCGCGCGAAAGCGAGAGCACCATCGCGCCCAGCATCGAGTCGCCCGCCCCCACGGCGCTGCGCGGCTCCACGCGCGGCGAGCGCACCCGCAGCACGCGGTCCGTATCGGCCGCCACCGCGCCCTGCTCGCCCAGCGAGATCACCACGATGTTGGCCGCCCGGCCGGCCAAGCTCCGCGCGGCATCGATGAACTCCTCCAGGTCGCGCAGGCGCTCGCCTACTAGCTCGGCGATCTCATACTCGTTCGGCTTGATCAGGTGCGGCTTGGCCCGGATACCGAAGCGCAGCGGATCACCATCGGCATCCAGGTAGGTGCGCACTCCACGCGCGGTAAAGCTGGCCAGCACGGTCTCGTAGACCTCCGGCGGCACCCCCTCCGGCAGGCTGCCCCCCACCACGAGGCAGCAGGGGTTCGGAATCGCGTCCAGCCGCAGGTAAAGCGCCTCCAGCTCCTCATCCGTCACGTGCGGCCCGGGCAGGTTGAGGCGCGTCTGCGAGCCATCCGACTGGTCAGTGATGATGGTGTTGATGCGCGTTTCGCCCGCCACCTCGGTCAGCTCTGAGGGAACCCCCTCGCGGTCCAGGGCCGCGCGCACCAGTTGGCCGGTGGCGCCGCCAGCCAGGCCGTAGGCCACAGTGGTGCCCCCAAGGCGGTGAACCACGCGCGAGACGTTGATTCCCTTGCCGCCGGGGTCACGCCGGAACTGGAGCGGCCGGTTGGTGCGGTTCTTCACCCAGCACGCCACGGTCACGCTGTGGTCTACCGAAGGGTTCAGCGTTAGCGTCACGATCGTCTCGTCTGCCATCGTGCCTCCGTCTCCCAGCGTCGCCCACGCTCACCCGACGCGCGCCGGCCGCTGCCCGGCAGTGGTCGGCCCGGTCTCCGCTTCCAGACCAAACAGCCGCGGCGCGAACGCCTTGCGCAGCTCCTCGGCGACCAGCACGCTCGCCGAAACAAGGATCACCAGGCCCCACTCGCCCAGGGTGAGCGGCACCGTCCGCAGCGCCCGCTGCAAGAAACCGATGTGGATCGCCGCCACCAGCAGGAGGGCGGAGCTTAGCACGCCGAGCGTCACCCAGCGGTTGCTGAAGAGGCCGATACGGAACACCGACTCGTTCATCGAGCGCGAGTTATAGATATTGAAAAGCTGGAAGGTGGCCATCGTGGCAAACGCCAGGGTGCGCGCGCGGGCCAGGCTGCCGTCTTGCAGCGCCCACACGAAGAGGCCCATCGTGCCCAACGCCATGAAGAGCGCCACGAAGGCGATACGGAAGACGAGCGGGCGGGCGATGATCGGCGCGTCGGGCGGGCGCGGCGGCTGGTCCAGCACCCGCCCGTGCGGCGGCTCCTGGCCGAGCGCCACCGTGGGGGCCCCGTCAGTGACCAGGTTGATCCAGAGGATCTGCCCCACCAGCAGCGGCAAGGGGAAGCCGGTAGCCACCGTCGCCAGCAGCATCAGGATCTCGCCGCTGTTGGTCGCCAGCAGGTAGGTCACCACCCGGCGGATGTTGGCGAAGATTGACCGACCTTCCTCGACCGCGCCGACGATGGAGGCGAAGTTGTCGTCGGCCAGCACCATCTCACTGGCCTCTTTGGCTACGTCGGTGCCGGTGATCCCCATGGCGATGCCGATGTCGGCACGCTTCAGCGCCGGGGCGTCGTTCACGCCGTCGCCGGTCATCGCCACGATGTGGCCGCGCTGCTGCAGCGCCCGGATGATGCGCAGCTTGTGCGTCGGCTCGGCGCGCGCGCAGGCGGCGATCCGCTCCACGCGCTGCTCCAGCTCCGCGTCGTCCATCGCCGCGATGGCGCGCCCCGCCAGCACCTCCCGCCCGCCCTGAAGCAGACCCAACTGGGCGGCAATCGCCTGGGCCGTGACACGGTGGTCGCCGGTGATCATCATCACTTCGATGCCGGCGCGCCGTGCCGCGGCGATGGCGGGCACCGCCTCCGGGCGCGGCGGGTCGATCATCCCCGCCAGCCCGATGAAGGTCAGCTCACCTTCGAGCATCCGGGGATCGATGGTGTTGGCGTCGGGTGGCAGGCGGCGGTAGGCAAACCCAAGGACACGCAGCGCCCGCTCCGCCAGCGCCACGTTGGCGGCCAGCACCGCCTCGCGATCCTCGGCGGAAAGCGGCCGGTCGGGCGGTAGCGCATCGCCCTCCGGCGCCGGCGCGGTGACGACGATCCGCTGAGACATGCCGAGGACGCGCTCCGGCGCCCCCTTCACGAAGAGCCAGTGGTGTCCGTCGGGGCCGGCGTGCAGCGTGGCCATGTAGCGCGCGTCGGAATCGAAGGGGATCTCATCCACGCGGGGATAGGAGGCGCTCAACGCGCTGCAGTCCAGGTCGGCCTTGGCTGCCGCCACCAGCAGGGCGCCTTCGGTCGGGTCGCCGGTGATGCCCCACCGGTCTCCCTCTTGCCGCAGGCGCGCGTCGTTGCACAAAGCGCCAGCGCGCAGCAGCAGGGCGATCTCCGGCACCTGCTGGGGGGCCACCACCGCCTCACCGTCGCGGAACCCGCCCTCGGGGGCATACCCCTCGCCCTCGACCGCTACCTCGCGGCCGGCGGCCCACACCGCGCGCACTGTCATCTCGTTCTTGGTCAGGGTGCCCGTCTTGTCGGTGCAGATGAAGGTGGCCGATCCCAGCGTCTCCACCGCTGGCAGCTTGCGGATGATTGCGTTGCGCCGCACCATCCGCCGCACGCCGACGGCCAGCACCGCCGTGACGACGGCCGGCAGCCCCTCCGGGATGAAGGAGACGGCTGCCGCCACCCCGGTCAGGAACAGTTCCGTCTTGGGGATCGCGCGGAGGGCGCCCACCAGCACCAGGATCGCCGCCAGCAAGAGGGCCACCAGGCCCAGGCGTCCCCCCAGGGCGGCCAGCTTCCGCTGCAGCGGCGTCTCGGTGCTCCCCTCCGTTTCCACATCCCGGGCGATGGCCCCCATCTCGGTCGCCATCCCGGTGGCGGTGACCAGCATCTCGCCCCGGCCGGTGACGGCGGCCGTGCCCAGGTAAAGCATCCCCTCGCGCTCTCCCAGGGACGTGTCGGGAGAGACCGCCTGGGTGCTCTTGCGCGCAGCCTGCGACTCGCCGGTGAGCGCGGCCTCTTCCACCTGCAGGTTGGCGGCCTCCAGCACCCGTCCATCCGCCGGGATCCGGTCGCCGGCGGCGATCAGCACCACGTCGCCGGGCACCAGCTCCTCGGCCGGAAGCTGCACGGCCTCGCCGTCGCGCAGCACCGTCGCCTTGGGTGCGGCCAGGGCACGCAGCGCCGCCAGCGCCCGCTCCGCCTTGTACTCCTGGAAGAAGCCGATCAGCGCGTTGAGGAAGACGATCGCCAGGATTACCCAGCCATCGATCCCGTGCCCGGTGGCAAAGGAGATGCCGGCCGCGATCAGCAGGATGTAGATCAGCGGGCTGGTGAACTGCGACAGGAAGAGCCGCGCCACGGAGACCCGCCGCACGCTGCGAATCGTGTTCAGCCCATAGCGCTCGCGCCGCTGTGCTGCCTCTGCCGAGCTCAGTCCCTCTGCCCGTGAGTTGAGGCGGCGGAGCGCCTCCTCCGGGCTCAGCGCGTGCCAGGCCGCTTGCTCCATCGGCTCCTCCTGGATCAATTCCCTGTTTACCCGTGGGCGCCGCGAGGGAAACGGGCCGGCGCCCGCTCGCCCACCCCACCGCGGCGACGCCGGCGTTTGTCTCCACCCCGGAGAGGGAAAGAAGCGGCGATGCTGGTGGGCAGCACGGGGCTTCCCTGCCGCCCTCGCCGGCCGGGCACGGCCGCGGCGGGGCGCGTGTCGGGAGCGCCGTTTCGGCGAAAGGAGCCACGGCCATGGAAACGGTCGAGCAGCGCCGGCGGAGGCTGATGTGGACCGTCGTGATCGCCGGCGGCGCCGTCGCCATCCTGGTGCTGATCGCGGCGCTACTGACGCCGCGCCGCGCGCAATCGGTGGGTCCAGGCAATCAGCCTGGCAACGCCGCCAACACGCCGGCGAACGTCCCCGCCGCCAACGCCCCGGCCGAGCGCGAGATCCGCGAGCGGGAGATTCGCGAGCGCGAGCGGATCATCGAAAGAGAGCCGGTGCCGGTACCCGCGCCCACCCCGCCGGCTGCCAACACACCCCCTCCGGCCGACCGCGATTCCGAGCCGTCCGTGCCCCCGGCCGCCAACGCCCCGGGCAACGCCCCGCCGCCGGCGAACGCCCCGGAAGACACCCCTCCAGCGGGAAACCGACCGGCACCAGGGGCCAACCAGCCGGCCGGCAACACCCCGGAACCGCCGGAAGACACGGAGCAATCCCGAGGGGAATAGCACGCGCCCCCGCTCCGGGCACTTTAGCGCCGGTAGGGAGAGCCCAGGTTGGTGCGGGGCACCCAGGTTGGCGCGGGGCGTCGGATACCGGGCGCCCTTCAGCCGGCTTGTTCCTTGGAGCAGGGTAGTTCTTTGGGGCTACCCGTTGTGCTTTCGCCCCGGCCTGACCAGAGCTTCGCTCAGGCTGGCCTGGCCGGTGAAGAGGCCGATCACGGTGCCGGCCAGCACGTCGGTAGGGAAGTGCGCGCCCACGTAGACGCGGGAAAGCCCCACGAGGGCGGCCACCAGGTAGAGCAACACCGCCCACCGCCGGTAGGCAGCCGCCACCACCCGGGCAAGGGCGGATGACGTCGTCGTGTGTCCGGATGGAAATGAGCCGTAGAGGACCTGCTCGCCCAGGAAGCGGTAGTCGGCGACGACGAGCCCCGGGCGCACGCGCTCGCAGCCTTCTTTGAGGATTTGGGCAATGAGGCCGCTGACGGCGAAGGCGAGCATGCACAGCAGCGCCGTGCGCCGGCCCGTCGGCCCGCCAAACGTATAGAGGAGCGCCAGCAGCGCAAGCTGGACCCATCCCAGCCCAAGTTGGGTGGTGAGCCCCATCGCGGTGTCCAGCGTCGGGTGGGCCCAACCGAGGTTGATCCAGCGGAAGACGAGAATGTCGGCCGCCTGAATCCGCTCGCCCAGGCCGATCAGGAAGCGGAGTGCTGCCTCACCCATCGCCATCCTCCCCAGCCGTCGCGGCGGCGCTCTTCGTCGCGCGGAACAGGCTTGCCTGGCCGGGCGCCAGCAGGGCGAAGACCAGTCCCCCCACCGCCCCGCAGGTCAGGATCAGGGCCAACCAACTGAGGGCAAAGGCAAGCGCCGCCTCGCGGGGCATCCCGCCCAACCCAAGCAGGAAGACGTAGGCCGCGTCGCGGGTGCCGAGCCCATTCACCGAGACCGGGGCCATCGCCACGATCGCCCCGAGGGTGCCCGCCAACAGGTAGTAGCCGAACCCCACCTCCAGCCCCAGCGCCCAGCCCACCAACGCGTGGACCACGGCGGCCAGCACCTGGAAGAGAAGGGAAACGGCCGCCACCGGGAGCAGCACGCGCGGCCGGCGGCAGGCCACCAGCGCATCGTGGATCCCCTCCCCCAGGCGGCGGAAACATCCGGGCGCCGCCAGCGCCGCCGCGCTGCCCGCCACCGCCAGCGCCGTGCCGGCCACCGTGGCCGCGACGATCCCCGCGGGAAGGCCGGGCAGCACCAGCACCGCGACGCTGGCCAGCAGCAGCAAGGCGATGAAGCCGGAGCCCCGGTCGGCCAGCACGCTGATCAGGCCGCGCGCGAGCGTGCCGTTCGGTCGTGCCAGCGCGGCCGCCCGGCCCACATCACCGCCCACGGTGGTCGGCAGGAACAGGTTGAAGAACATCCCGCCGCAGTAGTAGGCGACCAAGGCCCGGTAAGGACGCGGCATGCCCAGCGCGCGCGTCAGCACGCCCCACTTCCAGGCGCAGAGGAGCTGACCCACGAGGTAGAGCGCCACCGCCGCCGTCCAGCGCGGCCCATTGAGCGCCCGCAGCGCCTCGCCGACAGCGCCGCTGCGGCTTTGCCACAACAGGTAGGCCAGCACGCCGGCTCCCACCGTGCCCCGCAGCAGCCACACCCAGGGCCGACGGCGCTTCACCCGCCGCTCCCCACGCCCAGCAGCACGAAGCCGCCCCGACGGCGTAGCTCCCGCAGGCCCAGATCGGACGGCAGGTGGGGCAGGCGCCGGGTGGTGGTGATCACCAGCAGCGGGCCGCGGCGTGCCATGGCCCGCAGGCGGTAGGCCTGTTCCTGCCGGACGCGAACCACCGGGTGCCGGCCATAGTAGACGACCCCCGAAGCTGAGTAGGCAAAGAGGGCGATCTGCCCCCGGTCGCCCACGTGGGCGGCCGCCTCCACCGCCAGGTCGCGCAGCGGCTCTTGCCAGTGGCGGGCAATGACCGGCGCCAGCCCCAGGTGCAAGCAGAGGATGGCGGCCACCAGGGTGCCGCCCAGCACGCCCAGTGCCGGCGCTGGACGCCACTGCCGCAGGAGAAGCAGGCAGCCGAGCCAACCGACGCCGAACAGGACGGCCAACAGCGCGGGGGCCGGCCCAACCGGCTGTGGCGTGCCGCCGGCCAGCGGCGCCAGCAGTTGCGGCCCCTTGTGGATCAGGATGGCAAACGCGGCCGTGAGCAGCCCGCCCACCACCGCCAACATCCACAGCGAGAAGCGCCAGCCGCCCTCCGCGCGTCGCGCCAGGCGCTCTTCCCAGGCCCAGGCCACCAGCAGCGCCGCCGCCGGATAAAGCGGGGCGATGTAGTGCGGCAGCTTCGTGCCACAGAAGGAGAAGATGCCAAAGACCACCGCGATCCAGCACAGGCAGAAGAAGCGCAGTGGGGACGCCGCGTGTCGCTCGCGCCACACGCCGGCCAACCCGGCCGGCAGGAAGCAGGACCAGGGGTAAAAAACACCCAAAAGCACCGGCACGAAATACCAAACCGGCCCGTGGTGCGGGTCGGCGGTGCCGGCATAGCGCCCGAAATGCTCCGCCAGGAAGAAGCCACGGTAGAACGTCTTGCCCAGCAGCACCAGCTCAGCGGCGAACCACGGCACCGCGATCAGCAGGAACAGGAGCAACCCCAACGGCGTGCAAAGACGGCGCAAGCCACCACCCAGGTCGCCGCGCAGCAGCAGGAAAAGGAGCACCACGCTGCCGGCCAGCACCACGGCTGCCGGTCCCTTGGCCAACGTGGCCAGCGCCAGGGCCGCCCAGGAAAGCGGCACGCAGCGCCGGTCGGCCGGATCGGTGTAGGCGCGGTAGAAGGCAAGCAGCGCCGCCGTCAGGAAGAAGATGAACCCCATGTCGGCCACGGCGGCACGCCCCAGCACGGTGAACTGCAGGCAGGTGGCCGTGGCAAAGGCGGCGATGGCGGCGTAGCGGGTGCTCCCATAGCGGCGCGCGAAGAGGAACAGCATCAGCACCAGCGCCGTGGTCAGCACCGCCGAGGGGAAGCGCGCGCCGAACTCGCCCACGCCGAACAGCGCCAGGCTCGGCACCGCCAGCCAGTAGTAGAGGATCGGCTTGTTGATGCGCAGCTTGCCGTTGAAGCGCGGGGTGATGTAGTCGCCGGTCTCCAGCATCGTGCGGGCAGCCGCCGCGAAGCGCGGCTCGTCTTCTTCAAAGAAGGCGAGGGAGCCGAGGCGGGAGAAGTAGAGGACCCCGCACAGGAGCAAAAGCAGCAGGATGACGTTTCGTGGCTTCATTGGCCAACCAAGGACGCGCGGCCAAGCGGGTGATTGAGGCACCACCGTATGGCAGCCCCATTATAGCAAACGCCCGGGGGGCTGTAAAGGCACGGCCCGTGCCGGCCCAGGGCGCCAGCATCTCGCCGGCGGTGTGCGCCTTTACCCGTGGCGAACCGTGTGCTATAATGGCTGCGCTTGCCGCGAGGGCGCCCGAGCCGGTGCCACCGGCTCAGCCAGCGGTCGCGGTGGTGGCAAGCAGCGGGGGAGGCATGCTTCAGGAGACAATCGCGCGGGCGGGGCTCGCGGAGGTGGCGGAGAAGGTGTTGGCCGGCGAGCGCCTCAGCGCGGAGGACGGACTGCGTCTCTACCGCGCGCCGGACCTGAACGTGGTGGGCTGGCTGGCCAACCTGGCGCGCGAGCGGCGGCACGGCAACCGGGCCTACTACGTGCGCAACCAGCACATCAACTACACCAACGTCTGCGAAAATTGGTGCCGCTTCTGCTCCTTCTTCACCCGCAAGGATGGCCCCGCGCCCTACGTCCTCAGCATCGAGGAGGTGCGCCAGCGCGTCCGCCATCACCGCGACGAGCCACTAAGCGAGATCCACGTTGTCGGCGGCATTCACCCTGGCCTGCCCTACGAGTACTACCTCGACCTGCTGCGCGCCATCCGTGAGGAACGTCCGGGGATCCATATCCGGGCGTTCACCATGATCGAGCTGCAGCAGATTCGCAAAGTGGCGAACAAGCCGCTGGCGGAGGTGCTGCAAGAGCTGAAGGAGGCCGGCCTGTGCTCCCTCCCCGGGGGCGGCATCGAGGTGCTGAGCAGCCGGCTGCACGCCGAGCTGTTTGAACGCAAGCTGGACGGCGATGAGTGGCTGGCGATGGCGCGCGCCGCTCACCTGGCCGGCCTGCCCTCCAACGCCACGATGCTCTACGGCCACCTGGAGAGCGACACCGAGCGCGTGGAGCACCTGCTGCGCCTGCGCGCCCTGCAGGATGAGACCGGCGGCTTCGTCACCTTCATCCCGCTTTCGTTTCACCCGGAGCAGACGCTCCTGTCGCACCTGCCCGGCCCCACCGGCGAGGATGACCTGCGCGCCATCGCCATCAGCCGCCTGATGCTGGACAACTTCCCCCACATCAAAGCGTTTTGGGTGATGAGCAGTGCCCCGGTGGCCCAGGTGGCGCTTTGGTACGGCGCCGACGACGTGGATGGCACCGTGCTGCGCTACGAAGTGACCCGCGATGCCCGCCGCGGCACCCGCCAGCACCTCACCCAGGAGCAGCTCATCTCCCTCATCCGGGAGGCCGGGCGCGTGCCGGTCGAGCGCGGCAGCCAGCCGGAAAGCCAGCGCGCAGGCAAGACCACCAGCCCCGGCGGCACCGACGCCTTCCGCTCACTCGCCCGGCGGGTGGAGCCCGGCGAGCGCTTGAGCGCCGCCGATGGCGTGGCGCTGCTGCAGCACCCGCACCTCCCGGAGCTGGGCGCGCTCGCCACGCTCGTCCGCTTCCGGAAGAACCCGGAGCGCGCCGTCACCTACGTGGTGGGGCGCAACATCAACTACACCAACGTCTGCTGGGTGCAGTGCCGCTTCTGCACCTTCCACCGGCGCGCCGACAGCGCGGAGAGCTACGTCCTCTCGCGTGAGGCGATCCTGCGCAAGATTGAGGAGGTGGTGGCGCTCGGCGGCACCGAGATCCTGCTGCAGGGCGGCCTCAACCCGCGCTTGAAGCTGGCGTGGTTCGAGGAACTCTTCCGCGAGATCAAGGCGTGCTTCCCGGTCCATCTGCACAGCCTCTCCCCCACGGAGGTGCTGCACCTGGCGCGCCTGGAAGAGCGGAGCGTGGAGGAGACGCTGGCCCGGCTGCGGCAGGCCGGCCTCGATTCACTGCCGGGCGGCGGTGCCGAGCTGCTGGTGGAAGACGTGAAGGCGCACATTGCCCCGCGCAAGCACTCGCCGGCGGAGTGGCTGGGCGTGATGCGCGCCGCCCACCGCCTGGGCCTCCCCACCACCGCCACGATGGTCTACGGCTTTGGCGAGACACCAGCGCAGCGCGTGGAGCACCTGCTGCGCCTGCGCGCCCTGCAAGACGAGACCGGGGGCTTCACCGCCTTCATCGCCTGGAGCTTCCAGCCGGAAGGTTCGGCGCTGGGCGGCCACAAAGCCAGCGGTTACGACTACCTGCGTACCATCGCCACCGCCCGCCTGCTGCTGGACAACTTCCCCCACATCCAGGCCTCCTGGCTCACCCAGGGCCCGAAGATCGGCCAGCTTGCCCTCCACTATGGGGTGGACGACTTCGGCAGCACGGTGATGGAAGAGAACGTGATCAGCGCCGGCAACTCGCCGTTCCTGATGCCGATTGAGGAGCTGGAGCGCCTGATCCAGGCGGCCGGGTTTGAGCCCCGGCGGCGTGACACGCTCTACCGCAACATCTTCACGAAGCGGGCAGCCTCACCGGCATAGGGGTGGAGTGGGGCGCGCAGGTCCAGGCGGCGCTCCTGGCCGACGACCACGCCATCCCAATCGACGG
>JAAZEB010000336.1 GCA_012512505.1 Armatimonadota bacterium | reverse complement strand
CCATCCAGCCCTCAAGAAGGGCGAATCCCGAGGGGTGCGCTGGCGAAAGCTGAGAGGAATGACCATTCGGCTCTAAACTCCAATCCTGAGCGAAGCGAAGGATCTCTGCTGGCACACCGGGGCGCACTGGCCCGTGTTCCTGGAAGAAACGCAAGGAGCCTCTATCGGCAGTTCGCCGACAGTGATCCCTCACGCCTGATGCTCGCATCCGGCCTGAGCAGGCTGGAGGTGGAGAGCCCTCACGAAGTCATTCTTAACGACACGGGCCAGCGCGCCTCCGGCTGCCGTCAGAGATCCTTCGCTTCGCTCAGGACGACAGCCGCTTGGTTGGGTTGCTGCCCCCAAGGCGGGTACTTCGCCTTGGGGGCTTCGCTTCGCTCAGGACGACAGCCGCTTGGTGGGGCTGCTGCCCCCAAGGCGGGTATTTCGCCTTGGGGGCTTTGCTTCGCTTCAGGATGACAATCGCTTGGTTGGGTTGCTGCCCCCAAGGCGGGTACTTCGCCTTGGGGGCTTTGCATCACACAGGATGACAGCCGCTTGGTGGGGCTGTTGCCCCCAAGGCAGATACTTCGCCTTGGGGGCTTTGCTCCGCTTCAGGAGGATGACAGACGCCCGGCGGAAGAGGCCTACCCTCCCCCGCGAACGTCAGCCTACCGCTGCGCACTCAGCCGCTCGATGGCGGCGGCGATCTTCGCGCGATGCGCGTAGAGCGGCTGCGGGTCGAGGGTGAAGTGCGTCATGTCAACGCAGATCTCCTCGGGCACCGTCAGCAGCTTCTCGGCGGCGGCGATGGTCGCGGCCGGCACCTGCCGCTCCTTGGCCTCGCGGATCGCCTCGCGCAGCAGCCAGAAGTACTCGTAGTCCTCAATCCCCTCCCGCAGCATCTCCCAGCGGATGGAGTCCACCGGGCCGCCGAGGTGCTTAGACCGGTCGTTCTCCGGGTCCTGGTTCGGCGGGTAGATGAAGCGACCGTCGCCGTTGCCCCAGTAGCCAACCATCCCCGCCACGTAGTCATAGCCGGAGACATAAGACATAGCGTCTTCCCAGGGGTTCTGGATCGCCGGGGGCGGGAAGGCGGCACCGCTGGTCCAGTAGTTGCTGTGCCACACCAGGATGCCTTCCACGTCATACTTCACCGTCTGCCACAGCCACATGCGCATCTCGATGCCCGGGTGGTCGATGAAGAGGGTGACATACGGCGCCTTCGGGCCGGTGCAGACGTACCACCAGACGTGCTCGCCGGCGGCCTGGCGCTCGCGGCCGGCAGCCGGGTCATAGGAGGCGGTCAGCGGACACCAGATATCGACCGACCCGGCGAGGGCCGGCTCCACCTGCTCGGTGAGCATCCGGGCGAGCTTCGGCGCGGCGCGCTTCAGCAGCGCCATCCCCTCCTTGACGAACTCGTAGTCGCGCTCCTCCGGCTCGTCGAACCAGTAGATGTACGCCTTGTCGAGCCATCCCTTTGCTTCCAGGTGATCCTGAAGCTGCCGCACGTAGGCGGTGAAGAGCGCCTCGTACTCCGGGGTGCCCTGCTCGTAGCCGCCAATGCGGCCCTTCTGACGCGAGTGGAACGTGCCGCTGCCCATCCCCTGGATCGGCAGGGAGAAGGTGTTGAAGCGCAGTTCGTTGAACGCGCGCTCCGCCGCCCGGTCGAATTCGGCGAAGTCCACCTTCACCTGGGAGGGGTCGAGCGTTCTCTCGAAGCCGCCGTCCTGAACCAGCTCCGGTCCATCAGGCGCCTGCCGGAAGGAGACGGCATCGAACCAGGCGGTGCCGGTCGCCTCGCCCTGCTCGCTCCAGGGCGCTGGCCGCAGCACGAGGGAGACGCTCCGCGCCCCCTCCGGCAGCCGCCCTCGCAGCGAGATCGTCTCTTGACGCCAGGTGGTGCTCCCCTCCAAGCGGAAGTCCTGGTTGCGCCCGCTCATCCAGGTGCCGGCAACGTCGTAGCACTGGACGGTGATCTGGTAGGGTTGCCCATCCTTCTCGGTGCGCGCCGCGAAGGAGAGACGATACTCCTTGGTGGGGTCTACCGGGATGCGCTCGCCGCTATCGGCCGTCACGCTCACCTTCGGGTCGTCATCCACGATCAGCAGGCAGCGCTGCCCCTCGAACGCCTGCTCCGTCACCTGGCGGCCGCCGGTCCAGGGGCTCTGGCCGAACGAGACCTTGATCGGCGCGAACGGCGTCGGGTTGTAAGGCGAGATGCGGTGCGCGGCGAAGTTCTGCAGGTAGCGATCCACCACCTGCTCCAGCTCCTCGCGCGTCTCCAGGTTGTGGTAGCGCTGCACCGCGGCGGGGTCAAACCCGAAGGCGCTGCGCACGTGCGTCTCTTGCGGGAGGGTGAAGTTCCAGACCTGCAGTTGGATCGGCACTTCCTGCGACCAACTCCCGGCGCGCAGGCGGAGGCGGCTGGTGTAGCGGCCGGGGGGAGTGCCGGCGGGCACGTAGACCGTCACCCACAGCGGCTGGTTGCTGTTGGCGGCCACGTCGAAGGGACCGGTCAACGGCGGCAGCGGATCGGGCCAGGCCCCCACCACGCCGACGTTGTCGGTGGGCCGAGAGACGTTGACGTAGGCCACCCGGCAGATCTGAACGTTTTCCCGGGAGATGCGCGCCCCACCCGGGCCAACGAAATCGGTCATCTGGGCCGTCACCCCGGAGAGGGCCTTCCGGGGGCGGATCACCACCTGGAACGGCTCGTACTCATGCCGCGCGGCGCTGAGGTGCACCTCCGGGCGGCGCACGGTGGGTGCCGGGCGCTCGCGGCTGATCTTGTGAGGCGCCTCCGCCCACCACACGGCCGCTGTCTCATTAGTGGAAACCAGGTAGCCATAGTCGGCGGCGAAGAGCGCCGGCACGCTGAACTCGGTGGTAGCGGCAAAGAGCGTCCGCTGGCCCTGAACTACCTGCAGCGAGGCGCGCCAGTCGCCGGCATGAGTCAGCGAGTAGGGCAGGCGCAGGGTCTCTTGCCCACCGGCCGGCACAGTGACGGCCGCGCGGCGGGTCACCACCGGCCGCCCTTGCTGCAGCATGCGCAGCACGGCATTCAGCCGCGCCGGCTGGTTGCCGGGGTTGGTGAGGCGCAGGCGGGCCTCGGCGCCGCTGCCGGGGCGCAGGCTGCCCAGGCTCTGCACCGCTACCTGGATCGGCCCCGTGGCGCGCTCCACCTCCAGATAGGCGGTGCGGCCAGTGGCGGGCCGGGGGGTGCCCTCCAGGGCGGCCTCGTAGGTGTAGCTTTGAACCTGGAAGCTGCCGGGGTCGGAATCGCGGCCCGACCGCTGCTCCCCTTCCCCGCGCAGCCGCACCCAGATGGTCTCCGCCGGGAACAACGCCTCCGGCAGATCCAGCCGCGGCGGCGCCTCTTTCCCGGCCACCGTGCCGACCACCTGCCACGCCTTGCCGTCGCGGCTCGCCTCCACCACCAGCCGTCCAGATTGATAGTAGCCGATCTCCACCGCGACGTGGGCGCCGCGCTGGCGGTGCCCCGCCACCCGGTGTCGATAGGTGACGTAGGTGCCGTCGGTCATCACCCAACGGTTCGAGTTGAAGCGCGCGGTGTAATCGACCAGCGCGCGGGCGTAGTTGGAGCCGTCGCCATCCAACGGGGCGCGGAAGCGATAGCTTCCACCACTGATCTGCTCGCCCTCGCCCAGCTCCGGCTCGCCCGGGGTGCCATGGAGCGCCACCACCGGCCGGATCTCCACGTCGTCAAAGAAGACCTCTCCCCGGGTGGCCCAGACGCCGAGGCGCAGCACCGACGGTTCGGCCGTGCGCGGCGCCACGAAAACGCGCGTGTAGCGGGTCCACGTCTTACCCGGGAGGGAAAAGTCGCGGTTAGCGGCATCAGGACCGCTGACGAGGCAGCCCCCGGAGGCGCCCTCGGAGCGCGCCCAGAACGTCAGGCGGTAGGTCTGACCCGGTTTCGGCTGCCACGAGTCGCACTTCCAGAACTGCGATTCCTCCCCGGTACCGGTGAGGCGGAGGCACCACTGCCCGGTGCGTCCGCCCCGCACCCGGGCGCCCGCCCCACCTGACAGCGACCAACCTTCCGGGGTGGTACCACCCCGCTCGAACGAGGGGTTTGGCACGTTGGCGGTCTGCGCGAACGCCGACGCCGCCAGCAACAGGCTCACGCCCAGCAGCAGTATCTTCCGCATGATCTCATTCCCTTCCGGGTACCCTCACGCCCCTTCAGCAGGAGACGCGGCTTCGCCGCACAAGAGTAGATTCGGAAGGCGACGTGGTTCTTCCTCGTTGGTGCCGGGCGACACCGTGCTCGCTTGCCGGGTTAGCCGGCGGCCGCCCGGGGCATAATCAGGGTATGGACCCCGGGAACAGAGCATGAGGTGGCTGCTACTGCTGCTGGCCGGCGCCCTGCTGCAGGTGGTGGGTCCGTTTGAGCCGCCCTCGCCGCCGCCACCGCCGCGGCGAGCACCAGCGGCCGCGCCCCCGCCGGGCACGCTGCCGGTCTTCTTCCTTGCCGGGGCGTGGCTGCACCCGGTCTATCGGCCGCAGGGGCCGGCCACCCCGGAGCACGTGCTGGGGCTGCTTCTGGCTGGACCCACCCACGCCGAACGCGCCGACCAGATCCGGACGGCGCTGCCGGCGGGCACGCGGCTGTTGGGGCTGCAGCGCCGCCAGGGCACGCTGCTGGTGGATCTCTCGAGCGCGGGCGGGCCGGCGGCGCTCCCCCAGGCGGCGGCGCAGGTCGCCGCCACGCTCTCGTCGTTTGCCGACATCCGGGCGGTGCGGGTGTGCGTTCAGGGCCGCCCGGTGCGGGCGATCCTGCGCGCCCAGTTCCTCCATCCCACGCCGCTGGGGGCCGACCGAACACAGCGCGCGGTCTCCCCCATGCCGCGCGGTCGGGTGGCCGTCGCCGGCATCTCCCGGCCGCTGCCACAGCCACCGCTGGCGGGCAAGGTGATCGTCCTCAACCCCGGACACGGGCTCACGCGCGGCAATGACGGGCGGTGGCGCTACCAACGCCCCCACTTCGGCCAGATGGTGGAAGATCAGCTCAACGTCCACTTCGCCATCGCCGCGGCCCGCGAGCTGCGCCGCCTCGGGGCGACGGTCCACGCCACCCGCCCGCTGCGCCTGACCGACGAGCCCGGCATCAGCGGCGCGCCCCGCTGGCAGGAGGCCGCCAAGTACTACCTGCGCGACATCGGGCTGCCGGACTGGGTTCACCAGCCACTGGCGACCGACTTCGAGGCGGACATCGACGCCCGCCCCCTCTATGCCAACTACCTGGGCGCCGATCTGCTGATCAGCCTGCACAACAACATCGGCGCTGCCTCGGGCACGCTGGCCCTCTACGACCTGGCGAACGGACACGCCGCCGAGAGCCGACGGCTGGCTCACCTGCTGCACGACCACGTCGTTCAGGCAATCCGCGCGGAGGTGAGCGCCGGCTGGAACTCGCTGGGGGTGCAGGGAAACAGCGCGCGCTACGGGGAGAACCACTGGGCGCACATGCCCGCCGCCATCCTGGAGATCGGCTTCATCAGCCGCCGCGGGGATCGCCACCACCTGGCCAAGCCAGAGTGCCACCGGGCCGTCGGGCAGGCAGTTGCCGCCGCCGTGGCCGAGTATTTCGGGGAAAGCGCCCCCACCTGGGCCGGCGCCGCCCTCCCGGAACGCGTGCCGCCGGTGACGGCGCCCCGCCCGGCCCAGCCGCCGGTGGTAGCCTGCCTTGGCGATCCGGCTGGCGCGCCCAACATGCCCTACGTGGCCGCCCTGCAAGCGCTGGCGAACACCCGGGAAGGCACGCCCCCGCGCGTGGTGCGCGTCGGCATTCAAACCCTGGAGGAAGCCCTGCGGCGCTGGAACCAGGCCGTGGCCCCGCTTCGCCCCAGCTTCGTGCTGCTCGCGTTCGGGTGCCGCGACTGGCAACAGGCAGAGCCGTGGGGCAGCCCGGCGGCGGTGGCGCGGTTCGAGAGCGCGCTGACCGAAGCGGTCCGGCGCGCGCGAGCCCTGGGGGCGATCCCGGTCCTGGCGACCATCGGCCCCCTGGACACGCACCGTTATCAGACCGCGCACCCACGCGCGCGCGCTGAAGGCGCCCAGGAGGACGTTCAGGAGGTGCGCGATGCCTACAACGCCGCCATCCGCCGCGTCGCACGGAACATGGAGACCCCCCTGGCAGACGTGAGCCTGGCCGCCTGGGGCAACGAGCCCGACTGGCTGGCGCCGACCGACGCGCCCGACACCCCGGGCAGCACCCTCACCCCGGCCGCCGTTCAGCGCGTGGCCGCGCTCTTCGGGCGGGCAATGGCTGCTACCGCCGGCCCCTGGCGGTAAGCCTCACCTGGCCGACCCGGCCGTTCACTAATATGGATTACGCTTTCTAGCAAGCAAGGCACGGATCGGACCCGGGAGTGGAACTTTGGAGACAAAACGCACTCTAATAGAGTAGTTCGATCAGCGTAAAGCCTCTCACTCTCCCTTGTGGTGGCTTCTCAGGTAACGACCCTTGTGGAGGGTAGCCGCTAGGAACGGGAACAGCTAGCGGCTTTCTTTTTGTACTCCCCCAACGAACTGGCCGACCTCGGCCAACTGCGTCGTCACCGTGCAGCGCGGCAGCGAGGCGATGAAGGAGCGGCCGTAGCTCTTCCGCATCAGGCGGCTGTCGAGGATGCAGACGACACCGGTGTCGGTGCGGGTGCGGATGAGCCGGCCGAACCCCTGCTTGAGCCGGATCTGTGCCTGCGGCAAGACGTAGTCGCCAAACCAATCGCCCCCTGCCGCCTCGATCGCCTGCACGCGTGCACGGTGTACCGGATGGTCCGGCACGGCGAAGGGAAGGCGGTCGATGATCACGCAGGAGAGGGCATCCCCCGGCACGTCCACCCCTTCCCAGAAGCTCTGCACGCCGAAGAGACAGGCGTTGGGAGTGCGCCGGAACAGCTCCAGCAGGTAAGCGTTGGAGGCTTCCCCCTGGCGCAAGCAGGGATAGGTCAGCTCCGGGGAAAGCTCGTTGTAGGCACGCTCCAGGGCGCGGTAGGAGGTGAAAAGGACGAAGGCACGGCCCTGGCTGAGGGTGAGGATGCGGCGAATCTCGGCGATCACCGCCTGCTGATACGGCTCGCCGGCGTTGGGCGGCGGCAGGTGCGCGGCCACGTACAGCAGTGCCTGGCGGCGAAAGTCGAACGGCGAGCCGACGATCGTCTCCTGGGCCGCGGAGACCCCGAGGCGCCCGCGCAGGTAGCTGAACGATCCCCCGGTCGCCAGCGTCGCAGAGGTGAGGACGACCGACGGGACCTGTTCCCAGAGAATGGGGCGCAGGATCTCCCCCACCTGGATTGGGGTGCGGTGGAGCACGCAGTTCACGCGCCGGTGCGTGCTCGTTTGCTCCGCCCACACGAAGTAGTTGGCCGCCGGGTCGGCCTCCGTCCCGGCCAGCGGCGTGAAGATCGCGCCCAGATCCGCGCGCAGGCGCCCGGCAGTGTGGGCATAGCCCACCACCTTGCCGCGCACCATCTCCTCGGGCACATCCTTGGCGGCGGCCGTCAGGTGGTCCTGCAGCGTCTCCAGGCGCGTGGCCAGCTCCTGGGCGGCGTCGTGCAGGTGGTCGCGCCCGCACTGGTGGGCTGCCTCCTCCAGGAAGAACTCGCTGCGCGGCAGGAGCGCGAGGAGGTCGAAGAGGGCGCGGTTGGCCTCATCGAGGCGCTGGAGCACGGCCAGGTCGAGCGACACCAGGCGCAGGTGGCGCAGGCGGGAGACCAGCGAGGCCACCCGGTAGTTGGAGAACTCGGTGCCGTAAGCGCGGCTGACGACCTCCTCCAGGTGGTGGGCCTCGTCGAAGATCACCGCGTCGTAGTCGGGCAGAAGCGAGCAGGCCGGATCCACCGCGCGCAGCGCCAGGTCACTGAAGAAGAGGGCGTGGTTGACGATCACCAGGTCGGCGGCAGCCGCCTGGCGCCGCGCCTGGTAGAGGAAGCAGCGGTCGAAGTAGGGGCACTCGCCGCGCCGGCACGATTCGGTGGTGGCGCACACCTCGTTCCAGCCGGGCACGGCGAAGTCCAGCTCGGAGACATCACCGGTGCTGGTCTCGGCCGCCCAAAGGCGCAGGCGCTGGTAGTCGTCCGTTTCCAGCAGTTGGAGGCGGGCGGTGGCGTCCAGGTTCTGCAGGCAGAGATAGTTGCTCATGCCCTTCAGGACGACCACCCGGAAGCGGAGATCGGGCAGCGCCACGCGCAACGAGGGAACGTCTTTGTCGATCAATTGCTCCTGAAGATTGATCGTGTGCGTGGAGGCCACCACCTTGCGCCCGCCCTGCAGGTGGAGCAACGCCGGCACCAGGTAGGCGAAGGTCTTGCCGACGCCGGTGCCGGCCTCAGCAAGGCAGTGGGTGCGCGCCGCGAAGGCTGATGCCACCGCTTCGGCCACCGCCACCTGTTCGTCGCGGCACTCGAAGCCCGGCAGCGTCCGGG
Source organism: Armatimonadota bacterium (assembly GCA_012512505.1). Lineage (GTDB taxonomy): Bacteria > Armatimonadota > JAAZEB01 > JAAZEB01 > JAAZEB01 > JAAZEB01. The sequence continues at coordinate 12,503 of JAAZEB010000336.1, read as the reverse complement.
CCAACGCCCCGCCTGGCCCAAGGATCGCTCGCGGGCTCAGCGAGGCCATGGCGCAGCCCCGGGGCCGGCAGTGACGCGGCCACGCGGGCTCCCCCGCCCCGGCGAGGCAGACCGGCGCGGCAGCGCGCGCAAACTATCGTTTGACACTGTGGTTCGCTGTATGGTATAATGGAGCGTCCAGCGTGCCCGCGGCATGTCAGCATTCCGTGGGGATCCGGCGTCCGCGGTGGCTCGGGCAGGGCCGTGCCGGCACTCCGGAGGGATGCTCGGTGCATCGCGTTGCGGTACGGTTCCCGGTGGGAGGTAATGCATGCCCAGGAAAAAAAGAGGTCGGCAAGATTGCTTCGGGCGGAAGAATATCATGACCCTGACCTGCTACACGCTGTGCCACTCAGGCCGCTGCAGTGAAGAAGACCAATCCGCCTGTGAAGAGGCCACCGAAGAGCGCCTGAGGCAGTACGGAATGCTGCGCGCCGAGCCAGAGCCGCTCACCCCTTGATGCGAGCGGGGCGCTTTGCCCCGCTCCGCTTTCTCCCCGGGCGTCTGGCAAATCGCTCGCCCCGCCACGCCCATGCCCCTCGCGCCTTGCTGTTCTCCGCTCATCGGCCGGATTATACCAACCGATCCCCCGCGTGTCAAGGAATGCCGCCGCCGTTCGGGCGTACGGGCGAATGCTGCGTCGCCACAAGGGATCGGGGGCGCACGCCAATGCCGGAACCTCAGGCGCCGCGTGCCCTGCCGGCCGCGGTTTGGCGTCACTCGGCAGCGGGAATGGCGATCCCGGCCCGGCCGCGCCAACCAACTGAGGAGGAATGATGAGCGAGCGGAAGCTGCCAAAGAGCGAACGGATGCACGAGAAAGCGGCGCTGTCCATGCCCGATCTGGCGGCCCGCGAACCCGCCGAGGGAGACCTGGACCTAGTGGGGCAGACGCCGCACCTGCGCTATCCGAACCAGGAACTGAGCAGCAGCATCCCCGTGGAGAGCGGCGCGCTCGACATGGAGGAGAGCTAGTCACCCACCGCGCTCCCCTCTCCCGGCCCATTTGGCAGCCTCAGGGCCTCGGCGTGGGAGAGGGGAAGCCTGTTGCCGGGTGCCGCTGCCAAAGCCAGGCGCCGCCCCTCTCCTCACCGCGGGGGAGAGGGGCGGCCGAAGGTCAGAGCGCCACCCTCACTCGGCAACCAGGGTGAAGTCGCGCTTCTCGCCGAACCAGGCGCGGCCCTCGGCGGTCATCTGCAGCACCACGCGCGTCTCGCCGGCCGGGGCGGGCGGCAAGGTGATCTCGCCGAAGTCGGCGTCGCCCAGGTAGGGTGTGTCGGCGGGAATCGGCAGGCGCACTGACAGCACCGAGCCTTCGGCGCTCGCCAGGAAGACGGCGCCGGGCCGGCCGGCGGCGCTGGCGGGCGTCAGCCATCGTGCTTCCATCGTGTTGCCCACGGAAACGCGCGCCCTCACCGGCGCGCCCGCCGCCACGGGGATCGCCGCGCCATCCTGGGCCTCCACCCACTGGCCATCGCGAGTGCGAATCTGCAGCCAGTTGAACTCGGCGTTCAGGTACTTCGGCGGGTTCTGGCCGGTGTAGGGCCGGTTGCCAACCGCTACCAGCGGCGTGGTGCAAGAGTCGGTGCCGGTGCCCGCGGTGCGGATCCCCAAGTTCTTCCCCTCGGCGCGCGCCCGGCGGTAGGCCTCGGCGCCATCGTTGAAGGCGAGGTACCAGTAACCACCCGCGTGCGCGTCACGGTCGATGGTCAGCCACACCTCGGGGGCGGGGTAGTCGCGAGGGCTCTTCAGGCGCGGGGCGTAGCGCGCCAGGAGCTGGGCGGCCGGGCGGGGCGTGCCGTCCGGGTTGAGGATGCCATAGTCGCTGCGCTCGTTGGTGCGGTAGCCGCCAACCCACCACCAGGAGGCCACCGCGTTGGCGCCGGCATCCAGCATCACGCGGTAGAACAGGTCGTGGTACTCTGCCTGCTGCGCGATGAGCGCCTCGCTCGGGCACATCCGATTGCTGTCCCACACGCTGCTGCCGAACTCCGACCAGAAGATCGGCTTGCCGCCGGTAGTGAAGTGAACGTAGCGGTTGATGAAGCCGGCCGCGTGGTAGCCCCGCTCGCCCGGCGGGATCGAGTAGCCCTCCGGGCAAACGAAGTCGATGTGCTTCACCGTGGCGGTGAAGGCAAAGTCGTGCGGGAGGGTGTTCCCTTGGCGGAAGCTGATCAGGTGGTTTGGGTCGAGGCGGCGGAGGGCACGGGTGGCGTCGTTCCACTTGCGGCTCATCAAGTCGTCCATGAAGCGCCGGTAGGCAGCCACCAACACCCGCCACTCGCCGTCCTGGCTCAACTGGTGATCGGAGGGCGAGGTCACCTTGCCCTCCTTGCGCGGCACGGGCATCCCCCAATCGGCCTCGGCGGCGGCGAGGCTGCCGTAGCGCTCGAGGATCCAGGCCTCCCAATCGGGATCCCAGCGGTCGCGCCCGGGGCTGCTGAACATCCAGTTGCCCGGCTCCCAGATCGTGTCGTAGGCCCAGAGGGCGGGGTTCTCATCCAGACGGGCCGCGCGGATCAGGGCGGCCGTCGCCGCTTCATCGAAGGCGATCGGTGAGGCGGTGCCGATGAAGCCGTTCACCCAGATCCCATGCTTGCGGCAGCGCCGTAGGAAGTCGGCCAGGTTGCGCGCGCCGGCAAGGTCGCCCATCTGGATGCTGACCATGTTCATCCCAAGCGCCTTCAGGCGCTCCAGGTCGCGCTCCACCTCGTCCGGGTCATAGTACTTGGGATCCAGCCAGGGGCGCGTGAAATCCTCCGGCTCGAAGCCGGAGACGTAGAGCGGCCAGTAGTTGACGCCAATGCCGTACCACCGCTGCCCCTTGACGATGAAGTCGCTTCCCCGTACAGTGATGAACTCATCCGGATCCGGCTTGCCGGATGGCAGGAAGCCGAAGTCGTGGCGGATGCGGTCGATCACCTTCCCACTGCGCACCAACTCGACGGTGACCCGGCACTCGTCGGTGATGCCGGCGGGATCCCAGGCGCGGGTGAGGCTGCGCGTGTCGCCGGGCGCAAGCCCCAGCCGCACCTCCTCGCGGAACAGGGGCCGGCCGCCCTCCTTCGTTTCGACCTGCAGCCGGAGGAGGACCGTCGTCCTCCGGGCACCGAGGTTGGAGGCGGTGGCGCCCAGCTCCACCTTCTCGCCCGGCCACCAGGAGAAGTGGCGGGCACCCCCTTCGGACAGGAACACACCCTGCCGCAAGCGTCGCACGGTGCTCACCACCGCGTTGGCGAGGGGGGCCGAGCGGTAGAGCGCCGGATCGCCGATGCCGAAGACAGCAACCGCCGATCCAGCGAAGGGGAATGCCTGGTTCAGCAGCAGCCACGCGGGGTGGCCGCGCCGCCGGCCCTCACGGTCGGTAGCTTCCAGCAGCGGGATCCAGCGCCACTTACGCTCGTTGCCAAAGCCCTGGCCGCCAGGCCGGGGGATGCAGGAGAACGCCTCGCGCGGCACCGGCAGCCGGGTATCGGCGGCCAGCACCGCTTGGCCGGGCGCCGCCGCGACCGTCTCGACCGCCGGCAGCGGGTAAACTTTGTAGGCAGGCGTCACGCTCTCGATGGGCAGAAACGCATCCTGGGGCGACGGCGCGAAGCCGGGGAACGGGTTGGCGGCCGTGCCAAGGCGGGCCACCCAGAGAGTGTGCGGCCCCTCCCCTACGGCCGTGGTGTGGCTGAACGCCAGCCCCAACACGATGCGCTCGGCGTTGCGCGGCTGGAAGCGGTCGCCGGCGCCGCCGCGCTTGTCCTTCGTCTCCGAGTCTGACCAGTAGGCAAACTCCTCCGGCGCGAGGACGTAGTAGGTCCACTCTGGCTTCAACGGCACAACGGCGATCCAGCGCGAGCCATCCTTCTCCTTCATCTCGACGGAAAGCTGCGTGGTGCGCTCGTCTCCCTTTGCCCAGAAGCAGAGCAGGTTCTGGCCCGGGGCAAACATCCCGGGCATCACCGGGGAGGCGTAGGTATTCCAGCCGGTCAGGTTCCCGGTGAAGAGACGCAGGCAGTGGCCCTTGCCGTCCGGCCCGCCCGCTTCCACCGCCAGCGCCGCCGGCTGATCGGGGTCATTGGTGGCGCGCTCCCAGGCGGCAAGGCTTTGGCCGGCCTGGAAGTCGAGGAAGAGGCGCTCGGCCGGCAGCTTCGCCAGGCGGGCGCGCATGATGTCGCGGTCGATCCACTCTCCCTGGTGGTTCCACACCGGGCGGGTGAAGGGCGGCCCACCCAGCAGCACCAGGTGCCCGCGCTGGCGCAGGTAGGTCATCAGCGTCCGGGCGCCGTGGGCAGGGTAGACCGCGGCGTTGGGCACCACGTAGAGGAAGAAGCGCTCCGGGGTGAGGACCGCCGGGTCAGCAGCCTCCGCCGCCGAGAGAAAGGTGACACCGAAGCCGGCCTGCCGCAGCTTGCCGGCCAGGTGTGTGACCGCTGCCTGGTCGAAGCCGGGGAGCGCGTCGCGCAGGATGGCGATGCTTCCCTGGGGGCCCGACTCCACCTTCAGGCCAGCCGGCGCGGTGGTGCGCGGCGCTGGCGCGGTCACCGTCAGGTTGTCGAACTCCGCCGCGGAACCACGAGCGAGCAACCCTGCCATACCCATGCGTACCACCTCCGCGGTGCCGAAGGCGTAGCGAGCCTGAGCCACCACGCTGCCGGTCACCGCGTCGCGAACCGTCGCGGCGATGCCGTCCCGGCGCAGCTCCAGCCGCAGCCGATAGTCGCGCCCCGGCTCCCAGGGACCGCGCAAGCGCGGCTGGCCTACCGCCCGCAGGCGCGTGGGGCCGTCGGCGTTCTGCGCCTGCCAGAGGCCGCGGTGAGACTCCACGAAGTCGACGTAGCGCTCCCCCTGGGCGTCCTCAGTGAGGGTGAGCGCCCAGAGGCTGCCCGGATCCAGGAAGAGGATGATGCCGGCCAGGCTCCAGCCTTCCGTTGCCAGCCGCTGGCGAACGCGCACCGTCGCCTCAATCGTCTGCGTGTCGAGGATCGGCGCCCGGTGCGGGAGGGCGATGGCGTTAGAGTTCGGGTCCGGGTGATGGACGGCATAGCGGCCCTGCTCGACGCTCCACCGGCCGCCCAGCCGCTCCCAGTGGCCGGCGCCAGCGGCGAACGTCTCCTTCACCACCGTCACCCACTTCGCGGCGGAGCCGGCGTGGGCACCCAGCGGCACCAGCATCCCGGCAATCAGCGTGAGTGCAAACGCGATCAGGCGGTTCATTGCGTCCTCCATACAGGCCGACATAGGGCGAACGGCCGACGGACCGCCGTAGGGGCGAAGCATTCGGCGGTCGTCGGTATGGCGAACGTTAGGTGCGCCGAATGCTTCGCCCCTACCCCCTACCCCCAGACCTACCCTACCACCGCACCCCTTCGATTCCCTGGCGGGCCTCGTCGAGGAAGAGCCACCACTGCGCCAGCCAGGGCTCGTCGATGCCGGCGGCGCGGGCCGCCTCCACCAGGACGCGGCGGATCTCGCGCAGCTTGAGGCTCAGCGGGTGCTGCCTCTCCGGACCAGGCGCCCGCAGGGCATCGGTGGCCAGCAGGTCCAGAACGTCCTCCACCAGGCACAGCACCGCCCGGCCGGTGGGCGTCGCCGCGCACGCCCGCGCCAGCCACTTGCTGTAGGGATACGGCTCGCCGTCCAGCACCAGGGCGGCCCGCATGGCGTGCTCCAGGGTGCGGGTAGTGGCCAGCAGCAAGGCCACCGCGTCGCCGCGCTCAATCGGGTTGTCGCAGGCGCGGTGCTCGCTCCGCATCTCCACGTAGTGATAGCAAAACCAGGCGCGGCGCACCGGCGCGCGCATCTCCTGGCGGGCTCGGTCCACCAGCGCGCCGGCCCAGCCGTTCGGGTCGGTCAGCAGCCGGCAGCGCCGCAGTTCGGCGATGCGAGGGAGGTCACACGCGTCCAGGCGCCGGGCACACTCCTCACGGCTCTCCAGGTTGAGGTGCCCCTCCTTGCCCGCCAGAGTGAAGGCGAAGAAGCTGCCGCGCTCCACCGCGCGCAGCGCGGCCAGGCGCGCCTCGGGCAGGAACAGCCACACGTCGAGATCCGAGAAAGCATCCTCTACCCCGAGCGTGGTGGAGCCATGCAGCACCGCCGCGCTGTCTCCGGCGACACCACGCAGCGTTGGGTGCTCCGCCAGGAGAGCGGGCACGAACTGCCGCAGGCGGTCTTCCCACCGTGGCGCCATACTACCCTACCCCTCCCGCAGCCAACGCACCTGTGCTGGGGATAAGGTAACTGCCAGCGACCCGAGTACCTCGGCCAGGTGTTCCACGTTGCTGGTGCTGAAGGCCGGGATCACCCGCGAATCCTGGTGCATCAGGTAGGCCAGCGCCACCTGCACCGGCGTGCAGCCGAGTTGGCTGGCCAACTCCCGGGCGCGGGCGCGGCGCTCGTGGTTGGTCGGGCTATCGAATGTCGGTGCCCCACTCCGCTCGTCGGCGAAGTAGCCGCAGGCGCTGGCGGAGTAGGCAACGACGGGCAACCCCGCCGCGGCGTACCAGGCGGCATCCTCGTCGGAAACGAAGCGCATCACCGGGTCGGGGCCCGGCGCCCAGTTGGGCACGGCCAGGCTCCACTGCACCTGCGAGATGACGAACCCCTGCCACCCCCACTGCAAGGCGCAGGCGTTCGCCTCTTGCAGGCGCGCCACCGACCAGTTGCTGGCCCCCAGGTAGCGGATTCGCCCCCGGCAAACCTCGGTGTTCAGGGCATCCAGTATCTCATCCACCGGCACCCGGGGGTCGTCGCGGTGCAGGAAGTAGAGGCCGATCCGCGCCACCTGGAGGCGCTCCAGGCTCTCAGCCACGTCCGTGGCGATCACCTCGGGCGCCAGATAGCGGTCGGGCCGGGGGTAGGCCGCGCCGCCGTCCGGATGCCCGCCCTTGGTGCCAATCACGACCTTATCGAGCACCCCCAGCCGGCGCAGGCAGGCGCCCAACTCTCGCTCGCTGGCGCCCAGGCCGTTCGGCTCCCAGAACGAGTAGCAGTGCGCCGTATCGAAGAAGGTGCCGCCCGCCTCCAGGAAAGTGCCCACCACGCGGTCGGCCTCCTCTCCCTTCAGACGGGTGCCAAATGCGCTCGTGCCCAGGCACAGCGCGGATAGTTTCAGTTCCGTTCCCGGAATGCGGTGGTGTTTCATTGAGACCACCTGTTGCCTTCATGCCCACGCCAAGCGCGGGTCGGTGGTAGGGGCGAAGCAACCAGCGGCCATGCGGGCGTGCGGCTGCTAAGGCGAGATATGCCGGTTGTTTCGCCCCTACGAATCCAGACCCCAGGTGATGCCTGACACCTGTCACCTATCACCTGTCACCTATCACCTGACACCTGTCACCTGACACCTGTCACCTATCACCTGGCCCCTGTCACCTATCACCTACCACCTGGATCTCACCCAGCACATTGATCCCGTATTCTCCCTGGGCGTTGGTCCACCAGGGCACGTCGCGGTTGGCAACGCGCACGGCGTAGCGGGCATCGCGGCGGATGCTGGTGTAGGCGTCTGGCAGCCACAGCCCCAACCGGTAGGTGCCCGGCCTCAGGTTGGCCGGGAGACGCACCTCGGCGGCGACGCGGTGCGTCAGCGGCTGATAGTCGGGATCGCCGGGCTCAAACGGCTGCCACCGGCGCGGGTCAGCACCGTTCACCGGCAGCTCCGTCACCTGGCCATCGCCGGCAACGAGCGCCAGCAACACCGGCCGCGGGTTGTGCAGCGTGGAGAAGCCGCGGTTCACCAGCTCAATGGTGACCGGCAGGCGGCCGCCAGCGCGCGCGGATCGCGGGAACGTCGCCTGCTGCAACTCCAGGCGGTAGCCGAGGTGGTCGCGAATGTATTCGAACTGGGTGCGCGGCACGACGGCGCCAGCGCCATCGCGGAAGTAGCCATCGGAGAGCGGCAGCTTCGCCTCCCGCACCTGCGCCTCGGTGAGCGGGGTCACCTTCCAGTCGTCAATGGAGTACGGCTTCCCCTCGCGCTCGGAGAAGCTGTGCGCCAGGCTGAAGCTGCTGTAGTGGTGCAGGCGCAGCCGGGTGGCCGCCTGCAGCCCATCCACCTTGCCGCCCTGGTCGGCCCAGAACAGCTCGCCATCGATGGCAACGTAGGGGCTCTCCTCGGTCATGTAGTCAAACTCCGGGTTGCCCGGGTTGGAGAAGAACGGCTCCTCGTTCCAGGTGCCGCCACACGTTTTGCCGGCCAGGAAGCCGTCGTTGTTGAAGCCGATGCGCGCCTCCGGCACGCCGGTGTGCGCCGTCTGGGCGTTCACCACCCGGTGCCCGCCAAAGACCGGCTGGCTGAGCACCCACCGCTTGTACTTCGGCACGCGCACCTGCGTCATCCGGTCGGCCGGCAGCACCTTCAGTATCCGGTCGACGATGGCCGCGAGGGCAGCGTGGTCTCCCTCCAGGCCGTGGGTGGAGCTGTGCCACTCGCCCCAGGCTCCGACGAAGCCCGCCTGCATCACGAAGATAACGTCGGTGTTCTTGCGGATGATCGGCGCCAGTTGGTCGATATGCTCCAGGATATTCGCCAGCACCGGGCCGTTGCGGCCCGGCATGTCCTTCTCGTAAGCAAAGCGCAGGACCGCCTTGAGGCCGTTCGCCCGCAGCGCGTCCAGGCCGCGCTGCAAGCAGGCCAGCTTCTCCGCCGAGAGCGGCTTGCCGACAAATTGGTCCAGGTAGCAGTAGGTCTGCGCCAGGGTGAGGCCATCCGACTCGTAGCGGCGGCAATCCAACACCCACCAGTCGTCGCTAAAGCCGGGAGAGACCTTTCCCTTGAGGTGGTGCGCCGGGCCCCAGACGTAGTCGACGCCCTCCGGCTCGCCGAAGAGCGTCTCGATGCGCCAGCCGCGCTCCGGGTTGCGCAGCCCCTCGCGGCCGCGCGGGTCCGTGGGGCGGATGCCGTGATAGCGCCGGGTAGGCGCGGGGGCGGCTTCCGCGTCGGCGGCCACCGCCAGGCCCATCCCGAGCAGTAGCAGGCAAGATAGCAGACAGATCATAATGAATTACTCCCTTGGTGGATCTTCAGCCCACATCCGTTCCAGCACCGGCTTCAGGATCCGCGTCCACTCGCGGTAGACTACCGGCCGGAAGTGTAACTGGTCTTCCTCGAATAGCTCCGGACGCACTTGCCCATCGGGCCCCAGCAGCGTCCGGGTGATGTCCACGTAGGTCAACCGCCGGTCGGCGGCGCACAGCGCCCGCAGCGCCTGGTTGGCCTGCTGGAACTTCGGCCAGAAGCGCCAGCGGGCCGGGCTCGGCTTGTTAGAAAGGTAAACAAACCGGACGTGTGGCAGCGCCGCGCTCACCTCCCGATTGAACAGGCGCACGTATTTCAGGTAGTTTTCCACGCTGACGGTCGGCTGCACCAGGTCGTTGTCACCGACGTAGACGACCACGATCTCCGGCCGGCGGGCGATCACCGCGCGCTCGGCGTAGTACCACAACTGCACGCTGGTCGAGCCACCGAACGCCCGGTTGACCACGGGAAGCGGCGCCATGTCCTGCTTCAGCGTTCGCCAGCCGACGACGGAGGAGCTACCGGTGAAGAGCACCTCCCCCACCCCCGGGCTGCGGGCATCTTCCGCCGCGAACCGCGCCATCTCGGCGCTGTAGGTCAGGGGGAACTCCCGGCCCTCATGCAGCGCCAGGGGCACCCCATTACGCAGGCCGATCAAAGACACCGGCGCCGCCAGGGCGGCCGGCCCGCCGCACGCCGCGGCCAGCAGCGCGGCTCCACACCACAGCGCCCGCAGTAAGCGCCAATGGCGTGGGATCGCCCGCCAGAGGACGCCGCCGCGACCGTCAGAACACACCTCATGGATCAGAACTCCTGCCATCCGCATCAGCGCTTGTCGTCTCGGGCCGACCGGGCCGTGGGGCCGGACGGCACCAGGAAGCGGGCCAGCGGTGCCTGGCCGGGCACCTCGATAATGACGCGCCGAAAGTCGTTGTGGGCCTCGGCACCCACGTTTGCCGTGTAGAGTATCGCCTGTCCCACCTGCACCCCTGCTTCCAGCGGGAAGCTTACTTCGCTCATCTCCCGCGGCGAGTCTTGCCACTGGGTCTGGAAGACCGGATTGCCATCCAGCCCCATCAGATCCACGAAGAAGCGCGCGCCTTCGCTGCCGCGCAGCTCTACCACCAACCGCGCGCCGGCGGGGATAGTGATCGGCTCGTCCAGGTCGCGCGCCCAGCCGCAAGAAGATTCCGGCTTGCCGGCGACGGACATGCGCAGGCACTCCCCCTCGCGCAAGAAGCTCTGCGCCTGCCCCATCGCCCGGACGTTGAACCACCCGGGCGCGTCGGCGTGCTCCAGCCAGAGGCGGTAGATGCGCTGGCGCGTCGGGTCGTCCGCCTTGCGATAGCCCAGCAGCACCCTGCCCAGCCCGTCACACAGCTTGCTCGCGGTCGAGCGGTACAGCTCCTCGGCGGCCGCCTGGGCCTCCGCCGCGAGGGGCAGCAGCTTCCCCTCGGCCTGCAGGCGCTGGCGCTGGTTCAGCATGGCGATCCACTCCACAGCCAGGCGGGCGTGCGCGGCCTCATAGCGATCGCCCAGGCCGTCCCGCTGCAGCGCCTCGCTGAAGGCGGCCAGCTTGCCAGCACGCGCGTTGAGGTCGGCCAACACCGGGGGATCGCTGGCGCTGGGAGTTGGCAAGGCCGGCGGAGGAGCGGGGCGCGCGGCGGAGCGGGGCGCGCGGGCACCCCCCATCAGGATCGTGAGGCGGGCCACCTCTGGCGTCTCGTCGTACGGGAGCGAGACGGAGGTGGCATCAAACCGCTTCCAGGGCTGGCCGTTCAGGCGCACCCCGGTGATCGGGCCGCTGCCGGCGGTGGAGAGGTAGAGGCGCTTGCGGCCGAAGCGGATCGGGAAAAGCTGCTGCAGCTCGGTGATGCCGGGCGGCAGGTGTGGCACCAGCGTCAATCCCTCCGCCCGGTAGAGGTACTCGAAGAGGCCGCGCACCATCGCCGCCGGGATCCCGTAGCTATCGTAGACGGTGTTGATCGGCTCGTTCGGCTGGTAGACGTTCGCGCCAAAGTCGATCAGCGGGTTGTCCATGCGGAACTGGCGCGCGAAGCGAAGGATCGCCTCCATCGAGCGGCGGACGTCATCGTGCTTCCCCAGGCGGTAGTAGGCCATCATCGCGCGCGCTTCGCAGGTGGACCAATGCCCGCCGTTCACCCACCGCCCGAACTCCCACAGCCCGGTCGGCTCGGTGTACAGGTCGTCGAGGCTGGGGTAGTTGGTGATAATCAGGCCGTGCGGGCGCAGGCCGGGGATCGATGCCAGCTTGTCGTAAATGCGCCGCGACTGCGCGTCGTCAGTCACCCGGAAGCAGATCGCGTCGTGGTTGCACACCGCCTCGAAGTAGCCGTGCTTCGGGGCGCCGTAAACGCCGTGCCGGGTGCCATCCGGGTCGAGCGACTTGATCAGGTAGCCTTCCTCGGTAGTCAGGTGCCGCATCAGGCCGCGGTGGGCGCGCGCCCGGCGCTCGGCATAAAGCTCTGCCTTCCAGGTGTTGCCGGCCAGCTTCTCCAGCTCGATCAGGCGGTCGAGCCCGGCGATGTAGGTTACCGACAGACCGGTGAGGTAAGCGCGGCCGTAGCTGCCGTCGGGGCGCTTCCAGCCGGCGTAGCTGGGCGCCAGCAGGTTGCCGGCCGGGCCGGCCAGGAAGCAATCGTTCTTTGGGTCACGCCGCGTCTCGATGAAGTTGGCGACGCGCTCCAGCATCGGCAGGTAGTGAGCGATCGCTTGCGGGTCGCGGCTAATCAGGAGCAGCTCCGCCTGCATCACCAGGCCGGCGGCGGTGAACTCCATCCCCCAGTCGTGAATATCGATGCGGCCGTCGCCTTGCTTGTAGTAAACCCAGCCGGGCGAGGCGGCATCGCAGAGGCAGCCATCGGGGGCCTGCCAGTTCTGCCCGCCGATCCGCTTGCCGTCGCCCATCTGGTCGAACCAGAGGTCCTGCGAGTTCTGCAGGAACGAGACGACCGGCTCCTCGATGAACGGCAGCGCGCAGTAAGTAGAGCCATAGCTGTTCTGGATCCACCAGGCGCCCCAGGTGGGGCCTTCCACCAGGCCGTTCCACTGCGGCGTGTAGAGCATCGGCACCGACTGGAACTCCGGGTCTGGCGCCCACATCCGCCGGGCGATGTCGAGCAACTGCAGGTACTCAACATCCCCCTTGCCGGCATAGAAGCGGCCGGTGAACGTGTCCTCGGCCCTTGCCTGACCCATCGGCATCCCTCCGATCCACAAGAGGAGCAGCCCCACAAGCACGGAGAACCGGTGGCTCATCATAGCACCCTCCCTGGCGCGCCTGGCCGGTCATCGGCACCACGCGGCGGCGTCTCCAGCATCTGCTACGCAAGGGTTTCGGCCTTGGGGTGGCGGAACCCTCCTGAATCCGGCAGGGGCCAGGTGATAGGTGATAGGTGATAGGTGATAGGTGATAGGTGATAGGTGATAGGTGATAGGTG
>JAAZEB010000335.1 GCA_012512505.1 Armatimonadota bacterium | reverse complement strand
GGGCTGCTCCTGCTCAGCCCGCTCTTCGCACTGCTGGCGCTCTGGATTAAGCGTGATTCCCCCGGGCCGGTCTTCCACCGGGGAACGCGCGTGGGAAAGAACGGCCGCCCCTTTCAGATCCTGAAGTTTCGCAGCATGGTGGTGAATGCCGCCGCCGCTGGCCCCGGGATCACCGCCAGCGGCGATCCCCGCGTCACCCGTTCCGGACGCTTCCTGCGGAAGACGAAACTGGATGAGCTGCCGCAGTTGGTGAACGTCCTCCGCGGCGAGATGAGCCTGGTGGGGCCACGACCGGAAGACCCGCGCTACGTGGCGCGCTACACACCCGCCCAACGGCGCATCCTTTCCGTGCGCCCCGGCATCACGAGCCTGGCCTCGGTCGCTTACCGCGACGAGGAGGCCCTTCTCGCCGGCGGCGACCTCGATCAAATCTACACCCAGGTGGTGATGCCAGCCAAGCTAGAGATCGACCTGGCCTACCTCGACCAGATGAGCCTCTGGACCGACCTGAGGATCCTGGCGCTGACGGTGTGGGCTGTCTTCGGCAAACGAATGTCCGGCAAGCACGCGCGCTGATCCCCCCGCGATGAGCGCGACATCTACCCGGCACCTTTCGGGAGCCGGGCGCGAGCCGGCGGGCGTCCCCGGGGCGCGGCAAACCCGGTGCCCCTCCAGGGCCACTGCCGCCCGATAGAGTGCCGCCAACGAAGAAGGCGTCCGCCTTTCGGGCGTCGAAGATCATAGCAGTACGACAATGTCTTTACCTTTTCTCACGCTCCGGATTCGCTACGCCGTCGCCGTCGATGTCCTGTGCATCCTGCTGGCTTACGGCGTTAGCTTGGCCATCCGCTTCGAGCCAGACAGCGGCCTGTGGCCCTTCTTGGAGGGCAACCGCAACCTGCTGTTCCTCTCGCTGGCAGTGCGCCTGCCGCTCTACTCCGTCTTCGGCCTCTATCATCACCTCTGGCGCTATGCCAGCACCCGCGAACTGCGCAGCATCCTGGGCGTCAGCGCCGCCAGCACGGCCGCCATTTTCCTGCTCAACTTCGCCGTTCTTCCCCTCCTCGGGATTGCGCACACGGTATCGCGCTCCGTCGTCCTCCTGGATGGGCTGCTCAATCTCGGTCTGCTCGCCGCCAGCCGGCTGGCCCTGCGCCTGCTGCAGGAACGCCTCTCCAACCGCAGCCGCCGCGTGGCGCCGATGTTCGTCGCCCGGCCAGCAGTTCGACGAATGCTGGTGGTCGGCGCCGGCGATGCCGGGGCCCGCGCCGTGCGCGAGATGCAACAGAACCGTGACTGCGGCATGGTGCCCATCGGCCTCGTGGATGATGATGGGAGCAAGTTTGGCAAGCGGATCCATGGCGTGCCGGTGCTTGGCGAACGAGCGCAGATCCCGGAGATCGCCAGGAACTACCAGATTGACGAGGTGCTGATCGCCATGCCCTCGGCATCGGGCACCACGCTCCGGGAGCTGCGCCACCTCTGCATCGAGGCCAAGCTGCCGTTCCGCACCTTGCCCAGCATCCACGAAGTGCTGGACGGAATGCCCGCCGTACGCCAACTGCGCGAACTGCGCATCGAGGACCTGCTGCGCCGCGACCCCGTCCAAACCGACCAGGCCGAGGTGAAGGCCTCGATCACCGGCACCTGCGTGCTGGTGACCGGTGCCGGCGGCTCCATCGGCAGCGAGCTGTGCCGGCAGGTGGCCGCTCAGGGCCCCTCCCTGCTGGTGCTACTCGGGCGCGGCGAGTACAGCATCTTTACCATCGAGCGCGAACTGCGCCAGCGTTTCCCCCAGGTGCCTCTGAAGCCGGTGATCGCCGACGTGCGTGACCTGGACCGCGTGATGGGGGTGGTAGGCCAGCACCGGCCGCGCACGATCTACCATGCCGCGGCCCACAAGCACGTGCCCCTGATGGAATGGAACGTCGAGGACGCTGTCACCAACAACATCCTCGGCACCCGCAACGTGCTGCGCGCCGCCGAGGAACACGATGTCGAGCGCTTCGTCCTCATCTCCACCGACAAGGCGGTCAACCCCACCAGCGTGATGGGCGCCACCAAGCGGGTGGCAGAGATGCTGGTGCAGCAGTTCGCCGCGCGTACCGGCCGGCGCTACGTCGCCGTCCGCTTTGGCAACGTGCTAGGCAGCCGCGGCAGCGCCGTGCCAATCTTCCGCGAGCAGATCGCCGCTGGCGGCCCGGTCACCGTCACCCACCCCGACATGCGCCGCTACTTCATGACGATCCCCGAGGCGGTGCAGTTGGTGCTCCAGGCGGCCGTCCTCGGCCGCGGCGGTGAGATCTTCATGCTCGATATGGGCGAACCGGTCCGAATCGTCGACTTGGTGCATGACCTGATCGAGCTCTCCGGCCTGAGGCCCGGCGTTGACATCGAAGTCGAGTTCACCGGCATCCGCCCGGGCGAGAAGCTCTACGAGGAGCTGTGCCTCGATACCGAGCACTACGATACCACCCCCCACGACCGGATCTTCGTTTTGCGCAACGGCGCCCTCCCCCATGGCGCGCCCGAGCAACTGCAGCAGGGCATCACTCAGATGGCGGAGGCCGCCCGCCACCTGCGTGCCGACGAGATCCGCCGCCTGCTCACCGTGCTGGTGCCGGAGTTCCAGCCACCCGCCCCCACTCCGGCGGCCGCTACCGCGCCCACTCGTCCGGCCGACGAGCCCGCTACCGCCACCCGGTCTTGAGCGGCGCCGCCGGCCGGCTCGGGCCGCGCCGCTCACGGTTCGGGCGTTTGCTGCTTTTGCCAGCGGTGGTAGGCTTTGGGAGCGAACCGCCGCCACCACTCCAGGTAGACCTCGTCCCCAGGGCCGATCTCGCTGAACGGCCGGCCGTAGCGCGCACTCCAGGCCCGTCGCAGCTCCCGATCCAGCCGGTAGTAGTCCTCGTGGTTGCTGGTGTTGAAATAGAAGTGGCACAGCTCATCGAGCATCACCGTCGCCAGCATCCGAGGCGGCATGCCGGTCCAGGTCGTCACGTCCACGTAGATCCTGCCCTCGGGGAGGTGGGCGATGGCATCGTAGCCGCTCAGTCCGAACCGGTTGGCCGTTTTGGTGCTGAAATCGGCCGGCAGGATGCGCCCCGTGTGGAGGAACTGGCGCCCGTAGTCCGCCCAGTAGGTCATCCCCACCGTCTCCAGCAGGTCGAACACCCCCGCCATGATCTGCTGGCGCTCTTCCCCAACCGAGGGCGAGACCACCGCCTGTCGAGGTGGGGCCGCCCCGCCTGAGCCACACCCCCCAACCGCGCCCGCGGTGATCGCCACCGCCAGCAGCAGCCAACCGGTCTCCCGCAACCGCCGGACGGCAACCACTCCTGCTCCCCGCACGTCTGCTTCCCCTCCCGCGCTGCCTGCCACCCCACGCCTGCTTGCCGCCCGGGGCCACCCCAGGCGGGCGGGCCGCGCCCCCGCCGGCCTCCCCCGCATCGCGAGAATGCGACCGCACGCTCAACGCAAGAAGCCTGCCACCTCCGGCGTCTGCCCGGGGCCGCGTGGAACGTACCGGCGCTAGACGGCGCCCGACGCCTTGGGCAATGATAGAAAGAAACCCCGCATCAGCACGCCTACGGGTGAGAGGGGAAGCGGGGAATGTCCTACACGCCGGTGGCTGTTGCCCGCGACGACCGCTACGTGGTCGCGGTGGAGGAGTACACTCAGTACCACTCACAGGGGTTTCTGGTAGTACGAGGGCTGGTGACAGAGCCGGAGGTAGTCGCTGCCAGGGAGCACGCGATGGCGATCCTGGAGGGGCGCGTCACGGTGCCCGGCGTGCCGCCCCCACCGCCGGGAGCCTCGCCGGCAGAGCTGCTCCAGCGCTTCACTCGCGTTCACATGCTGCACCGGGTCGATGCCCTGAGCGAGCGCCTGCTGCTGCACCCACGAGTGCTAGACGTTCTGGAGGCCCTCATCGGCCCGGACGTGCTCGCCCTGCAGACGATGCTCTTCTTCAACCCGCCCGGCAAGGGCGGCCAGGGCTGGCACCAGGACGCCTACTACATCACCACCTATCCCGACACGCTCATCGGCGCCTGGGTGGCGCTGGAGCCGGCCGACGAGGAGAACGGCTGCCTGTGGGTGGTTCCCGGCTCGCACGCCGAGCCGATCTACCCCGACCGGGAGCGCGGCAGCCTGATGCACGCCGCCGGTGCCTTCCGCGACCTGGAGCCGATTGAGAACGCCAGCCACCTCGACGATGCCCTCAACACGCTGTCGCGCGTGGTGGCGAAGTACCCGCGCCGCGTGCCGGTGCGGCTGGAGGCCGGCGACACCGTCTTCTTCCACGGCCACCTGCTCCACCGATCCCATCCCAACGCTTCCGCCAACCGCTGGCGGCGGGCGTTCGTGAGCCACTACTGCAACGCCCGCGCCTGGGTGCCGTGGAACCACGGCGTGCCCTACGCGGGCGACTGCGCCAACGCCCAGCACATCCTGGCGCGCGGCGCCACCCACCTCCCCTTCGCCCAACCGGCCTTCGGCACACCCTGCGCCGCCCTGGAACACCCCGCTGCCGCCCCGGCACCGTCCCCCGCGATGGCGGGCAACGCCGGCAGCGCAGCCGCCTCGGCCTGGGACCCGGCTGGCCATTGGGGCATGGCCGGCGACCGGCAGTGACCCTACCCTGGGGATGAGGAGCACGCAATGAAGGTGATGATGGGAGAGCGCGAACTGGAGCTTGGCGGGCGCTACCTGGGCACCCTGCGCGACGCCACCGACCTGCGCCACGACGTGGAGGCCCTGCATGCCCGGTTGGAGGAGGAAGGTTACCTCCTGATCCGCGGGTTCCACGACCCGGCCCGGGTGCGCGAAGCCCGCCGGGTGGTGGTCGAGAACCTGGCCGCCAACGGGCAGATCGACAAGTCTCGGCCGCTGGATGAGGCGGTGATTGCTCCCGGGGGCCGCGGCCTGTTCCTTGGCGGGTCGCGCGCCGTCACCCGCACCCCGGAGTTCCAGGGGCTGGTCGAGTCGCCGGAGCTGTTCGGCTTCTTCGAGCGCCTCCTTGGCGGCCCGGTGACCACCTTCAGCCACAAATGGCTGCGCGCCGTCGGTCAGGGGCAGAACACGGGCGCCCACCTCGACATCGTCTACATGGGCCGCGGCACCGACCGGCTCTACACCGTCTGGACGCCGCTGGGCGATATCTCCTACGAGATGGGCCCCCTGGCGGTCTTCGCCGGCTCGCACCGCCTGCGGCGGGTGAAGGAGACCTACGGGCGCCTGGATGTCGACCGCGACGAGGTGGCACAGGGGTGGTTCTCCAACGACCCGGTGGAGCTGGTGGAGCGCTATGGCGGCCGCTGGCTCTCGGCGGAGTTCGCGATGGGCGACGCGATGATCTTCGGCATGTACCTGATGCACGGGTCGCTGAACAACAGCACCGGGCGCTTCCGCCTTAGCTGCGACACCCGCTACCAACGCGCCGACGAGCTGCTCGACGACCGCTGGGTGGGCGAGAACCCGAAGGGCCACACCGAGCGCAACCCGGCCGACCTCATCTCGATGGCGGAGGCCCGCCTGCGCTGGGGGGTGTAGCGCCTCGCCCTGACCCCGCACCGGCCCGCAGGACTCGCCCCCGCCGGCCGCCAAGAGTCACTCAGCAAGCCCTGCCGCCGCGGCACACGCACCCGGTGGGTCCGCCGGGCGCGTGGCGCTAACCTGGGTCGGTCGTCCCTCGGCGTCGGAGACGCCAATAGGTGCGGGTATCGGGGGCGGAGACCCCCTCCTATGCCAGGTACGCGGCCGGATCGCCGGCGTCCCGCCGGCTCCCGCCTGGGGTACGAGGGCCGCCGATAGGCGAGGGTATCGTGGGCGGAGACCCCTCCTACGCCAGGTACGCGGCCGGATCGCCGGCGTTCCGCCGGCTCCCGTAGGAGGCCCGATTTGGGCGCCGAGGGGCGGCCGTACCCCTCAGCCGCGGGGGGACCAGCCCACCGGCAGGGGCTAACACCGCTTCCTCTGGATGAATGCACTCATGCGCGGCATCCCTGTCCCGAGCATCCTGGGTCTGGCCGCCACGCTTGGCCTGCTCCTGGCAGCAGCCGGTGCGGCCCGTGGCGAGACCCACACCTTCCCGGTCGAATCCCTCCGCCTGGCAGCATGCCAGGTGCGCGAGGGGCAGGTGGTCCTCGGCGAGTGGTTTGACCAGGGCGAGGCGGCGGCCGTCTCCCTGGAGGCGGAGGAGGCCATCGGCTTGCTGGCCGACCCCGCCGACGGCATCGCCGAGGCCGGGTGCTCCGGCGGGCGCTGCGTGGTGAGGGTGGACCGCGCCCTGTTCCCCATCCGCATCACCCGGGCCGGGCGCTACCAGCGCTGGTGCCGGGGCTTCTTCCCCCAGGGCGGCGGTTGGATCCACGCCGAGTCGCTGGATTTCGGCCCGCAGCAGTGGTTCGAGGACTGCGACGGCAGCACCGCCGGGCGCTGGGTGTGGGTGAAGGGCCCCACCTACGCCCTCAGCGAGGGAGTACACCTCCTCTGGATTCACAACTGGCACGGCGGCGCCCGCCTCGACAAGGTGCTGCTGCTCCCTGAGGGTGCCGCGCCACCGGAGGGGCTCGGTCCGGAGGCGCAGCGCCGCTCGCCAGCGCGGGCCGGCTGGGTGCTGACGCCAGCACTGACAACCCCCGGCCTGGCCGGCACCCCACAGGTGGCGTGGCCGGCCGAGGCGGGCAGCGGGCGCGTTGCCCTCTCCCTCTCCCTGGATGGTGGCACTACCTTCAATCCCGTGGCCCAGGCAGCCGCGCCCACCGGCACCGCGATGCCCGCGCTGCAACTTCGCGCCGCGCTGGCAGCCGGCCCGGGCGGCAAAAGCCCCGCCGTCGGCGCCCCCACCGTCACCTACCAGGTGGACCCCAAGGCGTTCGTGGTGCTCCAGAACGAGCAGGTGCGCGCCACCTTCCTGCGGCAGAGCGGGGCGCTGATCGGCCTGCGCAACCGGAGCGCCGGCGTCGAGTGCCTCGCCAGCGCGGATGGCGAGCCCCCCTTCGCGCTGCACCACCTCTCGCCCGGGGAAAAGGCGCCGCAGCCGGTGCCCCCGGCGGAGATGCGATTGGTCCGCCTGAAGACGACCGCCACCAGCCTGACCACCACCTACCGGACAGGTGACGGAATCCAGGCGGTGCTGTCGGTCGTCCTGCGCGGGCCGGAGCTGCGCTGGCACCTCGACCTGGAGAACCGCTCCCCGCGCGACGTGGTGGAGGTGGAGTGCCCGCGGGTGCCTGGGGTGCGCCTCGGCGCCCGCGGCGAGGACGACTTCCTGATCACGCCGAACTGGCAGGGGGGCGTGGAGACGGCCGACCCGGCCCGCTCCGGCGGCGGCAGCGTTCCCTACCCCACCGGCGGCGCGATGGCCTGGCTGGATCTCTACGAGCGCGAACCGGCGCACGGCCTGGCGCTCGCTAGCGACGATCCTTCCCTGATCGGCTCGCGGCTCAACGCCACCGCCCAGCAGGAGAGCGGCACCCTCACCTTCAGCATCACCCGTTACGCCCGCGTTCGACCCGGCACGCGCTGGCGCACGCCCACGGCGATCCTGGAGGCGCATCGTGGCGACTGGCACGCGGCGGCGGATGCCTACCGGGCGCGGGTGCAGCGGTGGATGAAGCGCCCGCGGCCGCCGGAGTGGGTGCGCGAAGCGGATGGCTGGTACGGGCTGGTCACCAGTGCCGACAGCAACCGCATCCTCTTCCGACGCATCCCTGAGTACCTCCGGGCGATGCGGGAGTTGGGCACCCACTACATCCAGGTTTGGGGGCAGATGACCGGCGGCGTGAACTGCGACGCCCTTCCCTACCCCAACCCGGTGCTCGGCAGCCTCGACGAGTTCCGCGCCGCGGTGCGCGAGGTCCGGCGCTGGGGTGGGCACATCACCTTCTACGTCTCCAGCCAGTTCTGGCGGGTGGATTATGGCGATGCCCCAATGCTCGGCAGCACGCCGCGCTCGCTGCTGCCCCCCACCTGCCCCACGCCAGATTGGACCAGCTACCGGCAGTGGGCCGCCCGCGCCTACGACGGCAGCACCTACGGCGACAGTCCCCTGCCCCCCGAGGAGGCCGCGCGCTATGGCACCCCCTGGCGGCGCACCATCCTCTGCCCGGCCACCCCGGCCTGGGCGAACGACTACCTGCACTACTGGTGTGTCTCCCAGTACGGCGCCGACTACGGCGCCAACGGCATCTACCTGGATGAGACCTCCGCCGTGCCGGAGCGCTACTGCTTCGCGCCCAACCACGGGCACGCCCACCACGGCGTCTGGGGCGCCTCGCTGGCCCGCATCATGCGCCGCATGGTCGAGGATGGCCGCCGACGCGACCCGAACTGGAGCTTCGCCATGGAGGGTTGTGGCGACGCCGTGGGCCAGTTTGCCGACATCGGCCTCATCTCGCCCGCCTCAGCGCGCCCGCAGGGCCTCTGGGGCGCCAACCGGCGCTTCGCTCCGGAGGTGTACCACTACACCTTCCCGCACCACATCCTCTACGACGGCGTGGCCAACGGCGTCTACGGCGGCATCTCCCTGGAAGACACCTTCCTGAACGTTCACCTGCACGGCAACCGCTACGATAGCTTCTCGGTCCAGCCCGCCGCGCGCTATGTGGCGCTGCGCCAGCGCACCAAGCAGCTCCTTTACCGGGCCACCTTCCGCGACAACGTCGGCGTCACCACCAGCGACCCCGCCGTGCAGGCCAAGGTGAACGTCCTGGAGGACGCCCAGAACCGGGTCCGGATCCTCAACCTCGCCAACCCCCAGGAGAAACGTGACGTGCGTGTTCGCTGCTCCTGGCCGGGCAGCCGCGCGCCCCTTTCCGGCTACTACTTCGACCTGGCGGGGAACGAAGGCCCGCTGGCGGTGGAGTATCGCGCCGGCGAGGCCTCGTTCATCGCCCCGACTGGCCAGGCCTCCACCGTGCTGCTTTCCACGCGCTGCGAGCCGCTGGTGCGGGTGCCGGTGCAAGAGATCGCCGCCGGAGACCGGGGCGCGTTGACGGTGGTGCTGACCAACCCGGGCCAGCGCCCCCTGCGCGGGCGGCTCGCGCTTCTGGGTGGGCTGCCGGTCCGCGCGCCAGCGGCAAAGGAGGTCATGCTGCCACCACAATCCTCCACCACGGTGTCGCTGCCGCTGGCGATCCCCTCGGAGGCGGCGCGCGGCTGCGCCCACGGGCGGGTCCGCTTCGCCGGCGCCGGCTTCACCGTGACGCGGCCGCTGGAGCTACTGATCCAAAGCCCATTCCAGCTCTCGGCGGCACTGCGGGGGCAAAGCGTCGTGCTGACGCTGGCCAATCGCTCGCAGGCAGCACACCAGGGGGAGATCACCGTAAGCGGCGGGCCGTGGGCGCAACCCGCCCGCGCGCCGTTTACGCTGGCGGCCGGCGGCACGGCGCGCGTCACCCTGCCGCTGCCGGCAGGGGCGGCGCTCACCGACACGATGGAGGTAGCGGCCACGATCCGCGCCGGGTCGCAAAGCGACCGGCAGAGCCTCTGGTTGGCGCCCCTCGTCGCCAATGCCGGCTTCGAGCAGTTGGCCGCCGACGGCCGGCCGGCCCGGTGGGACTACCAGAACGCGGAACTGATCACCACCGATACCAACGGCGCCGCTGAGGGCGAGCGCTGCCTAAAGCTCTCGGGCGAGCCGAGCCGCTTCGTGGAGGCGCATCAGGCGCTGACTCTGGAGCCGGGGGGCACCTACGTGGCGCGCTGCAAGCTGCGGCACACCGGCGGCCCTGGCGCCCGCATCCGCCCGGCCATCGTCTTCTTCTTGAACACCGGCGAGGAGCGTTACGTCTACCTGGAGCCAACCTCCGCCGGACCCCCGGAGGAGTGGCGTGACTACCAGGCCCGCTTCACCGCCCCCGAGAACGCCCGGTTGGTGGCGCTCTACCTCTACAACGTTCACAGCGAGGCCACCGCCTGGTATGACGACGTGCACCTCGAAGCCGTCAGCCCGGGGTAGGCCCTCCCGGCCCCCCAATACTGGGGGGAGTGGTGTTCCATGGCCCCCCAGCCCCCCAATGCTGGGGTGAGTGGTGTTCCATGGCCCCCCGACTTCGGGGGGGTTGGGGGGGCCACACCCAGCAGCCGTCAAAGCCCCCCCGACCTCGGGGGGGGCCATCCGCGGCCGGCCGCGCGCCTTGACCCCGAACGACCGCGTGGGTATAATGGAACCAGTCCTGAACTCCCGCCCGGACCTGGTTCCGTTAGGTGCCTGCCCATGAAGAAGATCGTCCTGCTCCTGCTGCTCCTGGGATCCGTGCGGCCGGCGGCCGCCGCCGCGGAGGCCGCGGAGGACGCGCCAGCGAAGCCCGTCGTGGTGGTGGACCTGATCGACGCCGACGCGGCGACGCGCCTGGCCCTGGTCTGCCTCCAGGGAATCGTCAACCGGGGCGCGAAGTCGCCGGAGCTCTACTGCGTTCACACGCCTGAGGACCGCGCGTGGTTTCGCCGAGTCTACGCCGGGCGCGGCTTTGTGGCAGAGGAGCAGACGCCGGCGGCGGCGCTGGCTCGCTTTGCCGACCGGGTGAAAGGCGAGATCCTCTACGACCCGGCGCAGCCGGGAAGCATCAACCTGGCGACCACCCTCGCCGGGCTGGAGGACGCGCTCCCCAGCACCACCCACGACGAGGCCCGACGCACCCTCGAAGACCTGCGCGGCAAGTTCAAGAGCCACACCGAAGCGTTTCGCTGGGCGATGGAGAAGCTGCTGCCCCGCTGCAGCCGCGAAAAGGTGGCGCTCCTAGCCGACACGCAGATGGCCCTGCGCGACTACATGGTGGCCGAGAAGCTGCTGGTGGTGGGCCTCGACCCGGAGGTGCCCGCCGAGGCGGAGCGGCTGCCGGAGCTGTTCCGCGGCTGCCCCGCCGGCGTCCAGCTCTTCTGGGGCGAGCGCGTAGGCCCACCCGCCGAAACGCGGAAGCTCCTGGCCGACCCGAACGGCCGCTCGGTGCCGGCGCTGTCGCGCGCCGAGAACGTGCGCCTCATCCCCGGGGCCAACGTTGGCAACCTCTCCTTTCACGCGCGGGTGCCTGCCTACATGCCGCTGCGGCAGCTCAAGCGCCTGGCCCAGCACAACCCGGTGAAGTACGTCACCTTCCTCTTCTCCGGGGATGGCAACCTCGACTTCGCCTTCGGCCGCATGCGCGCGCTGTGGGACGACGACGCCCGCGGCCACTTGCCGCTGGGCTGGGAGCTTCACCCCGCGCTCTCCGAGCTGGCGCCCGCCATTCTCTCCGCTTACTACGCCGATGCCTGGTGGGCCGGCGCCGACCAGTTCGTGCAGGCCCCCACCGGCGCCGGCTACCTTCCTCCCACCGACCCGAAGGCGCTCTCCACGTTCGCCGCCGAAACTGCCAAGGCCGCCCGGGCGGCCGACCTGACCCTCCTCTCCGCCGTGGCCCCCGAGGCCCCGGATGCCGCGAAGCACTGGGCGGCCCTCCTGCAGTCGCCGGTGCCCAGCGGTCTGCTGGCACTGGGCGCGGCGGCCCCTCCCGCGCGCGCCGCCGGGCGCCCGCTGATCGGCGAGACGGTGCGCGTGGCCGACGTGGAGAAGGCGGTCCAGGCCATCACTGAGGCGGCGGCCCGCCAGAAGTTCATCCTGGCCGTCGTCGATGCCGCCCGGATGACACCGACGCAGGTGGCGGAAGTGGCCACCCGCCTCGGCCGCGACTACCTGATCGCGCCGCCGCACCTGTTCATGGACCTCCTCGCCGAGCACCTGGTGCTGGAGAACACCGAGCCGCGCCTGGCAACGGCGAAGCTCACCGGCGTCACCTACTCCCCGGCCAAGCCGGGCCCCGAGGATCCGATCGTCGTCAAGGCGAAGGTGACCGACACGCCGCTGGACCTGCGCGTGGTCTATTCGATCAACGGCTCCCCCGAGTTCACCGAACCGATGCTCCTGGAAGGGGGCGAGTACCGCGCCACTATCCCTCCCCTGCTGCGCGGCGGCAGCCTGAAGTTTCGCGTGCGCCTGGCCGACCTGATGCTGGTGCCGCGCACCCAGCACTCGGACGCCTGCGTCCTCACCATCAAAGCGGCGGACACCGACGACGACACGCTCAGTGACGTTCAAGAGCGGATCTGGGGCCTGGACCCAAAACGCGCCGACAGCGACGGCGACGGCCTGAATGATGCCAACGACCCCGCGCCGCTGGCGCCCCTCACGCGCCCGGAGGGGCTGGTGGGGCCGATGATCGCCGCCATCGCCACCACGCCGCGCACCCCACCGGCCGCCGGCAAGCCGATGGCCGTGCAGGCACTCGTCTTCGACCCGGCCGGCGTCGAGAGCGTCTCCGTGAAGGTGACTGCCGCCGGGCGCGACCTGGGCGGCGGCGCCATGAAGGAGGTGGGGCAGTCGCAGGTGTATCGCTACCCGCTGCCGACCCTCATCGCCGGCCAGGAACTGACGCTCACCCTCACCGCCCGGAACAAGGATGGGAAGACGAGCGAGGAGACGCTGCAACTCCCGGTGACCGCGGGCGTGCGCATCACCAAGCCCACCGTGGCCGACCCGGAACGCCCGCCCATCGTCACCGCCCGCACCGCCATCGAGGCCACGGTCTCCGGCAAAGTGGCGTGGGCGCGGTTCCTCATCAACGGCCATGAGGTAGCGAAACTCACCGAGGAGCCGTTCCGCTACGTGTGGGATCCGCTCAACTACGCGCCCAACACCCACGAGATCGCCGTGGAGGTCTACAACGAGAAGGACGAGCTGATCGACGGCGACATCATCTTCCTGCGGACGACCAAGAAGCGACGCTGAGGAGCCAAATGAAGCTGCGCAACGAGGATCTGAGCCTGGCAGCCCGGAAGGCACTGGTGGCGCGCCTGCTGCGCACCCGCTTCGAGGCGGGCGCCATCGCCGAGTATGAGTATCTGATCCTGCAGGGACGCATCGAGCAGGTGGCAACGCGCGAAGCACTCGATGCCATCCAGGCCGAGGTGGAGGGAATCTGACCGCGATGGACCTGCGCCGCTGGCAGGGCCTGTACGCCCGCGCGGAGCGCGCGGCGAGCCGCTTCTTCGGCGAGCACCTGGGTGTCGTGTGCGCGCGCTGCTACGAGGCCTCCGAAGCACGGCACGACCCCGCCTTCTGCTGCTGCCGGCGCACCAACTTCGTGCCGGAGATCCTCACCGATCCCCTCCTCGGCGGGCTGGCGGAAGAGAGTCTGGGTCACAGCCTGCTGCCGCTGGCGCGTCCGCTCCACAGCCCCGGGTGCGCCGCCCTCGGCCCCGATGGGTGCCGGCTTCCTCTGGGGCGCCCAGACGCCTGCCACGCCTACACCTGCGACTACCTCTACCACTGCCTGGAGGGCATCCTTCCTCCTGCCGTCATCCTCCAACTGCAGGAGGGGCTGGAGGTCTTCACGGCCATCCGCGAGGCGCGGCGCACCGACCAGGCGGCATTCGCCGCCTGTCAGGCGCAGGTGGAGCAACTGGAGGCCGCCCTGGAGCAAGCTAGCCGGCAGCTACAGGAACAGAGCGCGCCCTTTGCCGCCCGCAAGGAGGCGGTGATCGCCGAAATGCTGCCCCCCGCCACGACGCCCTGATAGCCCCGGATCTTCCCAGACCGCCGAAGTCCGATGGCTCGGGCACTCCGATGATCCCCGAGGGAGAGCGACGGAGCGCCGCAGCAATGCGGCTTCCCAGACCGCTGAAGCCCGATGGCTCGGGCACTCCGGCCATCTCCGGGAGGAGTCACACCCCCTCGGCGGCGGAGACGCCTCCTACGGGGCGGGGTAAGACTGCGGTCGGAGCGCCGGCCTCTGGCCGGCGACGCCGGCGATCCGGCCCCTTGGCGTCGGAGACGCCTCCTACACCGGGGGCCGGTCTGGCGGGCGGCCACCCAGCAGAATAGGGCTGGGCGCCCTTCCGCCCGCGCCAGCCGGTAGTCCGCCAGGCTTCAACGCCTGCCCCCGCGCCCTCACCTGTTGTGCGCAGGACACCGGGCGCCCTGGCGCTACGGCACCACGTCGTAGCCCGCCGCCTCAATCCGCTCGCGGATGGCCGCCGGGCTGGTGCGCCCCTCATCGTAGCTGACCGCCACCCGCTTGCCGGCCACATCCACTGCCACCGACTGCACCCCCTCAAGCTGCCCCACTGCCCGGCGAATGGCGTTGGCGCAGCCCTCACAGGTCATCCCCTCCACCGTCAACTCCAGGTTCTGCATCCCCTCTCCCTTCACGGCCAGGCGCCGCCGCCACCCTGGTGGTCCCGGGCGCCCCGTCTCCACTGGCTTCGCGCCCGCCGGCCCCTGCCCCTCTCGATCAGAACGGCGCGCCGCGAGGAGGAGTTCGCCGGGGAGACACCGAACGCTATCGGCAACTAGCGGTCGCCGGGTAGCAAGGCGCCGAACGGCAGACAACCGAAAGGTGGGCCGGCAGTGTCCCCGGCCACTTGTTCGTCTGCCAACAGCTTGACAATGGCTGTCGGCGCGTGCTATACTGCGTTGACATGCGGCATGGGGGCCGGCATACCCGGCCGTGTACCCCCTCGCCTCGGTATCCCGTCTACCCGCGCGACGTGCTATCCGGACTGCTCGTGTGCTGCCGTGTGCCTCCGCCTCTCTCGGTGAGAGCAGGCGCACCGAAGGGGTTAGGAGATGGGAGCGCAACCCGCATCAGATGAGATACAGACCCGTTACGCCCGCGGGGTCGAGCTCCGGATCAACGGTCAGTACGAGGAGGCTATCCAGGAACTGAGCGCAGTCCTGGAAATCGATGCCGGACATATCGAGGCCCGGCACGAACGGGCGCTGGCGCTGTGCTACAGCGGCCTGTTCGACGAGTCGATCCAGGAGTTAGAGCACGTTCGCGAGCTGGACCCCGAGTTTCTCCAGGCGCGCAACAACCTGGGCCTCACCTACGCCATGCTCGGCATGAACGACGAGGCCAAGGCCGAGTTCGAGTTCGTCCTCTCCCGTGACCCCGATAACGAGGTAGCGAAGAAGAACATCATCTACTTCTGACGCCGGCCGGGGGCGCGGGGCTCAGGGGAAGCTCAGGAACAGGAGTCCGGTCGGATCGCCGGCGTCCCGCCGGCTACCCCGTAGGGGGCGTCTCCTGACGCGGATTACCCGATAGGTGCGGGTATCGGGGTTGGAGATCCCTCCACCATCGGGTACGCGGTCGGCTTGTCGGCCATCCCGCCGGCCTCCCCGTAGGGAGGCGTCTCCCGACGCCGATCGGTCCTGAGTGGCATTCCTCTTGCCGGGCAGTAAGGTGGCAGGCCTGAGCGCGCAGCACCCGGTCGGCCGTGAGGAGGGGGTTCTGTCCACACTGACACAATCACCAACGGCACGTCAGTTCAGCCGCTACAGCGTGGTTGGCCTCAGCGGGTTCGTAGTGGATTTCGGCCTCTATGGGCTGCTGACCCGTGGGCTGGGGCTGTACTACCTGGCGGCGAACGTGCTCTCGTTCTCCGCCGCCGTCGTCAACAACTTTATCTGGCACAAGCGGTGGACGTTCCGCGACCAGGCGGCCGCCGCCAAGAGCCTGGCCCCCGACGCCACCCCGCCGCTGGCCCTGGCCTCCCCCGCACCACTCCGCCGGTTGAGCTTTCAGTTCGCGGTGTTCGTCAGCGTCAGCGTCGTGGGCCTGGCACTGAACTCCTCAATCCTGCACGCCGTCTCCCAGCACGGGTTGACGCAGGTCACCTTTGGGTCGCGCGCCGACCTCTTCGCCAAACTGGTAGCCACCGGCATCGTGTGGTTCTGGAACTTCGGCGCCAACAAGCTGTGGACGTTCAGGAAAGGTTAGACCAGCCACGTCTCGCCCCGCCCGCCATCGTTCCCATACGCCCCCGACCACCCGCGAGCAGGAGAGTGCCCCCGCCAGCAAACGCGGGCGAGCGCTGCTCCCGGACCTCCTCGCGCTGGGCGCACTGGCAGGCCTCACCGCCGGCTTCTTCTGGCGCTGTCTCTTCACCCGTGCCGTGCTGCTCCCGGCCGACCTGTGCCTGCTGCTGCAGCCATGGCGCAGCTACTCGCGCGCGCTGTTTCCCGACTTCCGCCAGGCCTACAACCCGCTGCTAGACGCCATTCTCCTCTTCTTTCCCTGGCGCCTCTTCGCCGCCCGGTCGATCCGCGCCGGCGAGATCCCGCTCTGGAACCCGGACTCTTTTTGCGGGCAGCCGTTCCTGGCCAACAACTCGTCGGCAGTCCTCTACCCGCTGAACGCGCTCCACTACCTGGTGGACCCGGCAAAAGCCTACGGCTACGTGGCGGCGCTGCACGTCTTCCTGGCGGGCGCGTTCACTTACCTGTTGCTGCGCTTGCTCGGGCCACGGCCGGCGGCGGCGCTGCTGGGCGGCATCACCTTCATGTTCTGCGGCTTCCTCACCGTCTGGGCGGAGTATCAGACGCCGGTGGCCGCCACGATCTGGCTGCCGCTGGCGCTCTACTTCTGGGAACGGCACGCGCGCGGGCACGGCGTCCGCTTCGCCCTCTACGCCGCCGCGCCACTGGGGCTCTCGCTGTTGGGCGGGCACGTTCAGTACTCGATCTACGTGCTGATGGCGTTCGCCGCCTACGCCGCCTGGCGCAGTGGGCTCCGCCCGACACGCTGGGCCGTAGCCGCCGCGGTGGTAGCCTTCGGGATCGCCCTCGCCGCCCACCAACTGCTGCCGACGCTGGAGCTAGGCCGCTACAACCAGCGCGCCGGCGGCAACCCGCTCGCCGGAGTGCTTGCCAGCGCCCTCCCGCTGCGGCACCTGGTCTCCTTCCTGGTGCCAGGCTTCTTCGGCCACCCGGTGGATTACAACTACTGGGGCAACATCCCTAAGGGACTGGAGTACGTGGAGTACTGCGGCTACCTGGGGATCCTGCCGCTGCTGCTGGTCGCGCCGGCGCTGTGGCTGCGGCGCGATGGACACACCCGCTTCTTCTTCGCCCTGGCCGTGGTGGCGCTGCTGATGGCCCTGGGCACTCCCCTCTACGCCCTCTTCTACTACGGGGTGCCCGGCTTCACCCAGCTCGCCAACCCAGCGCGCATCCTGGGGGTCTTCTCCCTGGCCGTCGCCTGCCTCGGCGCCCTGGGGGCCGAGGCCGTGGCCGATCTGCCACGCGAGCGGCGGCGAACGCTGGCCCTGGTCCTGGCCGGCCTCCTGATCGCCGCCAGCGCCGCCGTCAGCCTCACCTACACCCGGCAGATGGAGACGATCCTGGGTCTGCGTCTGGGCAGCTACGTCGCCGGGGCGGTGGGCCTCTTCCTGGTCACCGCGCTGGTGGCCGCCGGGGCGATTGTCGGCGGCGCGGCTCGCCCCCGGGCGCTCTGGGCCCTGCCGGCGATTGCCGCGGTCGATCTGTTCCTGTTTGGGATGCGCTTCAACCCGGCCCAAGATCCGGGCATGCTCTACTTCGAGACGGAGTCGCTGCGCCTGCTGCGCGCCCAGGCCGGTCAGGAGCGCGTGCTGGCCCTCCGCGCCGAGGGCAGCAACTTCCTGAACGCGATGATCCCCAACTGCAACCTGCCCGTGGGCCTGGCCGAGGTGCAAGGGGGCGACGCGATGTATCCCCGCCGCTACCGCCAGTTCGCGGAGTTCGTCGAGTCGCGGCAGCAGGGGAAGCCGGTGAAGCTCGGGAATGCCCTTGTCTTCAGCAGCGTGGATACCCCCGGCGTGGACTTCCTCAACGCCGCCTACGTCCTGAGCGCCACGCCGCTCACCAGCCCCAAGCTGGAACTAGTCGCCAGCCCCGACCTGCACGTCTACCGCAACCGGGCGGCACGGCCGCGCGCCTTCCTGGTTCACCGCGCCCGCGTCGAGCCGACCGCGCGCGTGCTGGAAACCCTCGCCGCGGAGCGGTTTGCTATGGATCAGGTGGCCGTGCTGGAGGCGCCCCCGGCTCTGCCACTGGCGCCGGCGGCCGGTCCGGAAAGCGTCCGCATCACCGAGGCGCGCAACGGCCGGGTGCGGGTGGCGGTGGAGGCTTCGGCCAACGCGCTGCTGATCCTGGCAGATCAGTATTTCCCCGGGTGGCGTGCCACGGTGGATGGCCGGGAGGTGCCGGTGCAGGCCGCGAACTACATCCTGCGGGCGGTGGCGGTGCCGGCCGGCCGGCACGTCGTCGAGTTTACCTATCGTCCGGCCAGCTTCCGGCTGGGGCTCTACCTGACGCTGGCCACGCTCTCTCTACTGACCGCTGCCGCCACGACGGCCGCCGTGCGCCGACGGTAAGCGGCCCCCAAAGGCACAAGCCGGCGCTCGCCGCTACCAGCTCCCGATGAGCGCGCGCCACACCGACCAGATCCCGCCTCGCCGGGGCGCCGGCCGGCTGACCGGCGGCAGCAACGCCCGGCTGCCCGGCTCGATCCCGTTCTGGAGCCAGCCGAGGGCGTGCCGGCCCCAGTCGTGCACCTGCAGGGCGTCCAGGTAACGCTCCAGGGCCGCCGACCGTGAGTCGACCGCCACCTGCCGCAACTGCTGGAGCAGCGCGGCGCCCTCGCCCACCACCACCGAGCGGCGCATCCCCTTTTCGCGGTAAAGCAGGCGCGCCTTGCGCAGCACCTCGCGCTCCTCAAAGCCGATCGCCTTGAGCTGCCGCACATCGAACAGCACGCCGAACTCGCCGGTCTGGCCGGCAAGGAGCGACTCGGATTCCTGCACCCAGGCCGTCAACGCGCGGGCCGATACTGAACCCGCCAGCGTCACCTTGTAACCGTACGTTGTCAGCTCGATGCGGTACATCCGGCCGCTCCCATTGATCCCTCGCAGCTACGCGGTGTGTACTCCTGCATTCGGCACGGTGGCCCACAAACCTGAGAGCGGCCCGGAGCGCCGGCCGGAAAGAGCGCGTCTCTAGACCGACCAGCCGGCGCGGTAGCGGCGGCCAACCCATTGGTTCAGCTCTGGCCGGTTGGTGACGCGCAGGTTCGGTCCATCCCACTCCACGCGGTTACCGATGCCGGCTTTCAGCGCCAGGTTGCCTAGCAGCACCAACTCGGTGAGGGGGCCGGCGTGGTCCACGAAGTTGGAGAAGGCAGGGCGGCCCCCCTTACAGGCGGCGATCCACTCGCTGAAGTGATCGCTTTCGCAGCGCGGGAGCGTCTTCTCCGGCTCTTGCCAATCCTTCATCCGCTCGCCCGAGATCCAGGAGGGGCCATCCCAAAGCTTCCCCCGGTCGCCGACCAGGATCATGCCGCCGTCGGGGTAGTTCCGGCCCTCGGGAAGCTCGCCAATCTCGCGCGGCGGGTAGGCCGCGCCGTCGTACCAGAAGATCTTGAGCGGCGCCAGGTCGCCCCGCGCGGGGATATCCCAGCGGATGACGGCAGAGCGAGGGAACATCTCGTCGGTGCCATCGCCAGAGTCTTTCACCAGTTCAACGGCGCTGGCGTGCTCGATCTTCAGGGCGGTGAACATGCCACTCATGGCGTGGCAGCCGATGTCGCCCAGGGCGCCGGTACCGAAGTCCCACCAGCCACGCCACACGAACGGGTGGTAGACGTTCTGGCCCTGGAACTTGCCTTCCTTGTAGACGGCGCAGTAGGGACGCTCCGGCGCCGGGCCAAGGAAGAGATCCCAGTGCAAGTGCGCGGGAATCGGGTCGGTGCCCTCGGGCCGCCCTCCGCCCTGCGGCCACCAGAAGCGCGCCGGGATCCCCGGCCGGTCGGTCCAAACATGGACTTCCTGCACCTGGCCAATCGCCCCGGCCCAGATCCACTCGCACAGCCGGCGCCATCCCTCGTCGGCCCGGCCCTGGTTGCCCATCTGGGTGGCGACGCCGGCCTCCTTCGCCGCCTGGGCCAGCAGCCGGGCCTCGCGGATGTTATGCGTCAGCGGCTTCTCGCAGTAGACGTGCTTGCCGAGCTTAATCGCCCGCATCGCCGCCGGCGCGTGGTGATGGTCCGGCGTGGAGACGACCACGGCGTCGATCTCCCGGCCCATCTGGTCGAACATCTCGCGGTAGTCGGCGAATTTGCGCGGCGTCGGGGCGGGAATGCCCCGCTTCTCGCACTCCGCGTTGATCGCCGTGAGTGCCCCGTTCAGGTGGTTGTCATCGATGTCGCACAGGGCCACCAGGTTCTGGCTCAGCGAGGCGATCACGTGGGCGGCCCCGCGCCCCCCTACCCCGATGCAGGCGATGTTCAGCTTCTCGTTCGCGCTCTGGCCGTGGAGGAGGCCAGAGGGAAGGATCGTTACCCCGGCGGCCATCGCGGAGCTCTTCAGAAACCGGCGACGGGTCATCGGCACCATGGGAACCTCCTCGGAACTGCGGATTGCCCAGCGGCGGCCAGGCGTTGCCCGCGGGGCGGCCATTGTCTCCCCCGGGGTTCGGCGGTACCCCGTTGGGCTCCTGCTGCCAGGCTTGCGGAAGGAGGGCTTCTGTGGTAACATAAGGCCAGAACCGCTGGGGGTGCTGGTTGAGCCAGGCTGAGAGAGGCGGGATTCACCGCCTCATCCCTTGGAACCTGACCCGGGTAATACCGGCGTAGGGAATGCGGAAGCCTCTTCGTGTAGCGCGGACGTTGGCGCGGCAGGCGTCACCCGCGCCAGCTCACCTCACGCTCCCCCACGACTACTCCATTCCACCCGCCACTGCCGATGCCGGGTGGATGCCATGGATTGGGGGCAGTTGTAATGATCGGATCGTTCTCGGACCTCGACGTTTCGCGGCTGATCGTCCGCGACTACTTCGCCACGCTGGAGCAAGCGCTCGAATCAGAGGTGATCGTCGTGGGCGGGGGGCCCAGTGGGCTGGTGGCCGCCTACACCCTGGCCGAACAAGGCCGCAAGGTGGTCGTCATGGAGAAGCGGATGACGCCCGGAGGCGGCATCTGGGGTGGCGGCAAGGGCTTCAACCGGGTGGTGTTGGAGCGAAACACCGCCGAGATCCTGGCGGAGATCGGGTGCCAGTACGCGGAGGCCGATGGCTACCTCGTCGTCTCGTCCGTTGGGTTCGCCGCGTCACTCATCAAGAAGGCCGTGGACAGCGGCGTCATCCTGCTCAACCTCTTCGCCCTGGAGGATGTCTACTTCGATGAAAAGCGTGCGGTGGGCGGCGTGGTCGTGAACGACAGCGCCTACAAGCAGACCGGGCTGCACGTCGACCCGCTCACCTTCCGCAGCAAGCTGGTGATAGACAGCACCGGACACGAGGCCGTGGTGCTCAACTGCCTGGCACGGCGGGGGATCATCGCGCTGAAGGGCGAGGACACGATGAACGCGCAGCTTGGCGAGCAGGGGGTGGTAGATGGCACCCGGGAGGTGTACCCCGGCTTGATCATCACCGGCATGGCCTGCGCCCAGTTTCATGGCACCCCCAGGATGGGGCCCATTTTCGGCGGAATGCTTCTGTCCGGCAAGAAAGGAGCCCGGCTGGCGACGGAGAAGCTCTCCCCATGCACGCCAACCTCCACCCAAGCCAGGTAGCTCTGCTGCTCGCGCTGGCCCTGCTCATTGTCACTCTCGTCGGGGCAGTGCCCATGTCACACGCGGTCGCTGCCGAGCCGCACGCCTCGGCGCACCTGCCGGCGGAACTCCAGCCGGGGCCGGTGGCCAATGCCCTGGCCCGGCACTTGGAGCAGGAGGTCCTTCCCTTCTGGACGGCACCGGGGATCGTCGATCCGGAGCATGGGGGCTATCTGGTCTGGTTCGATGCCGACGGACGGCCCACCCAGCCAGACGCCCCCAAGGCTCTGATCACCCACCTGCGCCTCCTCTTCGTGCATGCCGTCGCCATCCGGCGCGCCTCCGACGACGCGACCCGGCAGCGCCTCCGGCGCCAGTACGAGCAGGGCCTCGACTTCCTGGAGCGGCACTTCCGCCATCCCGAAGGCGGCTGGTATACCGAGGTCCAGCGCGATGGCACGGTGCAGGATGCCTCGCGGCAAACGCTCGGGCAGGTGTACGTCGTCTACGTGCTGTCCGACTGCTACCGGCTGCTGAGCGACAGCCGGGCGCGGCGCCTGGCGCTGGAGACGTTCGCCTGGCTGGATGCCCACGGGCACGACGCGACGCACGGCGGCTACCTGGAGCGGTGCGACCGGGCGCCAGACGCCCCGGAGAACGCCACCAAGGCGATCGGCACCAACCTGCACGCCGCCCTCGCGCTGGCCCGCCTCTTCCAGGTGGCGCCCACGAAGCTGCTCCGCGAGCGCCTCGAGGAGCTGTACGCCCGGCTCACCCGTCAGGC
This sequence comes from Armatimonadota bacterium, assembly GCA_012512505.1. Lineage (GTDB taxonomy): Bacteria > Armatimonadota > JAAZEB01 > JAAZEB01 > JAAZEB01 > JAAZEB01. The sequence continues at coordinate 15,890 of JAAZEB010000335.1, read as the reverse complement.
TATCCACCGCGTCTCCCGCAACGCCTATGTGACCGTCCGGCGCGACTGGCAGCCGGGACCACCGGCAGGAGATCCGCAGCAGCAGACGCTGTTCGGGCACAACGCCGAGCTGGCCTGGTACCTCCAGGATGTAGCGCGGGTGCTGGGCAAGGATCCGCGCAGCTTCCTGCCCTGGCTCCGGCGCGCCGGCGACGCCTTCCTGAAACTGGGCCTGACGCCGGAGGGGTGCGTTCGCGTCTGGGGGCCGATCCGCGGCCGGCCGAACGACCCGGACGGCCCCAGTTGGTGGACGCAGGCCGAGGGGATGCTGCTCTGCGCGCGCCTCTACGCGGCAACCCGGGAAGAGCGCTACTGGGAAGCGTTCGCGCGCGTCTGCCGCTACACGTTCCGTCATCTGGTGGTCGACCACTCCGGCGCCTGGCTGGGTGGCGTCAACCTGAAGACGGGCGAGCGCTCGCCGCGGGGCGGCGCTGGCTGGAAGGCAGGGCACCACGTGGTGCGCGCCCTCCTGGAGTGCGAGCAGGCGCTCCGCGAGAGTGAACGGCCGCCGCTGGCGTTCCACTCGCCGCGGGTGAAGCCGCGCCGGGCGGTGCAGGTCGATCCCGGCTTCGCTTACTATCAAGGGCGCAGCGCCGCCAGCATCGTCGCGGAGCTGAAGGCGAACGGCTTCGACTGCCTGCACCTGATCTGCCTGTCGGACGAGGTGGCCGTTCCCGGATTGGTGGAGGAGGCCAGGCGGCAGGGAATCGAGGTGTGGGGCACCTTCTTCCCCACCGGCGTCTACATGCCCGACCGCCTCTTCCCTCCCGAGCACGAGGAGTGGCGCCTGCAGCTCTCGGGGCCACAGTACGACGGCTACCGCTTCTTCTCCTACATCCACCGCGGCTACCAACAGTGGTGGAAACAGCACCTGGCGCGCCTGTTCCGGAAGTACCCCTTCGACGGGATGCTCTTCTATGAGGTCCACTACCCAACGATGAACGGGCCAACGCTCTTCAGCGGCAAGCCCTGCTTCAGCGACGTCAGCCCGGGCTTCGTGCGCGCCTTCCAACAGGCGACCGGGCACGCCGCCTTCCCCAACTTCACCAACCCGGAGGACCCCCACTACTACGAGCGGGACCGCCGCCTCTACGAGGATTTCGTCGAGTTCCGCATTCAGTCGATCATCGACTTCCAGCGCGAGGTGCTGGATGGTGAGGGTGGCTTCCGCCGTCAATTCCCCCACGTGCCGTTCGCCACTTGGACGATCGCCCTGGCGCACCCGGAGGGGCCGGCGGCGATGCGCGAGAACGAGTCGCAAGACCCCGCCCGCCTGGTGGTGGAACTGCGCCCGGACGCGCACTTCCTGCAGAGCCATGCCCCCGACTGGTACCGCCACGACCAGCCGCCCACCTACGTGGAGGGCTACGCGCCTTACGCCCAGGCCGTGCAAGACGCCGCGCCCGGCCTGCCGATGGGCGTGCAGGCCGATGTTTGCTCCACCTGCGACTACCGCCGCGACCCCGCCTGGATGCGGGCGATGGAGGCGACCTCTCACCGCCTGGGCCTGCGCACCACCACCTACTACGAGTTTTGCTTGCGCTGGGAGGTCTACTTCGAGCCGCCGGTGGTGAAAGCGTCTCGCCTCGATCCCGATGGCCGCGCCACCCTGGTCTTCGACCAGCGCCTCAACCCGCGAAGCTGCGCCTTCCTGGAGGGGCACCCCCTGCCGGCCGGCCGCAAGCTAGGAGACGTGCAGGTGGACGGCAACCTGCTGCACTTCCGAGTGGTCAGCGCGCTGAAGCCCGGCGCGCGCGTGAGCATCCCCCTCGCGGGGATCACCGACGACCCCTCGGTGCGCTTCCCGATGCCCACCAAGGGCCAAGGCAACCCCAACGCCATCTCGCCCGGCACCACGGTGACCCTCACCGTGCGCCGCCGGTAAGCGCAGGGCTTGGCCCCCCTGACCCCCCGAAACCGGGGGGAAGCTGGAGGAGGCCCCCCTGCCCTCCCGAGATCGGGGGGAACCAGTGCCCTGGCGAGGAGATTGGCCCCACTGGCTCCCCGAAACCGGGGAGAACGGGCGTAGTCTCCCCCCAGGATTAGGGGGCCGGGGGGGCCAAGGAACAGCGCTCCCCCCAAGGTTGGGGGGCCGGGGGGGCCAAGGAACAGCGCTCCCCCCAGAATTAGGGGGCCGGGGGGGCCAAGGAACAGCGCTCCCCCCAGAATTGGGGGGCCGGGGGGGCGCCTCCCAATCCGCTTACGGCTGCGTGAAGTCGACGGTGAGCTTCACCGTCTCCTCGGGGTGCTCGGCCATGTGGCGGTAGGCCTCGGCGGCCCGCGCGATTGACACCCGCGGCTGCAGCAGGCCATCGACCTGGAGCTGGCCGTTCTGCAGCAACCGCAGCACCGTCTGCTCTACCCGCTCCGGATCCCAGCGGGGATGGTCCCGGTAGGGCACGCTCTCCAGGCGGGCACCGGAGACGATCGTCTGGCGGTTGAAGTGCCACTCCTCTCCCAGGCGCAGTTCGGCGGCACCGCCATGGTACCAGGCTACCGGCACGATCGTGCCGCCGTAGCACGTGCCGCGAACGGCATGGTGCAGCGCCGCGTGCGAGCCGCTCGTCTCCAGGGAGACATCCACGCCCTTCATGCCGGTCGCCTGGCGGACGCGCAGCCCGGGATCCGTGTCCTCCCGGGGATTGATGACCAGGTCGGCCCCGTAACGCCGGGCCAGCTCCGCACGCAAAGGGATCGGCTCTATCCCCACCACGGTGAGTGCCCCGGCCAGCCGCGCCATCTGCACCGCCATCAGGCCAATGGCGCCCAGCCCGAAGATGGCGACCGTATCGCCCAAACGCACCTGACCCTCCCGGATGCCCAGGAGGGCCACCAGGCCCGGGTCGATGCAGACCAACGCCTCGTCGGCAATGCCCTCGGGGGCAAGCTGCACCCGCGATGCCGGCACGGTGTGGCTCTCACGGATCGGCAGGTGCCCGAACACGCGATCCCCCACGTGCAGGTGTTCCACCCCCGGGCCCACCGCGGCCACGGTGCCGACCGCCATGTTGCCAAGGGAACAGGGGAAGCCAACCCGACCGGTCGGCGGCGGGTCGAGCGGCTGGAAGAGGCCGTGCTCGCCATCCCACGCCCGCGCGTGCATCGCGGAGATGCCGTGGTAGAACAACAGCATCGTGCCATGCTTTTCGGTGGCGAGCCTGCTGCGGACCAGCACCTCGCCCGGCCCCGGCTCGCGTTCCGAATACTCCCGCAACTCCGGCTGTCCCGGCGCCACTGCAACCAACTCCAGTGCCACGGCGCACCTCCTCCCGATCCCTTCGCGGCCACGGCCACCCGCGGCTCCTCCCCTCATTCGCCGCCCGCCGGGCTTCCCCTATCGGGGGATCAGGCCGAGCGCGTTTGGCCCGCGGCTGGGAAGGGAACACTGGCATCAAGGTGAGTGGATCCGCCCGGCTATCTCTCTGGCCCCACGATGAGCAACGAGTGGCCGGGCGCTCCCGGGAGAGGCAACAGGCATGGAGACCTACGCGGCATTTACGGACTCGCGCAACCTGTTGAGCGAGCCCGAACGGTTGCGCGCCCGCCTGCATGAGGAGGGCTACCTCTTCCTGTCCGGGCTGGTCGCCGGTGACGCCGTTCGCCAGACTTACCAGGAGATCCTGGCGATCTGCCAGGCCCAGGGATGGGCCGACAGGCAAGCGCGCCCGCTGGGGTCACCGCGGCTGGAAGGCTCGCCCGAGTGGTTCGATGTCTACGACCCGCTCCAGCGTCTGGAGAGCTTCCACACCCTGGCCCACCACCCGGCGCTGCTGGCCCTGGCCGAGACCGTACTTCAGGAGCCGGTGCTGGTCCACCCGCGCAACATCGCGCGCATCACCTTCCCGGGCGCCGACCACTTCACCACCCCACCGCACCAGGACTTCGTCCACATCCAGGGAACCCGGGAGACCTACACCGCCTGGATCCCCCTGTGCGACTGCCCGGTGCCGGTGGGCGGATTGGCGATCCTTGCCGGCTCGCATCGAGTGGGGCTCCTGCCGGTCCACCCGGCCTCTGGTCCCGGCGGCGTCGGGGTCAACACCGATGGCCTGGGGCTCCCCTGGCTGGCCCAGGATATGGCCCCGGGAGACTGCCTCTTCTTCCATAGTCACACGATCCACCGCGCCCTCCCCAACGTGAGTGAGGACCGCCTGCGCATCTCGGTGGACTTCCGCTATCAGGGCTTCTCACAGCCGATCGTCGAGGACTCGCTGCTGCCTCACTACGGCCGGCTCACCTGGGATGCCATCTACCAGGATTGGCGGCACACCGAGCTGCAATACTACTGGCGCCGTCAGCCGCTGACCGTGGTACCCCGGCAGACGCTGTCGCCCGTCACAGCCGCGGAGCGCCAGACCGGGAACGGCTGAGAGCCAGGACGTTGCCTTGGCGCGGGCCCGCCGTAACGTCCGCCCGCTGCTTTCGAGGGCAGGCAGGCCCCCGCCATCCCGATGCCGAACTCCCTCCCCAGTGGGCGCCTGGGCGCCAGGTCGGGAGCCGCCCCCACCGTGATCGGGGGCAGGCAGGTGCCCCGGCCGGCCATGGGGCGCCAGCAGACCCTCTGAGGAGAATCAGATGCCTATCCCCGCAGACGTGGACAGGTCGGCGGCGCCGGTCAGCATCAGCGGCATCTACCCCCACCTGGCGCTCTTTGGCAGCGTAGACGAGACCGGAATCGGAGCGGTGGTGCCCTGGGCGGGCCGCCTTTGGCTGGTCACCTACAGCTCGCACCAACCGCAAGGGAGCAACGACCGCCTGGTCTCGCTGGATGAGACGCTGACCCCCGTCGTGCATCCCGAGAGCATCGGCGGCACGCCGGCCAACCGCCTGATCCACCGCGAGTCCAACCAGCTCATCCTCGGCCCCTACTTCATCAGCGCGGCCGGCCACGTGCGCGCCGTGGGTTACAACCACATGCCGGGCCGGCACACCGCCACGCTGCGCCACCTCACGGACCCCGCGAACAAGGTCTACTTCCTGGGCATGGAGGGCGAGCTGTACGAGGTGGACGTGCACACCCTGGCCGTGGAGCGCCTCTGGGAGGCGCACACCGTTCCCGGCTCGCACGCCAAGGGGGGATGGACTAGCCAGGGCCGCATCGTGGTGGCGAACAACGGCGAGTGGGGCTGGTACGACCGCTGGCAGCGCGACCACCGCTACCGGGGCGAAACCGGGGCACTGGTCGAGTGGGACGGCACGCGCTGGCGCCTGATCGAGCGCAAGCAGTTCTGCGAGGTGACCGGCCCGGGCGACGTGCAGGGAGCGGCGGCCGACGACGCCCCGATCTGGGCTACCGGCTGGGACGAGCGTTCGGTGCTGCTGAAGCTGCTGGATCAAGGTGAGTGGCACACTTTCCGCCTGCCGAAAGCCAGCTATACCTACGACGGCGGGCACGGCTGGCACACCGAGTGGCCGCGCATTCGAGAAGTCGTCCCGGGGCGCGTCTTGATGACGATGCACGGCATGTTCTACCGCTTCCCGGCCGGCTTCCGGCGCGGCAGCACCGGCGGCCTCCGGCCACTGAGCACCTACCTGAAGATGGTGGTCGACTTCTGCGCCTGGCAGGGGCGGCTGGTGCTGGCCTGCAACGATACGTCGCTCTTCGACAACCCGTTGGCCGGCCGGCCGCAATCGAACCTCTGGTTCTGCCCGATGACGGAGCTGACCCGGCTGGGCCGGCCGTCCGGCTTCGGCGGGCCGTGGGTCCACACCCACGTCGCCGCCGGGGAGGCGTCTGACCCGTACCTGCTGGCCGGCTTTGGCAAGCGGGTGCTGCACCTGCGCCACGAAAGCGACGAGCCGGTCACCTTCACCCTGGAGCTGGATAGCAGCGGCAACGGCACCTGGCAGCCCTACCGCTCCATCTCAGTGCCCGGCTGTGGCTACGCGTTCCATGTCTTTCCGCGCGGCACCAGCGCCGAGTGGCTGCGCGTGCGGGCCAACCGCGAGTGCGAGGCCACGGCCTACTGTCACTACGCCTCGCCGGGGGCGAAGCGGCGGCCGGCCGGCTTCGAGGCGCTCGCCGAAGTGGACAGCGACGCGCCCTGGGTGGGCGGCCTGGTGCGCCCCATGGGAGGCGACCGCACCAGTCTCCAGTTCCTTGCCCAGCGGGTGCAGGGAGAACACGCCGGCGAGCCGCGCTACTATGAGATCGACGGAGACCTGCGCCTGCGCCAGGTGGAAGACGCCAACGCCAGCGCCTGGCTGCGGCAGCACGCGGCCGTGACCGAGCCGGACTTCGTGATCGACGCGGCGTCGGTGCTGCTGACCGACGCGGAGGGGCGGCGCTACCGGCTCCCGAAGGGGGATCCGGCCTACGCGCAACCCTGGCCCACCGGCTGGCCGCGCGGCCTGCGCGAGGTGGTCACCGAGCGCGCCCTCCTCAACTGCCAGGGCACGTTCTACGAGGTGCCGCGCCTCTCTTCAGGCGGCCTGGCCGCGATGCGCCCCGTCTGCACCCATCGTCGGCGCATCACCGACTTCTGCTCCTGGCGGGGGCTGCTCGTCCTGGCCGGCACGCGCACCGAGGCTCCCGCCGACGCCCACCACTTCCGCGCGGTGGATGGAGAGGCCGCGCTGTGGTTTGGCACCGTGGACGACCTGTGGCGCCTGGGCAAGCCGCGCGGCCAGGGAGGTCCCTGGTACCAAACCCCGGTGCGCGCCGACGACCCCTCCGATCCCTACCTGATGACCGGCTTCGACCACAAGCTCCTGGAGCTCTCCCACGATGCCGGGCAGCCGGTGGAGTTCACGGTGGAGGTCGACTTCCTGGCCACGGGTGAATGGAGCGTCTACCGGCGCTTCACGGTGCCCGCCGGCGGCAGCGTGCGCCACCGCTTCCCGAACGGCTACAACGCCCACTGGCTGCGCGTTCGCGCCAGTGTCGCCTGTACCGCCACCTGCCTGCTTACCTATTCCTAGCCGCCTGGGCCAGGCACCCCCACCGCGGTCGGATCGCCGGCGTCTCGCCGGCCACCGTAGGAGGCATCCGACGCCGGGGGTTCGCGGGTCTCTGGGCAGTGGTAGGGGGCGAAGCATTGGCGGGCCGGACCGAGTGCGGTACAGTACGCTTGACCCACCAATGCTTCGCCCCTACGATTCGCGTACGGTTCGCGGCTCTCCAAACCGCCGCCGGCCGCAAGAGGCTGTTTCCAGGGTAGGCGTCTCCGATGCCAAGGGGCGTTGGTATTGGGGTCGGAGCCCCCTCCTACGCCAGGCCAAGGGGCGACCGGCGATACCTACGGCTCCCCGCCCTCGGTGGGCCACTCTTCCAGGGCTTCGGCGACCGCCTTGAGGCGAGCAAGGCGCTCGTCCAGGTCGCCGTCGTCCCCCTCTGGCGGGTCGTCCGTGGCGGGCGGGGGCGTCTCCCCCTCCAGGCGCACGGCCCGGCGGATCGCGGCGAGGCGGGCTTCGCCTTCCAGGGGGAGACCGGCGTCACTCACGCGCACCGGCACCACCGTGGCGCCGAGGGTGAGCGCCCGGATCACCTGCGTGAGAAGGTCGGTGGCCGGTCCTTTGTCGGCGTCCAGCACCGCGACCGCCAGGTGGCACTGTCGGAGGGCCGCGGCCAGCGTGGGGAACGGCGCCCCGGGCCGGCCGTCTCGCGTCGCGACCCAGCAGGCAAGCCCTTGCTGCTCCAGCCAGCGGCCCACCGCCTCGGCGAGCGGCTTGTGTGTAGCCGCGCTGCAGAGGACCACGTCCGGGGGCGTGGAGGGTGGGTTCGCGGCAGCGGGGTGCGCGCGCGGCGGCGCCAGGACCGACGGTCGGGCGGTGGTGGGCGCCGGTCCGGGCACCAGTCGCAAGGCACCGCCGGGCCGCAGGCCAGTGCGTGCCAGCGGCACGTCGGGGGGGATCGGCCGGCCGCTGAGCGAGTTGACGAAGTGCCAGGCGAGGGTGGCATCCTGGGCCTCGCGGAGCTTCAGCGTCTGGGCCAGCATTCGCGCCACCTCACCGGACGGCTCGTTACTGGCAACCTGGGTGGTCTCCTGACGCAGGCCATCCGGCAGCATCACCGTCACCGTCAGCTTCGACAAAGGCAGTAACCCCCTCGGCATCAAGACTCTTCAGTAGACAGACGGGCACTCCGCGCGGCGCGGCGCCAGCCGCCCGCCAGTCTGTTCCATGGATTCGCGGGCGCTTCCTGCCCGGCCACCGACCGCCCGGCAGTCCGCCGCGAAAAAAAAACGGAGCTCCGTGGCTTCGCGGCGGCAGGAGTCGAAAAGGCGCCCCCGAAGAAGAAAGGTTAAGCACGCGCGCGTGCTGTGCGTGTTCCGGCAGTGTGGTGGATCGTCCGTTTGACGGGCCATACCCGGCGCAGGTTTTACAAACCGGTGGCTGTCAGAGCAACGCCTGGCGAGCCGATGACCCAGGAGAGGATCGTCGTTTCATGGAAGTCAGTTTTTACGGCCACGTGCGTCAGTATCACAACTTGAAGGAGGAGATTGACCGGGCGATAGTGGATGTCCTTGAGAGCAGCAACTACGTCCTCGGCCCGACGCTGAAGCGCTTCGAGGGGGAGCTGGCTCAGTATTTCGGCACCAAGCACGCCGTCGGCCTCAACTCGGGCACCGATGCCTTGTGGCTGCCGATGCTGGCGCTGGGCATTGGCCCCGGCGATGAGTGCATCACCACCACCAACACCTTCTTCGCCACCGCCGAGGCAATCTGGTTCACCGGCGCCACCGCTGTCTTCGTCGACAGCGAGCCGAAGACCAACAACATCGACGTCACCAAGATCGAAGAGGCGATCACCCCGAAGACGAAGGCGATTGTGCCGGTACACCTCTACGGCCAGTGCGCCCAGATGGACAAGATCGCCGAGATCGCCCGCAAGCACAACCTGCTCGTGATCGAGGACTGCGCCCAGGCGATTGATGCCCACGGCGACACCTTCCGGGTCGGCGAGCTCTCCGACGCCGTCGGCACCAGCTTCATCATTCAGAAGAACCTGGGCACCTTCGGCGACAGCGGCGCCACCATGACCAACCGCGACGACGTCGCCGAGCGGATCCGGCAGCTCCGCAACCACGGCTCGCCCGCCCGCTCCAAGCACTCGATGGGCTTCAACAGCCGCATGGATGACCTGCACGCCGGCATCCTCAGCGTCAAGCTGAAGTGCATCACCGCCTGGACCGACCGCCGCCGCGAGATCGCCCGGATGTACGACGCCGCCCTGGCCGACAGCGGCCTGAAGCTGCCCTACGAGATGCCCGGCTACCGCCACGCCTACCACCTCTACGTCGTCGAGACGATGAACGGCAAGCGCGACGAGTTGCTGGCGTACCTGAACAAGAACGGCATCGACGCGAAGTGCCACTACCCGATCGCGATCCACCAGCAGGAGGGCTACCCCTGGGGCAAGGAAGCGCGCATCGTCGGCGGCGTGCCGAACAGCGAGTGGAACGCGGCCAACTGCATCTCCCTGCCGATGTACCCCGAGCTCACCCAGGACGAGATCGACTACACGATCGAGAAGACGCTGGAGTGGTGCAAGGCTAACGCGTAGGGATTGCCCGCGACCGGACGTAATGGGCGCTTGGCGCCCATTACGTCTTTTCGCCCCTCCCAGTCGAAGGGATCAAGATGAGCGATAAGGTCTACAAGGTGGTCGTGGTCGGCATGGGCAAGCGGGGCAAACACCACGCCGCGGCCTTCCACGCCAACCCGCGCTTCACGGTGGCGGGCATCTGCGACATCGATCCGGCCCGGATGGAGCAGGCAGCGGCGGATCTGGGCAACCCGAAGATGAGCACCGACGCGGCGGCGCTGGCGGCGGAAGTGAAGCCGGATGTCTTCTGCTTCTGCACGCTGCCGAACATCCGCTCGGAGATGGTGAAGATCGGCGTGGAAGCCGGCGCGAAACTGATCGCCTACGAAAAGCCGATCGCCCTGACGACCGCCGAGGCACGCAAGATCATGGACCTGGTGCGCCAGGCCGGCGTGAAAACGGTCGTCAGCCACCAGCACCGCTACGGCAAGCATTACCAGGCCGTCAAGGAGGTCATCGCCAGCGGTGCCATCGGGCGCGTGCATACCGTCTACGGCCACGCCACCGGCTGGATGGGTCACATGATGACCCACCTGATCGAGTACATGCGCTGGTACAACGACTACGCCGACGCCGAGTGGGTGATGGGCCAGGCCAGCGGCCGGGGCAAGCTGACCGACATCCACGCCTCGCCGGACTACATCGCCGGCATCATCCAGTTCAAGAACGGCGTGCGCGGCTACGTGGAGACGGGCGCTGGCGCCCCAGACGTGCCGGAAGTGGACTACTGGTGGCGCAAGTGCCGCATCGGCGCCCAGGGCACCGAGGGCTTCGCCGAGGTGCTCACCGGCGGCGGCTGGCGCGCGGTGACCAAGAACGGCGTGTTGAGCGGCGATGGCTGCATGAACTACGACCTCGACATGCCGCCCTACATCGCCGATATGGCGCGCTGGCTGGACGACGACTCGGCCGTCCACCCCTGCAACGGCGAAGAGGCCTACAAGGGCCTGGAGATCATGCTGGGGATCACCCGCTCCGTCGTGGAGGGCGGCCAGGTGGCGCTGCCGCTCAGCGATGGCCCCGCCGAGTTGGACGAACTGGCCCGGGTGCTGCCCGAGAAACCGGTGCTCCTCTCCATGGAAGCCAACCGCAAGGAGTACCCGGCGTAGCCGGTCTGGACTCGCGAAGGGCCGCGGTGCGGTGCACCGCGGCCCTTCGCTGTTTGCGGGGAGACCCCGCTCTTGTCCACCAGCGCCGGTAGCGACGCTGACCGTGTCAGTGGGTCCGCTGAGCCGGCGATCCTGGCGGCCACGGATCAGCAGATCCAGGTAGCAACGCTGACCGTGTCAGTGGGTCCGCTGAGCCACTTTGCTCGCCGCCGGCCGAACCTTCGGTGCCGCCGGCTTTGCCTTCAGCGCGGCCTTCGCCTTCGCTTTCGCGGGGGCCACCTTCGTGGCCGGCGCGTCCGCCGTCTTCAGCGCCGCCGGAGCCCCACTGCCACAGGCCGAGGCCGGCTTGTCGGCCGTCGCCGCCGCGCCGACCGGACAAGCGCCACCCGCCGGTGACCCCGCCTTGGCAGACAGCTCTGCCGGGCCGACCGGGCAAGCGCCACCGGCTGGCGATCCCGCTTTAGCAGACAGCGCCGCCCCAACGGGGCAGCCCGCGTGGCCGGCCTCGGCCTTCACGGCGCGGATGCCGGCTGCCGCTGCCTTGGCGTCACCCGCCGGCGCCACCGCGCAACCGCTTTGGTGCGCTGCCGCCTTCACTACGCCGCCGGCCGCTTTCGCCTTGATGGCCTTGCCGGCGTCAGCGGCCGCCGCATGGCCTCCTACGGCGCACCCACCCGCGGATACCCCACACACGCTGCCCGCCGCCTTCGCCGGCTGCGGCCGCGACAGCACGTCACTCATCACGTAGGTGCCGGCCGATGTCGCCAGCACCGTCAACCCAATGATGTAACCCCAGCGCCTAAGCGCGCGAGAGCGACCCTCACCGTTCGCTTCCGACCCCATGCCTGATCCCTCCATCGCGCGGGAAGGGTGCCACCCCCTGCCGGTGGCGCTACCCGGGCAGGCCCTCGCCAGGGCGAAGGCCCTGTGTGGCAGGATACGCCACCCACCCACGCTCTCCGTAGGGCAGCAGTCATTCAGCTTGGTTAGAGTAACACCCGAGGGGGCGGCCAAGTTCCGAGTGTTTGGCACCCGAGGTTACAGCGGGCCGGGCATCTATCGGCGTCGGGGATGCCTCCTACGGCGAGGAGGATACGGCGTAGGAGGGCGCTCCGACCCCGATACCCCCAACCCCTCGGTGACCCTCGTCCCTCAGGCGGGGGCCGGCGGGACGCCGGCGATTCGGCCATTGGCGTCGGAAGACGCCTCCTACGGGGGAGACACAGCGCGTGGGGGGCGCGAACCCGGGGTCAGGAGCGGCGCCGCGAGCGCAGCCAGGCAAGCCACTCGGGCATCCCCTCGCCGGTGAGGGTGGAGCGCCGCAGCAGCGGCGCCCGCGTGTTCACCAGCGCCAGGTCGGCTTCCACCTGGGCGACGTTGAACGGCAGCACCGGGAGCAGGTCCACCTTGGAGAGCAGGATGAGGTCGGCCGCCTGGAAGAGAGTGGGGTACTTGGCGATCTTGTCGTCACCTTCAGGCACGCTGAGGAGCGCCACGCGGTAGTCCTCGCCCAGGTCAACGCCGGCCGGACAGACCATGTTGCCGATGTTCTCGATGAACACCAGCTTGATCTGCTCCAGGTCGAGGCGATCCAGCCCCTCGGCTACCTGGTCGGGAGTGAGGTGGCAGCCCTGGCCGGTATTGATCTGCACCACCGGCGCGCCGGTCGCGGCCAGGCGCTCGGCATCGCGGCTGGTCTGCAGGTCTCCCACCAGCACCGCGGCGGGGAGGTCCGTCAGCGCCGTCAGGGTGTGCTGCAACAGCGTCGTCTTGCCACTGCCAGGGGCGCTCAAGACGTTCACGGCCACCGCGCCAGCGGCATGCAGTCGCGCCTTGTTCTGTTCCGCCTTCGCCTCGTTGGCGGCCAACACGCTGCTTACAACTTCAATGCGGCTCACCTTGCTGCTCCTCTGCTGTTTCCAGGTCAATGCTCATCAACATGATATCGTTGCCGGCGACGAACTCCGGGTCGGCGGCATGACACCGGGGGCACTGGTAGTCGTCAATCGCCGGCGCGTAGGTAGTGCCGCACACGCGGCAGACCGCCTGCAATGGCACCTCGCGCACGTCCAGGCGCGCGCCAGCCGCCAGGGTGCCCGCGGCGGCGGCGGCAAAGGCGGCGCACAACGCCTCCACGTCTACCAACTGCAGCGCCCCCACCTCCACGGCCACGGCACTCACCCGTTCGGCGCCGTGCGCCGCGGCCGCCTTCACCGTGGCGTTGACGATCTCGGTGGCGATCCCCAGCTCGTGCATGATCTATCTCCGGCGCTGCTACGCCGCGCCCGGCTTGCGCGCCAGCACCAGGTAGAACCCGGGCTCGTCCACAAACTGCAGCCACTCCAGCCCGGCACCGGCGATCAGGGCGCGCATCGTCGCCTCCTCCGGGAGGCAGTCGTGGCTCACCGGGCTAGAACCCTGATGGTGCCGCGCCAGCTCCTCGGACGAGGCAAAGTGCGCGATCGCCAGGTAGCCTTCCGGCTTCAGCGCCGCGCTCATGGCGGCCAGGGCCGCGGCCTTGTCGGCCAGGTGCGGGAAGCAGGAGAAGCAGAAGACCGCGCTGCAGCTTGCCGCGGGCACCGGGGCCTCCAGCACGTCGGCCACCAGGAAGCGGATGTTGGGCCGGTCGTGCATCCGCCGGTTCACCGCGATCATCCGCTCGGCGTAGTCCAGCTCGTAGAGCACCCCTTCCTCACCGATGCGCGCCAGGAGGTGCGGCACCAGCACGCCCGTGCCACAGCCCACGTCCAGCACGTGGTCTCCAGGGCGCAGCGGCACGGCCTCGCAGAGCCGGTCGAACTGCGCCGCGAAGCGCGCGGTGCCGCCGGTGTCCCCGTCAGGATACCACATCTCCAGCCAATGCTCCGCGTGCTCATTGAAGAAGCGCCGGCGCGCCTCGTACTGTTCAGGCAATTCGGCTGCCATTCGCCGTTCCCCCCTCTACCTTCCCGGAACCCGCCCGCCCCCCGGCACGCTTTCCTCGGGCCAGGCGTTTCGGCGACAGAATGAACGCCGCCGTGAAGATTGTGGTCGCTACCAGCACAATCGAGGCGCCCGAGGGCCAGTCGAGCACGTAAGAGACAAGCAGGCCCAGCAGGCAGGCGCCAGTGCCGCTGGCGGCGGCAACCACGAAGAAGCGCCGGAGGTCATAGGTCAACTGATAAGCGGTCGCCCCGGGCTGCACGATGAGAGCGAAGATGAGCAACCCCCCGACGGTGGCGAGATTGGCGGAGACCACGGCGCCGGTGAGGATCAGCAGCAGGTAGTAGACGGCACGCTCCGGCACGCCTGAGGCCGCCGCCAGGCGACGGTTGAACAGCACCGCCTGAATCTCCTTGAACAGCAGCAGCACGAAGAGGAGCAGGGCCGCGGTGACCACCGCCAGGATGAGGAGCTCGGCGCGCGAGACGGTGAGGATGCTGCCCCAGATCAAGTTGAGGGCTTCCGCCTTGCTGCGGGCCAGCACGCCCATCCCCAGGAACGCGATGCCGATCAAGAAGGAGAAGAGAATGCCCAGGGTGTTCTCGGGCGCCAGGTCGGCCCGGTCGGCCAGCGGGCCGATGCTGGCGGCGGTCAGCAGGCAGAGGGCGAAGCCGCAGGCAAACGGGTCCAGGCCCAGCAGCATCCCGAGCACGGCGCCGGCGAGGGCCGCGTGCGACATCGCCACGCCGATCAGCGGCAGCCGCAGCAGCACCACGAAGACGGAGAGCAGCGAGCAGCTCACTCCGCACAGGCACGAGGCCACCACGGCCCGCTGGATGGGTGGATAGCTCAACGCCTCCACCAAACGCTCAACCATAGGAGATGTACCGCCGCCCGTTCTGCTCGAAAGTCTCGATCGCGTAGTCGTAGAGCCCACTCAGCCGCTCGCCGGTGACGGCGCCGGCCGTCGGGCCGTCGTAGACCAGGCGCCCATCCTTGAGCAGCAGGATGCGCTCCATCGCGCGCGGCAGCAGGCCAAGGTCGTGCGTCACCAAGACCACGGCCAGGCCCAACTCGCGGTGGATGGCGGCGATCAGATCGAGCACTTCCTTCTGGACGGCCACGTCGAGGCTGGCGGTCGGCTCGTCCAGCAGCAGCAGTTCCGGCTGCTGCATCAAGACGCGGGCCAGGGAGACCTTCTGCCGCTCGCCCCCGGAGAGCTGGCCAACCGGCCGGTCGGCCAGGTGGGCGACGCGCACCAGTTCCATCAGCCGCAAAGCCCGGCGGCGCTCTTCGCCACCGGGCCGGCGAAAAGCACCCACCCGACCATAGCACCCGGTCATCACTGCCTCGAGGGCGCGAATCGGGAAGGCGGGATCGATCTCCAGCGTCTGCGGGATGTAGCCGATTCGCAGCCGCAACGCGCGCGGCCGGCGCCCCGCCTGGCGGATGCCGAAAAGGCTCACCTCGCCCTGGCAGCGCTCAAAGCCGACCAGCACCCGCAGCAGCGTGCTCTTGCCAGCGCCGTTCGGCCCCAACACGCCAAGGAACTCGCCGCGCCCCACGGTGAAGCTGATGCCTTGCAGCAGCGGCACGCCCCGCTTCCGCACCGACACGTCGCGCAGCTCAACGGCGTGGTTCACGCGGCCCCCCGCGCAGCGCCGCGATCACCCGCCGCACGTTCGTCTCCAGGGTAGGCAGGTAACCGCGCTCGTCGGGGAAGTTGGTCAGCACCACCCGCGGCACCCCCAACGCCTCGGCAATCCCCTTGCCGGCATCCGGCCCCGACTGCAGGTTATCGACCACCAGCACCGCGCGGTGACGCTTGCCCAGCCCGATCAGGCGCACCACCTCCTGGGTAGAAAGCGTCTCGGGCCGGCCGTAGCTGCCCACCACGCGCAGGCCCATCCACTCCAGCGTCGGCTGCTGCAGGCTGGAGGCGATCACCACGGCACCGCGCGCTCCTCCCGCCTGTAGTTGGCGCGCCAACCGCGCCTCCGCCGCCTTCACCCGCGCCGTCAGAGACCGCTGCCGGGCCGCGATCGCGCCGCGGTGGGCCGGCAGCCGCCGCGAGAGCTCCCTGGCCACCTGCTCCGTGCCGGCCACGAAAGCGCCGGGAACCATCCAGTTGCGCCCGCCGGTCTCCACCAGCAGCCGGCGGGACTCCACCCCTTTCATGTCCGGCAAAACGCCCATGCCACGGAAGCCGACCACCAGCGCCGCCTTGCGCAGCCGCTCGATGTCACTCAGCTTCACGTCATAGTGCCCCGGGC
>JAAZEB010000334.1 GCA_012512505.1 Armatimonadota bacterium | reverse complement strand
GTCTCCAGACCCAGCATCCGGGCGCCGCGCTCGCCGTAGTAGTGCGAGTAGTTCAGCGAGCCGGTGGCGTTCATGTAGTTGAGGTGGTCGTTGCAGATCGTCGTGTCCCAGCGGACGAAATCTTCCCAGCCTTCCTTGCGGTTGGTGTGCGGACCCCGGTCGGCGTAGGCGCCGATGTAGCGGCCGTCCTGCTCGCCGTTGTCGTAGCCGAGGAAGCGGTCGCCAAAGACGCGCATCAGGATCTCGTGGTGTTCCGGGGCAACCCGGTCCGGGAAGGATGGGTCGTGGGGCACGTAGCCCCAGATATCGAAGCAGTAGAGGCCCCGCTCGCGCACGTTAAGGCAGCGGCGCTCAAACTCCGCCAGCGCCTCCTGGTAGTCGGCGTCGCTGGTGAAGTTGCGGCGCTGAGGGCAGATGCCCAGGTGCGGCCAGCAGATGTCGCCGAAGTCGTAATGCTCGTGGTAGTCGGCGAGGGTGTTCGGATCGATACTGCGGGCGCCGGTGGTGTGGAGGTCGTAGCCGAGGGTGCGGCGGGTGACCGGCTTCGGCTCGGTGGTGGCAAAGAGGGGGTGTTCCTCCGGCACCACCGGCTTGGTCCACGGCTGGAAGCCCGGGGAAAGCAGCGGCTCGGCCTTCGCCGTCACGCGTTTCACGGCGGCGGCCAGTGCCTTGCGCGCCCGCGTCAGCGCTTGCGGGTAGCCGGCCGGTGTCGCCAGCCGATCCCGGCGCTCGAACGTCGGGGCGATGAGGGCGCCCCGGAAGCGGCTCTCCTGGCCAAGACGCACGTTCCCCTGGTCGCAATCGAGGTGCAGGGCGACGACGCGTGCGGGATCAAACACGTCGTTCCCCTCGAAGGAGAGCGGCACGGCGATCTCCTGGGGGCCGGCCTCGGTGTCGCGGTAGCGCCAGAGGAGCTTCTCGTCGCCCTTGGCATCCACTGCCCGAAGCGCCACGACGTGTTGGGTGCCCTGACCCTCAAAGCGGAGCTTCAGGCGACCGAACGGCTCCAGGTTGACGCGTACTGCCCGGGTGAAGCGCAGGGTGGTGCCCCCCAGCGCCGGGTTGGCGGCAGGTGGGAAGGTGACATCGAAGCGCAGCGCCTGCTGCTTGGCGTCCTGGTGCAGCCGGGCGGCGGCGCCGGCCGGCACCGCGGTGGGGGGCGGGGCGTTCCACTGCGCCGTGGCGCTCAGGAACCCGGCGGCCGGCACCGGGAAGCGCTGCCAGGGCACGGACCGCCTCGGCGCGCGGTCAACCGGGTCGAACCGAATGGCGATGATGTCCGGGATCACGTCCTGGACGCGGATCCAGTGGGCGCCAGGCGCCAGCGTGGTGGTGCCCTGGTACTCCCAGAAGGCATCCTGGAGGGAGGAGGAGGGCGTCGGCGTCAGGGCGCACATGTTGTAGTCGTTCAGGTCGCGCCCATCGATCACCAGGTCGCAGGGGCGGTAGGCGCTGGAGATATAGCGCATCGAGACACGGTAGGTCGTTTTGACCGGCAGGTCCACCCAGTATTCGGCGTAGCCGTTGCCGGTGAGGAGCGGCACGCCATCGTCCTCTTCGATGGTGAGGTCGCCCCCGATGCGGTCGGCATCGCGCGGGAGGAGAAGCAGCGGCTCCGGCTTTGCCGGGCGGGCGCTGCCGACCCGCAGCGGCACCAGCACTGGAGGGTCGAACGTGCGACGCGAGCGCGCCTGCCCAGTCCAGCGGCCGATTACCTGGCCGCCGCGCGTCAGGGTGGCCTGGGTCAGGGCGAAATAGGCGCCCGCCTCGGTGGCCTCCAGCCCCACCAGGTAGTTGCCATCGCCGGTCACCTCGTCGGAAACATCCACACTCACCCGTGCCTGGCCGCCCTTCTCCAGGGCGCGCAGGGCGTACTCGCCGACGATGACCGCCGGGCGGCCGGGCGGCTTCAGGTAGATGCGGCCTGCGGCCTCCTGGCCGTAGAGCTTCGTCAGCGTCAGGTCCAGACGCGCCAGGCCGGTTTGCTTCGGTTGACGAACCGTCTTGACGAGGGGCGCTTTACCGGGCATGTCGAACACCTTCCCGCCGACCGCGAGCTGCTTGTCTGGGTCGTAGCGCACGCAGTCGGAGATGCGCAGCTCATCGATCCAGCCGCTGAACCAGTAGTCTTTGCCGACGTAGCACCCGATCCAGAGGCCCTTGTCGGGCAGGCCAAGGAGGAAGTCGCGGGATGCATCGAGGCGGCCCTGGAGGACGCCATCGAGGAAGAAGCTGATCTGCTGGCCGTCGTAGGTGACGGCACCGTGGTGCCAGCCGCGGCTGGAGATGCTTAGCCCGATACCGAGGTGCTGATGCGGCTTCCCCTCGGCGTTGTTCACCGCGCCGCCCTCGTTGTAGAGGGAGAGCGAGGTGCCACCGCCGTCGGTCACATCGTAGTGGAAGGTGACATCCTTGCCGGCGAGGAACTGGCGGCCGGCCTGGTTATCTTGCCGGAACCAGCACTCGACGGTGATCTCCTTCAGGCCGGCGATGCGCTCGGTGAAGGCGCGGTAGACGCAGTCGTCTTTGCCATCGAACCGGAGCGCCTTGTCGAAGCGGCCGTTGGTCCAACGGGCGCCCTGAACCTCGCCGTCGTAGCCGTGCGGGCCGGAGTCACGCGCCACGGTGCCCTCACCCTCATCGAAGTGGTAGAGCAGCAGCGTGTGCTCGTCTGGTGAAAACGGCTGCAGCGGGGTCTGCGGCGGCGCCTGCCCGAAGGAGACGCAGGTTGCCAGTAGGGCGATTAGGAACAGCGGCCAACGAACGCGCATGCGAAACCTCCCGGATTGCTCTCTAACTTCGCCTGCCGCCCGGGCATCTCCTGGCGCCGGTTGGGGAGGGGTGGCTGGGTTAGGCCCCCCCACCCCCCCCCGAAGCCGGGGGGGCCGACCGGCGGACCCTCGAGGAATGACTCCCGCCCTCGGTGGCGAACTACGCGCCTGAGAGCACCACCGGAAGACTAGGAGGGGTGGCAAGATGAACAGTCGAGCACGGGCCGGGGCAGTGGCCCTGGCTGGCATCGGGTTGCTGCTGTCCGCTCTTCAGGGGGCGCAGGCGGGCGTGAACCAGCCGCTGGGCAAGGGCAACGCAGGCATCGGCGGCTGGCGGCTGGCGTCGGTCGGCGGTCTAACCGCTCGCCTGCGCCCGGTGCCGGGCGCGCTGACGGTCACCTTCACCAAGCAGGGGTCAGAGCGGCGCTTCCTGGCGCTTGAGACGCGCCTGCAGGCGGTCCCGGCGAACGCCCGGGCGCTGGTCGTGCGCTATCGTCTGGACCTAAAGCAGGGTCAGGCGCCGCGGCTGGGCCTGGTGGTCTTCGAGAAGGGGGGCGGTGCCTGGTACCGCGCCGGCACGGAGACCGTGCTCGCCCAGCCGGCCACCGGGCGCCTGCCGATCACCGGGCTGCGCCCGGCCGCCTTCAGCGAGGGCCGAAGCCAGGCGCTGAAGTGGGCCCGGGCGGAGAAGGTGTGGTTCGGCCTGGTCTTTGATGGGCCGGCCGCGGGCACCCTCTCCCTCCGTCAGATTGCCTTCACCGACGAGCCGTACCGGCCCGACCGACCGATCCGGGTCACCGGCAGCGGCGCCGGCCAGTGGACCGTCAGCAAGGACCCTGCCGTAGAGGCGACGATGGCGACCGGCAACGAGGGCCCGGAAGGCCAGCCCTGCACCCGGCTGGAGTTTCGTTTCCCCGGCGGGCGCCACATGTACCTCACTCCCTCGGTGCCGGTCCCCGCGGCCGACCTGGAGGGATACACCGCGCTCCGCTTCCGCTACCGGGCGACACTCCCCGAGGGAGTGAAGGGCCTGCTGGTCACCCTCTCGGAGCGCGGCGGCGGTCAGTGGTACGTGGAGCCGCCCGCCAGCCCGGAGTGGACCACGATCCGCCTGCCGTTCACCCAGTTCGCCAACGCGGACTGGGGCAAGGATCCAGACGGCAAGCTCGATATCGAGCAGATCGCTGGCCTGATCATCGGCACGCACGGCACCGCCACGGGTGAGGGCGGCAGCGGCCAGATCCAAGTGTGCGACATCGAGTTTGTGCCATAGCCTGTTCCACGGGCCGGCGCCTCCTCACCCCCGCTCTCAGCCCTGGCGCGAGGGTGAGGAGGTGCCTTCGCCAGCCCCTGACGACAAGGACGCCCACGATTCCCGATCATTCATCAGCAGAGAGGAGCAACTTCCGCGCCTGGGTCGCGCACCAGGCGCTCTACCGCATCGGCTGGCAGTTCAAGATGGAGGCGACGATGATCGCCGGCCTGGTGAGCTTCCTCGCCAGCTCGCCGATGACCATCGGCCTCTTCTCCACTGCTAGTTCCGTGGGGCGCTCGGTCGGGCCGTTCCTCATCACCCCCTGGGTGGATCGCTCCGCCAGCAAGAAGCGCTGCCTGCTCTGGCTCTGGGCGGGCGTGGTGCTCTCGTGGGGCGCGGCGGCGGCCTATCTCTGGACGCCCCTCGCCGCCGACCGGGGGCGCACCCTCGGGTGGTTTTTCCTCTGCTACTCGGCGTTCTTCACCTTTCTGGGATGCGCGGCGGTGGCCCAGGGCTCCCTGCTCGGCAAGATCATTCCCGCCGACCGGCGTGGACACGCGCTCAGCGCCGCGCACTCGATCTCGGGGCCGGTGAACCTGTGCGCGCTGCTGGCGGTCTACTCCCTGGTGCGCTCCGGCGCTTTCCCAACGCCGCGGAACTACGCCTTCTCCTTTACCATTACCACGGTGCTCTTTCTGCTGTCGGGCGTCGCGGTTGCCCGGGCTCGTGAGGTGCCCTCGGCGTCGCCGCGCGACAAGGGCGGGCTGCGCCTGCGCCTGGTTCACGCGCGCAACCTGATCCGCGACAACCGCGATTTCCGCCTGCTCCTTGGGATCCAGTTGGCCCTGGGCACCGGCGGCGCGGCGCTGGCATTCTACACCGCCTACGGGCGGGCCACGGGGAGCATCCAGGATGCCAACGTGGTACTGGCGACCCTCCTCCAGGTGGGTTGCCAATCGGCCGCCGCCGCGACGCTGGGGCGCCTGGCGGATCGCCGGGGCAATCGCGCGGTGATCCGGGTGCTGCTGTGGCTGGAGGCCTTCACCCCGGTCAGCGCCGTGCTGGCGGCTTCCCTCTTCCCCGGCACAGGGGCGTTCCTGGTGGTCTACTGCCTGGTAGGCGCGCGCTTCCCGGTCTACGACCTCCTGGTGAACTACCTGTTGGAGATCGTGCCAGAGGCCGACCACGCCATGGCGCTTGGCGCCGTCAACACCTTGCTGGTGGTGACCGTCGGCTCGCCGGTGCTCCTCGGTTTCCTGGCGGCACGCGCGGGCTACGCCGTGGCGATGCTGGCCGCCGCGGTGGTGCTGGCCAGCGCCGCCATCACCGCGCTCTTCCTGGCCGAGCCGCGGCAGCGGTTTGGGGCGCCGCGAACCGCACGCGAACCGTAGGGGCGAAGCATTTGCGGTTCAGGTAGATTGCGGCACAGTATGCTTGGCCCGCCAATGCTTCGCCCCTACCTCCACCCGGAGACCCACGAACGGCCTGCATAGGGGCTGCGGTCGGCTCGCCGGCGTTTCGCCGGTAAGCCCTGGCCCTCGGCGACCCTCGGCGCCTTGGGTGGGGGCCGGCGGGACGCCGGCGAGCCGGCCTATCGGCGGTGGAGACGCCTCCTATGGCGAGGTGGGGGCGCTTCCTACAGCGGCCAGCGGGACGCCGGCGAGCCGGCCCCGATGTTGCCTTGTCGCTCAGCCTTCGGTGAAGACCCGCCCCGACCGGTACTCCTCCCAGGTGTTCTCGAACCAGTACTCCTCCGTGGGGATTGGGCGCACCGGCACCGAGCGGGTGTGGAACTCGCCATCATCCCCCAGCCAGACCTCCTGAACCTCCTGGCGCAGCGCCAGGTTCTCCGGGCGGAAGCGCCACCCGTCGCCCAGGGCGGGGTGCGCGGCCACGCCCTCCGAGTCCAGGACGAGGTGCGAGCCGCGGCTGCCGCCGCCGCGCGCCAGCAGGTCGCGGATCGCGGTGAGGTAGGCGAGGTGGGTGAGGCAGAGGGCTTCGGCGCGAAGCAGCTTCAGGAAGTCGCGCCGGGCCTCCACGCGCATCCCCTCGGTGTGGATCTGCTGCCGCAGGCGGCGGGCGCCCTCCAGGGCGCGGGCGGCGTCTTCCAGACGGCGCCGCATGCCACCGCACGCGCTCATGCGGGCCTGGATCTCGCGCTGCACCTCTTCCACCCGCCGGGAGGCGTTCGCGGCCCGACGAAGGTGGGCATCGATGTGCGCCACGGTGCTCGCCAGCGCCGCCGCGGCCAGGGGCGCCAACGCGTTGGCATCCGGCATCCGGTCGCCATAGACGTGGGCGATGCGCTGGGCGGCGCGCAGTCCGCCCACCTGGCCGGCGTTGAGCGCCGAGCCACCCGGCCGCTTCACCCCGTGCGTACCGGCCTGCTCGCCAATCACGAACAGGTGGGGCAGCGTGCTCTCCCACCAGCGGTCCACCACGAAGCCACCGTTGTTGTGCTGGGCGCAGACGGCGATCTCCAGCGGCTCGCGCCACAGGTCTACCCCCCGCTCGCGGTAGAGGTCGATGCTGGCCGGGTTCATCTTCGCCAGACGGAGGATCGGGGTTTCCTGCAGCGCCCCGGAACGCTCCAGGTAGGCGCGCGCTTCCGGCTCCAGGTCGGCCAGCGAGAACGGCCCGATCCCGCCGGAGTCGCCCGGGTTGCGGGTGAAGTCGAGCCACACGCGTCGGCCACGCTCTGCCCGCTCGTGCTCGACCAACACGTCGATCAGCGACGATCCGGGCCCCGTCACCCGGTCCGGGTCGAACGGCCACTGGTAGCCTTTGAGGAAGATGCTCGTTGCCAGGGCACGCCTGCTGGTGAAAAACGGGTTGAGAAACTCCTGCGGGTCGCTGCCGTCGGCGTTCGTGCTATAGTAGCGCGGGATCACCTGCTGGTAGGTGCCGGAAAGGTTCCAGCGGGGCCGCAGCGAGGCCAGGCCAAACTGCGACTCGGTCAGGTTGTGGGCCACCGCCCCGGCGGCGAAGCAGAGCGCGTGCGCGCCCATCTGGTGGATCGGGTAAACCGACACCGCGTACAGCTCGCCCGGCCCACCGGTGGCCATCACCACGTTCTCCGCCAGGATGACCACCAGCCCATACCCCTCGGCGCCCGCGCGCCGGTGCTCCACCGCCAGCAGGCCGACACAGCGTCGGTCGGCGCCCTCGCCGTGCGTCAGCAGTGCCACTGCCTCCATCGGGTGGAGGATCGGGATGCCGTAACGCCGCACCTGCGCCAGCGACTGGCGCACCATGAAGCGGGAGGTCCACGGCCCGGCGGAGGTGGCGCGCTGGCGCGGGTCGTGATCCGTCTTGTAGCCGACGAAGCCGCCGCGCGCGTTGTGGGGGAACGGCACGCCGTTCTCCACCAGGTGATAGAACTCACGCAGCGAGTTCTCTCCCTCGATCAGGGCCAGGTCGCCATGCGTGCACCCACCCGCGGTGAGGGTGACGGCGAAGTCGTGCGGCGTATCGGGCGTCTTGCCCTGGATGCCGAGCTTGTAGTAAGTCTGCTTGTCCGAGCCGGAGCAGTGCGAGGCGCCGGCGCCCAACCCGGCGGTGAGGAGGCAGAGGCGGTCTTCCGGATGGGGCTCGCCCGCTTCCTGAAAAAACCGGTAGAGGTGCTCGGCGCAGTTGAGCGCGGCCGC
>JAAZEB010000333.1 GCA_012512505.1 Armatimonadota bacterium | reverse complement strand
GCTGTGGGCCGCGTTCGTCTGGGTGCGCTACTGAGTGGGTGCCCCCCCTTCCCCCCCCCGAACTCGGGGGGGGAAGGGAGCCAACCACCAGTTCCCCCCAGCATTGGGGGGTCAGGGGGGCCAACCACCACTTCCCCCCAGCATTGGGGGGCCAGGGGGGCCAACCACCACTTCCCCCTACCCCGCTCACTCCTTCGGCGAGTAGAGGAAGACGCGCGAGAGCAGACCGGCGCCGGCCTGGGCGGGCGAGAGGCTGGTGCTTACCCGGATGGTGATCTCGTTCGTCTCGCCCGGGCGGAGGGCATCCGTGACATCCATCTCCATCGGGGCCGGGCGGATGTAGGCCTCCAGGTAGGGCCGGTGCCCGATGTACTGCCCGTTCACCCACACCCAGGCCTCGGTCTCCACCGTGGGGCAGTAGAGGATCACCTTCCGGCCGCGCGCCGAAGCGGGCACTCGCTCCCGGAAGCGGTACCACAGGGTGCCACAGTAAGTGTGCCCCTGCTCGTCCTGATAGCCCTGGGAGTAGAAGCTCCTCGTCGTCAGGATCGACTTCCAGTCGGCATCACTCTGGCCAGGGCGGTACCAGCCGGCGTGGATGCCATCGTCGTGCGGGTCGGTGCGGAACCGGGCGCGCTCCGAGAAGAGCGCCACCAGGTCGCCCGTCTTGCCGGAGGTGCGGTCGGCCAGCGACTGGTAGAAGTCGCGGCGGTCGCCAACCTTCCAGTACCAGACGCCGGTGTGGTAGCCATCCTCATCCGACCAGATGAAGAACGGGTTGATCGCGTGGAGGTCCTTGCGGATCTCCAGCATGCGCGAGGCCGCCTGGGCGGCGCCGGCCCAATCACCGGCCGCGTCCGCCGCCGCCATCGCCATGTAGGCCGCCAGGTGGTCGGTAATCAGCCGGTCGGCTCGCACGTGCAGCCGGGCGCGCTCGCTGTCGGCGGCGCGTTCCGCGGCGGCGACGTGCTTCTGCAGGGTTGCCAGCAGCTCGGGAGTGTAGACCTCCGGCAGGATGCGGTCCTCATGGCCATGCATCGAGGTCTTTTCGATGGCGTCTTCCAGGGCGTCGTAGTAGGCGCGCATCGGCGCCGCCGCCTTGCCGTACCAGTGGGCGTAGAAGTCCTCCAAGATGGCGTCCGCATCGGCGTTGGCGTTCCACTCGAGGTAGGCGCGCAGGTAGCGGCTGGCGATGCCATTCTCGGCCCACTGGTTGCGCGCCTCATCCCAGAAGCCGATCACGCCCCACTTCTTCAACAGCGGGAAGTCGCGGCGCAGCTTGCGCGTCTCCGGGAGCGGGGTGAGGGCGGAGACCAGCATCTGGTAGTGGTAGCCGTAGATCCAGACGTTCTTGCAGAGGCTGGTCCACTGCTGGAGGATCTGCCCCTGGCGCACCTTCTGCCAGCAGTGCGGGTCGTCGTAGGCGTGCAGCGTGCAGCTCCAGATGGCGGCGAACATGATTACCAGGTTCTCGTCGAGCTTCACGCCCTGGGGTGGGAGGTTGCGGTTGGCGTAGCCGTTGGTGGCGATGTAGGCGTCCGGGAACTCCTTGCGCACCTCGGCGGTGACGGCGTTCACGAAGCGCATCCACTCCTCGGTGATGCTGGCCTCTGCCGGCACGCCTGGCCGGCCGCCCAGGTCGAAGAAGCCCTGGTGCCACTGTAGCGTCTCTCGCGAGTAGTCGCGCGGCAGACCATCATCCGGCGCGAACCCATAGGAGTTGGCATCCGGGTTCTTGCGGAAGTGCTCCTTGATGATGCTGGCGGCCACCGCCACCGCCTGTGGATGGCTCAGGTTCGGCAGGTAGGGATTGCGCGTGCCGTCCGGGTTCATGGCGAACCACTCGGGGTGTTCCTTGAAGTACTGCGCCTCTGGCAGGATGTTGCGGGCGCTGCTGTCGCCGGGTATGGCGAACATCGCGTCCGGGTTCATCCGGTTGCGGATCTTCCAGCGGCGCTCCAGCTCGGCCAGCTCCGGCTTGGCGTGCAGCCACCAGTTGCGCATCAGGAAGTCCGGCCGCTCGGTCACCCGCAGCTCCGGCACGCTGATCGTCGCCTGCCGCGGCACGTACTCGCCGAAGTCGCCCGGCATGAACCAGCGCACGCCGAGGCGCTGCAGGAAGGTGTAGACCGCGTACTCGGTGCCGTGGTAGGGGCCGGCGTCGTTGCCGGCAAGGAGCAGGCGGTCACCCCGACAATAGATGACGAAGCCCTCCTCGCGCCGGGCGTTCGTCAGGCCGGCGGGGATCGCCACCGGCAGCGCCTCGGTGAGGCGGCTCTTCCCCACCAGGATGAGCACGCCGCTGGGCTGTTCCGTGTCGGTCGTGATGGGCAACTTCGCGCCGGAGATTTTCTGGAGGTAGGTCTGCAGCTCCTCCGCCGCCAGCTTCACCTTCTCGCCCGCGTCGGCCGCGACGACGATGGTAGCGCGCGGCTGGCCGTCGCGCGTCAGTGTCATCCCCTGTGCCTCCGCGCCGGCCCCAACCGCCAGCGCCGCTATGGAAAGGCTCATCAGCACCCCCCGCATATCGCTCCTCATCGACTCCACCCCTATCGGCAGGACAAGCCGCGTCCCGCTCTGCTGCCTGTACTTCGCGCCCGGGGCCAGGCCATCCTCGCACCCGGGCCACGGCAGCCCCGCAGCGGTGAACCTGATCAGCGTGTTGACGAATAGGTTTACAGGGTATATACTGCCTTTGCCACCGAGTCTATATTGCAAAGGGGTGCACCGATGGATCGCGTCATGATCACTCTTCCATCCGAGCTTCTGCGCGAAGTCGACGCGGCTGCGAAACAGCGGGGGCAAAGCCGTAGCGAGCTGGTGCGGCACGCTCTGAGGGAGCTTCTCGAACAGGCCAGACGACAGCGCTTCGAGGCGCTGCTCGCGGAGGGCTACCGCGAGTCGGCCGAACACGCCGGGAGGACGGCGTCCGATGCGATGCCGCTGCAGGCGGCGGCGACAGAGGGGGTGTGGCAGTGGGATGAGTAGCACCGAGCCCTTCTGCCGCGGGGATGTGGTGCTGGTCGCCTTCCCCTATGTCACTGACCCGTCACGGGCGAAGCACCGTCCGGCCGTCATCATCCAGAACGATATCGGCAATCGCTTCAGCCCCAACCTGATTGTGGCCGGGATCACCTCGCAGCTCCCCCGCCGCCGCTACCCCACCGACTTCTGGGTCGACCTCGGCTCGGAAGAAGGGCGAGCCGCCGGACTGGACCGCGCCGCCGTCGTGAAGGCGGACACCATCCTCACCGTGCCCAAGAGCGCCGTCGCCGCCCGCCTGGGGCACTTCCCCGCGACGGCAATGGCGGCCATCGACCAGTGCCTGCGCATCAGCCTCGCCTTGCAGGCCGACGGCGTGCTCCCACCAGACGGCGAATGACCCTGAGCGGAGCAGCCCGCGGTCTCGATAGGGACTCCGGAGGGGATCGAGCGATGAGCTACAACCAGACCGATGCCTACGATGTAGACCCGCACGTCGCTGAGGTCTACGACCAGATCGAGGCGCACACGGAAGACGTGGCGCTCCTCCGCAGGCTGCTCTCGGGAGCAGGACCGCTGCGGATCCTGGAGCCGTTCTGCGGCACCGGCCGCATCCTGATCCCGCTGGCCCAGGATGGGCACACGCTGGTTGGCATCGACCAGGCGGCCGGCATGCTGGAGCGCGCCCGGCAGAAGGTGGCGGCCTTGCCCGCGGAGGTTCAGGAGCGCCTCCGCCTGATTCGGGCGGACGTGACCGCCGGGCCGTGGCCGGACGGCTTCAATGTGGTGATCCTCGGCGGCAACTGCTTCTACGAGCTGGCGACGGCTGAGGAGCAGGAGGGGTGCATCGCGTCGGCGGCGCGGGCGCTGCGGCCCGGCGGCCACCTCTACCTGGATAACAACCACATGGAGGGCGAGCTTGACGAGAGCTGGCGGCGGCCGGGCGTTCGCCACGGCGTCTTCCCGACCGGCACCTGCGAGGACGGCACGCGCGTCGAGGGAACCTCCGAGACGATCTGGTTTGATGCCCCCGGGCGCCTCTGGCGGGCCCGGCGCACCGCCACCCTCACCTACCCCGACGGCACCACCCTCACGAAGGAATGGGTGCAGCAGAAACACCCGGTGAGCGTCGGGGAACAGCGCGAGTGGCTGGCGCGACACGGCTTCGTGGTCGAGCGCCTCTTCGGCGGCCGCGACGGCAGCCCCTACACGGCGGAGTCTGAGCGAGCCATCTTCTGGGCCCAGAGGGCCGCCGCCCCGCGACCACCTACAGGCAGCTAACGGTCGTCAGCACCTTGTACGGCGGCAAGGCGTCGATCACCAGCACGCAGTGATGCCCCGGCGGTTCCCGGAACCCGCCGGGCCCAAGGGGGCTGCTGAGGCCCCATCCGTAACCAACCACCCACACCTTCCGGGCGGCCACCCGGCCCTCGCGGGCATAGGCGGGCACCGCGTAGATCGGGTGCCCACTGATCTTGCGTGCGGCGATGCTTTCCCGCACCACGCGGACAATCTCGCGTGCCTCATTCGCTGTTGCGCCGACGCCGACCAACCGCGCCTCATACCCGCGCCAGGCGTCGTCAATCTCGGTCTGGGTCCAGGCTCTTTCCCGCGACCCGCGCACCAGGTGCCGGACCCGGCGCTCTACCATGCGCGTCGCGCGTCCCGCCAGGCGCTCCGGGCTGTCCGCGGCGAGTGGTCGGCCGCGCTACCAGGTGGCTGCCATAGCGACGCCGAGCACCACCGCCGCCACCAACCGGCTCCTGACCGCGTGATGTGCCATGACCGCACCTCCAAGGCAGTACCGGCAGTTCGCTCCTGATGCCGCGGCCCCCTCACCGCCGACTGCTGTTGCCGCCGCGCGACCTAGAGTAGGAACCTCTCACATCCCGGGATAGAGGGTGTTGTTGTAGAGCGTCGGGATCGCCAGGGGGCGGGCGTTGGCCCAGATGCAAGCCCCCCGCGAGCCGAAGAGGAGCACCTCCTCGCGGCTGTCGCCCCACACGTCGGCGCGCGAGCCGTAGTAGTGCGCCCGGCGGTCTTCCTCGCTGCGCTCCGGGGTGTAGGCCATCGGGCAGGTATCGATCACGTTGCCATCACCATCGTAGATGGCCGGAGGCTCGCTGCCCCGGCTGTAGACCAACAAGCACTGCGGCGCGCCGCCTCCCAACCAGTCGATTGCCACGAGGGCGGCAGCCCAGCTTCCCGGCGGCTGCTCGCGCCGCCACAGTTCGCGGCCGTCCAGGTCGTAGAGGTAGAGGGTGGCCGGCGCACGCCCCTCGCCGCGCGGCTGGCCCCGGTCGATGACGGCCACCTGCACCGGGGAGTCCGCGCGGAAGCGGCCCGCGACCACGTGTTGGGCCTCGGCCAGCGGGTGATGCCACAGTTCCTCCCCCGCCACCGTGAGGCAGTGGATCCCGTGGTTGCCGAAGAGGAGCCGCCAGGAGCCATCCTCCAGGCGGACCGCGTAGGCCGCGTCCTGATGGGCGTCGCCCGGGTCGTGCGCGAAGAGCACCCGGCCGTCGTGATCGAGCAGGGCGAAGCCGACGAACACCTCATCGCGGCCATCCCCATCGAAGTCACCGAGGGCCGGAAAGTGGCCGGGCGAGCCTTCCCAGGACCAGAGCACCGCCCCCTCGTGAGAGATGCCCCACACGTTCCAGTAGCGGTCCTTGACCACCAGGTCCTCGCGGCGCCCCCGCCCGGTGAGATCGGCGAAAAGGAAGCAGTCGTCGGCCGGCGCCGGCAGGGCCAGGGATGCCTTCTCCTCGCCCGTGGCGCCCTCCAGCACGACCAGGGTGGCGTCTCCCTCGTAGCGCCGGGCGTGCTCGACGATCTCCGTTCCCGCAAGGTAGATCGGCTCGGCATAGTGCGCCTGCCGGACGTAAAGCACCTCGTTGCGGCCGTCGTTGTCCCAGTCGTATACCTGCACCGGGAGGTCGCTGTAGATGCGGCCGTTGTCGAGGGATGGTTCCCCCCGCTGCCAGAGCACGCGACCGAAGATGTCGGTGGCCGTCAGGCAGGTGATCCGGCGCGTGGGGAAGTGGCTCTGGGTGAAGAGGAGGTCGGGGGCGCCGTCGCCATTCAGGTCGCCGACGCGCAGCGTCTCCGCCCCGAACTCCTTCACGTCGATTGCGCTGACCAGGTGTGCTGCCATCGGCTCTCCTTGCGCGAACGAGAGACCAGCCGCTGGCGTTCGTCAGCGGTGCCAGGCCCGCCCCCGCCATTAGGATGCGTCTCCCGACGCCGACAGGTCGGATCGCCGGCGTCCCGCCGGCCGCCGTAGGAGTCCCCCATGCCCGGCGACGCGGCCGCCCAGCAGAAGCCCGATTGCTCGGGCACTCCGGCCAGTTGCCTGAAAGAGTAGCGGAGCGCCGCAGCAATGCGGCATTCTAACCGCAGAGGCCCGATCGCTCGGGCACTCCGGCCATCTCCTGGAGGAGGAACACCCCCTCGGTATTGGCGGCGCCTCCTACGGCGTCGCGTCGGTCGCCGTCAGTTTCGCCGGTGTGGGAGGGGATCCTGCCGCAAGGGGAACCAGCCCTCCCCCGTCGAATCTGCGCCATGGCAGTAGCACGAGAGGAGACGTCACATGGCGAATAGGGTGCGTTTCGCGATCGTCGGTACCGGCATGGGAAGCGACCGGGCACGGAAGGCGGCCAACACGCCCGGGGCGGAGCTGGTGGCCGTCTGCTCCCTCGATGTGGCCGGCGGGCAGCGCCTCGCCACCGAGTTGGGCTGCGACTTCGTGGCCGACTACGACACCCTCCTGGCACGTGAGGATGTGGACGTGGTGGGGGTGATGACCCCGAGCGGCTGGCATTGCGACTTCGCCATCCGGGCGCTGCGGGCCGGCAAGCACGCCTTCACCACCAAGCCGATGGACCTGCGCCTGGAGAAGTGCGACGAGGCGATTCGCGCCGCCCAGGAGACCGGCCGCATCCTGGCGGTCGACTTCGAGAGCCGCTACCTGCCGGTCAACCACCAGGTGCGCCAGGCGATCCGCAGCGGCCGGCTGGGCAAGGTCTTCTCCGTCGATCTGCGCATGAAGTGGTACCGCGAGCAGAGCTACTACGACGGCGGCACCCCCGCCGGCTGGCGCAGCCGCCTGGAGACCGAGGGCGGCTCGGCCGCCAACCAGGCCATCCATTACCTCGACCTGCTCCTGTGGTGGCTGGGGCCGGTGCAGACGGTCCAGGGCCGCTACGGCACCTTCACCCACGCGATTGAGACCGAGGACAACACCCAGGCGCTGGTCACCTTCGCCAGTGGCGCCTGGGGCGTGTTCCAGACCTCCACCTCCGTCTTCCCCGACCTAGGCACCGCCGTGGAGATCGCCGGCGAGCAGGGCCTGCTTGCCTGGAGGGATGGGCAGGTGACCCTCTTCCGCACCAAAACGGAGGAGGCCCCGGCGCTGGACGTTCACCCGGTCGACCCCGCCCTGCCACCGCACATCATCGCCGACATGGTCGCCGCGATCACCCAGGGTCGCCGGCCGATGTGCCCGGCTGAGGAGGGCCGCCGCTCGGTGGCGTTCCTGTGCGCCCTCTACGAGTCGGCCCGTACCGGCCGGGCCATCTCCCTGTGAGGGATCGAGAGGGCAACCAACGATGACGCGACTGCTGGGGCTCGCTCGCCGGGTGCGGCGAACCTGCCGGGGAGCCAACCGGCCGGGGGAGGGAAACTGAGCGCCGGATGACCACTCCCCTTCGGGCGGCGGCCGAACGCCGCCGCCCGTCGATCACCCGAATGGATGTCTGGGCCCTGCTGGTCCCCTTCCTCGCCGATGGCGCGGTAATGACGGCGACCATCGGCTTCCCGCTGGCGGCGATCCGCCTTGACGCCACCCCGCAGCAGCTCGGCATCGTGGGCGCCGCCTCTCCCCTGGCGTTTGTGGCGGCTTGCCTCACCCTCGGTCACCTCTCCGACGGGTGGGGTCGGCGTGGCGTCGGCGTCGCCGGTACCCTGGCCCTCATCCTGGCGTTGGGGGCCGCTTACCACGCCGGCTCGGTGACCACCCTCGCCGTCGCGGCGGCGCTGGTCGGCGTGGCCGGCGGCATCTTCTGGCCGGCGGTGGAAGGGGGGATCGCCGACGCCTACGGGCACGGGCCGCTAGGGCGGGGGCTGTTCCTCTTCAACATCGGCTGGACCGGCGGGATGTCGCTGGGCGCCTGGGCCGGCGGTCAACTGGCCGACCTCTCCCCCTCGCTGCCGTTCGCGGCGGGAGCCGGGGTGACCCTGGTGATGCTGCCGCTCGTCGCGGCGTGGCCCGCGTCCACGCCAGACGGGAAAGACGAGCACCCGCCGGCAGCCGCTCCGGTGCCCCTACCGGTTGTCGATCGGTTCCTCCTCTTCGCCCGGATCGCCAACTGCGGCACCTACTTCGGGGTAGCCTGCCTGCGCACGCTGTTCCCAAAGCTGGGCACCGAACTCGGCTTCTCCGGCAGCGAGATCGGGCTGCTGGTAGCGCTTCTCTCCTTCACGCAGACGCTCGCCTTCTACCCCCTGATTCGCTCGCGGCGCTGGCAGTACCGCCTCGGACCGCTGCTGGCGACCGAACTGGTCATGGCCCTGGCGCTCGTCGGCATCGCCCGCGCCTCGGCGCCGCTGGCGTTCATGGCGCTGCTGGCGGTGCTCGGCGCGGGAAGTGGCCTCACCTACCTGGCCAGCCTCTTCTACAGCCTCAACCGACCGACCGACCGCGGCAAAATGGGCGCCCTTCACGAGGCGTTCCTGGGAGGGGGGTCGATGCTTGGGCCGCTCCTCGGCGGCACCCTCGCCCAACACACCAACCTGCGGGCGCCTTACCTCCTCTGCGCCGTGGTGATGGTGGTGGCCGCCCTGATCCAGGTGGCCCTGCGCCCGAAGCGGTGAGGCTCACCCCGGTTTGGCGGCGGCCCGGCCCGGGAAACGAGCTTTGGGAGGTGGACCATGCCGGAACTGCTTCCGGGCGTACACACCATCGACGGCGTGGCGATCGACGTGGCCGGCGCCGAGCTGCCGGTGCATCCGGGGCTGATCCTGGAACCAGACGGGCTCACGCTGATCGATACCGGGCCGGTGGGGGGAGACCGGCCGATCCGCCGCTACATTGAGGCGGCCGGCTTCTCGCTGAACGATGTCGCGCGCATCATCGTCACCACCCACCACAGCGACCACACCGGCGGGCTGGCGCCGCTGGCGCGCGACACGGACGCCGTGGTGGCCGCCCACGTCGATGGGATTCCGCTCCTGGAACGGCGCGTGCCGGCGCCGGCCCGGCCGCTGTCGTTAGAGGGGCTTCGCCTGCTGGGCATCACGGTGGACGACAACCAGTTTGCCCTGCTGCGCGAGTGGGAGGCGGGCTACACCCCGCCCGCGGTGAAGGTGGTGGAGGAACTGCACGGGGGCGACACACTCCCGATTGCCGGCGGCCTGCAGGTGCTGCACGACACCGGCCACAGCCCGGGGCACATCGCCCTCTACGCCCCGGCGCTTTCGGTGCTCTTCGCCGCCGACCTGTTCTACTACGACGGCCGCGAGATCCACATCCCGCTGCCGATCTTCACCCAGGACGCGGGGCAGGCGGTGGCGACGCTGCGCGCCATTCTCGACACGCTGGAGTTCGACATCGCCATCCCCTATCATGGCGTGCCGCTGCGGCACAACGCCGCCGAACAACTGCGGCGCGCCATCTCCGGGGTGAAGGTGGCGGCGGGGCAGGCCCTGCCCGGCAGCGTCATCCCGTCGGCGGAGCCCCACCGGGCCACGGTGTAGCGCTCAGAAACGCCGCCCGGTGGCGATCCGTGGCCGGCCATCGCGGGCCCGCGGACCGCCACCGGGGGCAGTGTGCCGGCTTAGTAGCCAGGCCGCGTTAGGTCCAGGGTGGCGTTGTCCAGCGCCTGGTACATCGGGTCGGTCTTCTTCACCCACTTCACGTGGCCGTCCACGTAGCAGATGTTCAAGCCATCCATGTGGCGGTAGACGTGGTGGGCGTAGGGCGCCCCGTCCTTCACAAAAGCCCCCCAGAACGCCCCCATGCAGTTGCCCTCCACCAGCAGGTAGGTGGAAGCCGGGTACTGGAAGCTGGCGAGCTTCGGGTAGCCGCAGCACGCCGCCCCCTCCCAGGCGCACATCATGTAGCCGCCCTCAGGCACCCCAAACCACGGCTCGCCCACCAGGGCGGCGTTGCCGTGGGAAGTGATCGGCCCGCAGGTCCGCACCGCCATGCTGACGCTGGGGCAAACGAAAACATCCCAGTTCTTGACGTAGGGCTGGATGTTGTAGCTCCAGCCGCCGGGCCCCTGGCGCACCGCCGGGAACCGCTCATCGTAGTCCTGCACGTACATGGAGAAGCCGATGCCAAGCTGTTTCATGTTGCTCTGGCAGGATGACTTGCGGGCGTTCTCTCTCGCGCGCGCGAATACCGGGAACAGGATCGCCGCCAGGATGGCGATAATCGCGATGACCACGAGCAATTCAATCAGGGTGAAACCGTCACTTTCCCTCCTCATCGTTTCTCCTCCCTGCTCCAAGCGCATTCCGGAGCGCTCACGGCCCACCCCCCTTGGCGGGGGTACTACTCTTATCGCTCATCTTAGCACACGCTCATTAAAGCAGGATTAGAAAAACATTAGAAGATCTTAATGCTGCGCCCCGAGGAAGCGGGCCGCCCCCGGCCCCCGCCCCCAACCTGGCACCGTTCCTGCCAGCTCCCGCGCGGACCCAATAGCCACCGGTAGCCCTCCGGAAGACCGCTTGCCGGGCACCGGAGGTGCGCGCTGGAGTCTGAGAGGAACATGTGTGAACCTGCCGAGATGGAAGGAGGTTTTCCGAGCGGTGGTTAGGAGGTGTCCTCCTGATCAGCGCCGGGTGTGGGGCCCACCCCGGGGCCACCGCCCCACCCACCGCCCCGGTCGTGCCGCCAAGCTACACCCTGACCGCCGAGCAGCGCTCCGTACTGCTGGAGGCGCTGGCAATCCTGGAGGCGACCGGGCTGCAGCGCTGGGCGATCTCCGGTCGCTCTTACCTTGATGCCGGCCGCGTCTTCGTGGCCGACCTGGAGCGGCGAACGGGGAACCCGTGGGGGATCGCCGGTTACGACGGGGTCTACCTCCCCCACGAGCGACAGATCTGGCTCAACGCCAACTCGCTGCGCTACATGGCGCCCCGCCACGTGGCGATGGTCTTCCTAAACGAGATTGTCCACGCCGTCACTCCCGGCGACGACACGCACGCCGAGCACGAGATGTACAACGCGTTGGTGCGGCAGCTCCGGCGAGAGTGGGAGCGTCTCCACAACCGTCCGTTCAACGAGGCCGGACCGGGTGACGAGCGCTACGCGGCCTGGTTTGAGGACAGCTATTGGAGGAAGGAAGCCTCCGGCGGCTGAATCCCGACCCGCCGCCAAACGTCCCCACGATAGGTAGCCAGCACCCTCTCCACCGTAGGAGGCGTTTCCTGACGCCGGCCGGTGTGGTGCTGGCACCCCCTCCCCAGACGATGCCAGGGGGATCCTGGCAAGCGGGTGGCGAACCAGGGGCATGATCATCGTCTATTGGGGAGGTCCGCAATGAGCCGAATGGAGCGTCGCACGTTTCTGAAGGAGAGCGCCCGCCTGGGCGCTGGGCTGGTGGTGCTGAAGTCTGGCATCCTCAAGGCCGGCGCCGCACCGAACGACAAGCTGAACATCGCCGTCATCGGCGTCGGGGGCCGCGGCGCCGCCAACCTGGACGGCGTGAAGAGCGAGAACATCGTTGCCCTGTGCGATGTCAATGAGAACAACCTGGCCGAGGCCGCCAAACGCTTCCCTCAGGCCAAGACCTACACCGACTGGCGCCGCTGTCTGGAGCAGAAGGATATCGACGCCGTGGTCTGCTCGACCACCGACCACACCCACGCCCACATCAGCACCTGGGCGCTGAACCGTGGCAAGCACGTCTACTGCGAGAAGCCGCTGGCCAACTCGGTGCATGAGGCGCGCACGGTGCGCGAGGCCTACCTGAAGCAGCAGGGGAAGGTGGCCACCCAGATGGGCACCCAGATCCACGCCTCGGACAACTTCCGCCGCGTGGTGGAACTGATCCAGCGCGGCGCCATCGGCACGGTGAGCGAGTGTCACGTCTGGTGCACGCGCCTCCCCGAAGGCGGCTCCTACCTGCCCGACGGCGGCCCCGTGCCCGCGCACATCCATTGGGATCTGTGGATCGGCCCCTCGCCCTTCCACCCCTACAACCCGGGCTACCTCGGCGGCTGCCTCGCCTGGAACCGGTTCTGGGATTTCGGCAGCGGCCAGATCGGCGACATGGGCAGCCACATGCTCGACCTCGCCTATTGGGCGCTGGACCTGCGCTTCCCCACCACCTGCGAGGCCGCCGGCCCAGAGGTGAACCCCGACACCTGCCCGCAGTGGTTTACCGCCACCTGGGATCATCCTGCCACCGCCACGCGGCCGGCTGTGAAGGTCTTCTGGTACGACGGCGGCAAGAAGCCGGAGTTCCCCACCAATCTCCTCAACCGTGACGAGCTGTTCAAGGGGCTCCTCTTCAAGGGGGATAAGGGCTGGCTGTTGGCCGACTACGACTACCGCATGATGTGGCTGAACGGCGACATGACCCACTACAACCCGGCCGCCAAAGAGATGATCCCGCCCTCGCCCGGCCACTATGAGGAGTGGATCACCGCCTGCAAGACCGGCAAGCCGACCACCTGCAACTTCGACTATTCCGGGGCGCTGATCGAGCACAACCTGCTGGCGCTGGTCGCTTACCGCTGTGGCCGCAAGCTGGAGTGGGACGCCGCCGCCCTGAAGGCGACCAACTGCTCCGAGGCCGACCAGTACATCCGCAAGACCTACCGCCAGGGCTGGCCGCTCATCGGCTGAGGCAGCAAGGCCCCACGAGCGAGCAGTCGGCCCAGCCGGCCGGTCATGCCAGGCGCGGCGAAGCTCCCGCGGGTAGACCGCGGGGGAGAGATCCTTCGCTTCGCTCAGGATGACATTGGTTGCTCGGGGTGGCACGGGTTGTCCAGGATGACACAGGTTGCTCGGGGTGGCACCGGCTGCTCGGGGTGACACGGGTTGCTCGGGGTGGCACGGGTTGTCCAGGATGACACAGGTTGCTCGGGGTGGCACGGGTTGCCCAGGGTGGCACGGGTTGCCCAGGGTGGCACCGGTTGCTCGGGGTGACACGGGTTGCTCGGGGTGGCACGAGTTGCTCAGGGTGGCACGGGTT
>JAAZEB010000332.1 GCA_012512505.1 Armatimonadota bacterium | reverse complement strand
TTGACGGATCGCTGAAGAAACTCGTGGTGCCGCCCGGAGCGGATGGGGTGATGAGTCTCCAGACGATCGGTGCCGACGGTTTCCACTTGCTGGGCATACCGGCCTCCTTTCCGCCGCGGTGCTCGGCGCGAACCGGCATCCGGCGCCGGGCCGCGGTGCCGCGGCGCTACGGTTGCCATTCCCGGACAACCCGCGCCTGTCCTTCAGAGGGACGTTCAGCAGGCGGCGTGGGTTGAGCCGGGGAGGCCGACCGCGTGCGCCCTCGCCGCGCTCCCGATCCTACCGCCTGGCGTTCGGCGCGATCACCGCCCAAGGAGAACGCCCCTCGGGCGTCTAATGCCCTTAGAGCGCGTCCGGCAACCGGCCGGAGTGCCCGAGCAATCGGGCTTCGGCGGTTTGGGATGCCGCATGGCTGCGGCACTCCGCTGCTCTTCCGGGGGATTGCCGGATCGGCTCTTGGTGTCGCTGGCGCTGCATGGTGGTGAAGGAGTGCCATGAAGCTATCGATCATGACCTACTGCTACAGCCGGGCCCTGGCTGCCGGCACCCTCGACCTGCCGGGGATGCTGGCGGAGTACGCCCGGCTGGGTGTGCCCGGCGTGGAGTTGATGCGCCCGCATGCCGACGGGATGCCCACCGCGGAGCTGCGCGCCCGCCTGGATGACCTCGGCCTCACCGTGCCGGTGCTGCTGGAGGGGGCCGCGGTGATCGACCCGGACCCCGCGCGTCGGCAGGCGGCGGTGGAGGCGATGCGCCCGGCGCTCGACATGGCGGTGGGCCTGGGGGCGCGGCAGATCATGCTCCTGCCCGGCGGCGACCCGGGGCAGGCTGCCGACGCCGAGGTGCGGCGCTGGCTCGCCGACGGCGGCGCCCGCGCCTGCGAGCTGGCGCGCGGCAGCGGCGTGCAGATCATCATGGAGAACCACGGCGGCGCGCATCGCCTCCGCGGGCGCGTCGAGCATATGCGAGAATTCTGTGACGCCCACCCGGATCTGGGCCTCTGCTTCGACGACGGCAACTTCTTCCTGGCCGGTGAGGACCAGGAAACGGCGCTGCGCCGCCTGCGCGACCGCGTCGTTCACGTTCACTGCAAGGATTGGCGGCTGGCACCGGCAGGGCAGGGCGGCGTGGAAGCCCGCGACGGCCGCCGCTATGTGGGAGCCGTCATCGACGAGGGCATCGTACCCCGCACGGCCGCCCTCCGCTTGAAGGAGCAGGGCTACTCCGGCTACTTCTCGGTGGAATACGAGGGGGCGGAGGACCCGGTGGTGGCCACCCGACGCGCGGTCGCCAACTTGTGGCGGCTACTGAGCGCGTAGCCGGACAAGCGTCCTGCCCCTTGCACCGCGCTTGTCCTTGGCCAACGAGAGGGGACAGATATGGATAAGGCTCTGCGCAAGGAGATCCTCAGCACCCGGCGATTGAGCCGTAACTGGCCCGCCGAGCCCCATCTGGGCGGCTGGTACACCGAGGAAGAGATCGCGGTCGCCGTCAAGACGATCCGGGATTCGATGGACCCGGTCACCGGTTTCGGCTTCATCTGCAAAGAGATCACCGACTTCGAGGAAGCGTTCGCGCGCTACTGCGGCACCGCCGACTGCGTCTCGATCAACGGCGCCGGCTCCGGCCTCGACATGGCGCTGATGTGCCTGGATCTGCAGCCTGAAGACGAAGTGATCGTGCCCTCGATCAACTTCCGGGCGGCGCTGATGGCGGTGATCGGCCAGGGCGCCCGCCTCGTCGTCTGTGAGGTGGACCCGGTCACCCTCCAGGCCGACCCGAACGACATCGAGCGTCGCCTGACGCCGCGCACCCGCGCCATCCTCCCGGTGCACATGAACGGCCTCTCGGCGCCGATGGATGACTACCTGGAGATCGCCGAGCGCCATCCGCACCCGAAGCACGGCCCGCTGAAGGTGATCGGCGACGCGGCGCGCGCCTGCGGCGGCGGCTACAAGGGCACCAAGATCGGCAAGAAGGGGTGGATGACCGTTTTCAGCTTCCACACCATGAAGCTGATGACCACCCTGGGCGAAGGGGGCGGCATCACCACCGACGACCCAGAGCTCGGCCCGCGCCTGCGCGCCCTGCGCCAGTTCGGCGGCACCGAGGGGTGGGGCAGCAACTACAAGATGACCAAGGTGCAGGCCGCCGTCGGCCTGGTGCAGCTCCGCCGGCTCGACGAGATGATCGAGCGGCGCCGCAAGGTGGCCCAGGAGCGCACCGAGCTGCTCAAAGACGTGGAAGGCCTCACCCTCCCGGTGGAGCCGCCCGGCTACTGGCACACCTACTACCTCTACACCTGCCTGGTGCCGAAAGAGTGGGCCGGCGAGAAGCGCGACCGCCTGATGGCGCTGCTGCAAAACGAGTACGGTGTCAACTGCGTGGTGGCCAACCCGCCGCAGCACAAGGTGGTGCCCTTCATCGCCAAGCACACCCAGGGGCAGGAGCTGCCACTCTCTGATGAACTGGGTGCCCGCCTCTTCTGCCCGCCGACGCACCCGCTGATGACGCGCGAGGAGAACGAGTACATCGCCGCCGCCATCGCCGAGGGCATGGCGCGCATCCGCGAAGAGGGGTAGCCGCCGCGCCCGCGTGAAGGAGCCCGCGCAGGGGCGTCTCCGCGGCCGAAAGGTGCCGCCATCGGCTGCGGAGACCCCCGGCGCCGGGCATGCCCTGGTGTTGGTGGTGCCCGCGCTGCCGATCACCCCTGCCGCCCAGGGGCCATAGCCTGGCGTTGCCCCGCGATCGGGTGACACTTCATCCCGGTTCCGGGGCCGGTGCCCAAGGAGGGATGACGATGTCCAAGGAAGCGCCGATCACGCGGCGTCGGTTCCTCAAGGGGGTGGCTGCGGCCGCCGCGGCGCCCTGCCTGGTCGGGCGGGCGGCCTGGGGCCAGGTCGCCCCGCCGAGCGACCGGATCACGGTTGGGTGCATCGGGGTCGGTGGCATGGGTAGCGGCCACCTGGGCGGCCTGCTCGCCCGCGGCCAGGTGCAGGTGGTGGCCGTCTGCGATGTCGACACCGAGCGGCGCGAGGCCGCCCGCAACGCGGTCGACCAGCGGTATGCCAGCGACCGCGGCAGTGGCACCTACCGGGGGTGCGCCGCCTACAACGACTTTCGGGAGCTGCTGGCGCGCGACGACATCGACGCGGTGCTGATCGCCACCCCGGATCACTGGCACGCCCTCATCGCCATTGCCGCGGCGGCGGCCGGCAAGGACATCTACTGCGAGAAGCCGTTGTCGCTCACAATCGCCGAGGGGCGCGCCATGGTGAACGCCGTGCGCCGCTACGGACGTGTCTTCCAGACCGGCAGCCAGCAGCGGTCGGATGGCAACTTCCGTCTCGCCTGCGAACTGGTGCGCAGCGGCCGCATCGGCAAGGTGCAAACGGTTCACGTCGCCGTCGGCGGCCCCTCCGGCGAGTGCCACCTGCCGGCAGAGCCGGTGCCCCCGGGACTGGACTGGGATCTGTGGCTGGGGCCGGCCCCCTGGCGGCCGTTCAACAGGTTGCTTCATCCTGCCAACTGGCGTGCCTATCGCGACTACTCCGGCGGCGGCATGACCGACTGGGGCGCCCATCACTTCGACATCGCGCAGTGGGGCCTGGGCATGGATGAGAGTGGCCCGGGGGAAGTGCTCCCCCCCGACGGCAAAGAGCGCCCGCTGCTCACCTATCGCTACGCTAACGGCGTGCGGATGTACCACGGCGGCGGCCCGGAGGTTTTCGCCAACCGCGAGGGTAACGGCATTCTTTTCACCGGCACCGAGGGCAAGGTGGAGGTAAACCGCAGCTTCTTCCGCACCTGGCCGGAAGCAATCGCCCGGGAGCCGTTGGGGCCGGATGATGTTCACCTCTATCGGACGCGCGGGCACAATGTGGACGACTGGCTGGAGTGCATCCGTACCCGCCGCCGTCCGGTCTGCGACGTGGAGATCGGCCACCGGTCGGTGACGGTTTGCCACCTGGGCAACCTGGCCTATTGGCTGAACCGGCCGATCCGCTGGGACCCCAAGAGGGAACAGGTGGTGGGCGACCCGGAGGCCAACCGCTGGGTAGACCGCCCGATGCGGGCCCCCTGGTGCCTGACCTGACGGCCGGCCGTTCGGCTGGCGAGTTGGCCTGCGAGACCGCGGTCGGGGTAGCCGATGCCCCCGCGGAGGAGGAGGGCCGCATGAGACGCATCCGCATCGTGCTGATGGGGCTACTGGTGCTGGCGGGTGGCGCGCCACTAGGGGCGGCGCCGGCACCGCTCGACGCGCTGCTGGCCGAGTTCCGGGGGCAGGCGCCGCCGGTGACCCGGAGCGCGTCGGCACAGCGCGCGGCCTACGCGCAGGTTGTGGCCGCACTGGTGGCGAGGATGCGGGCCGCAGACGCCGGCCAGCGGCAGGATGCCGCGCGAGCGCTGGAGGCGATCAGCTTCCACGCGGGCCGGCCGGGCGCCGAGCCGGAGCGAGCGGCGCTGTGCCGGGCGATGCTGGCGCACCTGGGCGCGCGAACGCCTCTGGAGACCCGCCTCACCCTGCTGACCCAGTTGGAGCGAATCGGCCGTGGGGAGTGCGTGGCGCTGGTCGCTGCCCTGCTGCAAGACCGAGCGCCGCGGGTGCGCGAGCGTGCTTTGCGGGTGCTGCAAGCAAACCGGTCGCCCGCCGCCGGCGCGGCGCTGCGCCAGGCCCTCGCGCAGGCAAAGACGCCGGCGCTGCAGGTGGCCCTCGCCAATGCTCTGGGCTACCGGCGGGAGCCAGCGAGCGTTACCGCCTTGGCGAAGCTGCTGCGTTCGCGTGAGCCCGCGGTGGCCGCCGCTGCCGCGAGTGCCCTCGGCACAATCGGCGGCTCCCGCGCCGCCGCCTTCCTCGCCACGATCCGGGTGCTGCCCGCCGCCCAACCGGCGGTGGATGACGCCCGCGCGCGCTGTGCCGCCGCCCTCCCTGATGCCGCGGCCGAGACGGTTTACCAGGCGCTGGCGGCCCACGCCGGGCGGCCTCGGGCGCGCGCGCTGGGCCTCACCGGCCTGGTGCGGCTCCGCTCTCCCAAAGCATTAGCGGTCCTCTTGGACTGCCTGCAGAGCAACGACCGCTCGCTGGTTCAGGTGGCGGCGCAGGCGTGTGCCAGCATCACGGACCCGGCGCTGACCAACCGCGTGCTGGCGCTGTATCCCAAACTGGACGTGCCGACGCAGGTCGCGGTGCTCGCGGCGCTGGCAGATCGGGGCGATGCCGCCGCCCTGCCGGTGGCGGTGCAGGCGTTGGAGAGCGGCGACCCCGCCGTGGCTGCCGCTGCCCTGGAGGCGGTTGGCACCCTCGGCGGCGCCGGGGCGGTGCTGCCGCTGGCGCGGGTCGCGGCCACGGGCGCCTGGGCCGACCGGCAGGCCGCGCGCGATGCCCTGACGCGCCTGCGGGGCGCCGAGGTGGAGGCGGCCCTCCTGGAGACCGCCGCGCAGGGTCCTCCGAACGTCCGCGCGGCGTTGATGACGGTGCTGGCCGACCGAACGATGACCGCCGCTGTTCCGCTGCTGCTGCAGGCTGCGGAAGGGGACGATGTCGGCGTGGCCGTGGAGGCGCTGAAGGCGCTCGGCCGCCTTGGCGGCGCGCCGGAGCTGCCAGCTCTGGCGAAGCGGTTGCTGACCGCCCCCGACGAGGCGGTGCGCGAGGCCGCGCAGGAAGCCCTGGTCGCGGTCGCCAGCCGTGCCGGCAACCCGGACCAGTGCCTGGAGCCGCTCTTTGCCGGCCTGGCGACGGCCCCGGAGGATGGCCGGTGCGTCGCGCTGGCCGTGCTGGCCCAGGTGGGTGGCCGCCGGGCGCTGGCCGAACTGACCGCCGCCACCCGTTCTCCCATTCCCGCGGTGAAGCGCGCGGCGGTCGCTGCCCTGGCCGAGAGCTGGGAAGATGGAGCGCCGCTGGACGTGCTGTGGAACCTCGCCCGGGCGGACGCGGAGGAGACCGGGCTGCGGGTGCGGGCGCTGCGCGGCTGCCTGCGCCTGCTGGCGCGAGAAACCGAGGCGCGGCCGGCCATGGTAGTCGCGCGCCTGGCAGAGGCGCTTGCCATTGCCGGGCGTCCCGAAGAGAAGAAACTGGCCCTCAGCGTGCTGCGTGACTGCCGCGTGCCCGCCGCCGTGACCCTGGCCGCCGGGTGCCTGGATGACCCGACGCTGGCCGAGGAAGCAGCGGAGGCGGTGCTTTACCTGGCCGCCCCGCGCAAGAAGGGCGAGCAGGTGCAGC
Source organism: Armatimonadota bacterium (assembly GCA_012512505.1). GTDB lineage: Bacteria > Armatimonadota > JAAZEB01 > JAAZEB01 > JAAZEB01 > JAAZEB01. The sequence goes on along the minus strand of JAAZEB010000332.1, from coordinate 12,366 downwards.
CCGCCGTGGTCTGCCCAGAAACCCTCGCCGCCGTGGCGAAGGTGCGGCAACTGCGCGGCGAGACCCTCCCGGCCGAATGGTCGGCGACCGATGTGGGCGACACGGCGCTGCCGGGAAGCACTGCCTACGCCAACGGCACCTTCACCCTCAAAGCATCCGGCTGGGACGTCTGGGGCCGCGCCGACGGCTTCCACTTCGTGGCGCAGCTTCTTTCCGGCGACGGCACGATCGTGGCGCGGGTGGGCCACCTGACGGAAACCAACGAGTGGGCCAAGGCCGGGGTGATGATCCGCGACACGCCCGAAGCCGACTCCGCCCACGCCTTTGTCTGCGTGACTCCCAAGAACGGCCTCTGCTTCCAGCGCCGCCGCCAGGCGGGTGCCGACTCCGTCTCGGCCGCCCTCGAGGGCAAGGTTGCCGCCCCCTACTGGGTGAAGCTCACCCGCGTCGGCGACCGCTTCACCGCCTACGCCTCCGCCGACGGCCAGACCTGGCAGCCAGTGGGTGAAGACACGATCCCGATGGGAAAGGACGTGCTGGTCGGCCTGGCGGTGAGTAGCCACGACAACACCCGGCTCGCGGAGGCCAGCATGGACCAGGTGCAGGTGACGCGCTAGAGGGCGAGGGGAGGGTAAGCGATGGCGACAGAGCGATGCCCCCGCTGCAAGAGAGTGCGAAACATGCGGGTGTCAGTCGCGGAGCGGGAGGAACGGCAGCCGGACGGATCGCGCAAGCGCTTCCGGACCACCAACTTCCACTGCGAGACCTGTGGAAACCTGGTGCGCAGCGAGGTTCGGGAGTTGGAGGTTCGGGCGCTGTGAGCCGGGGCGGGGCGGGTGCCCGCGCGTGATGCCCGCCGTGCCAGCCTCCCCCGTAGGGCATCTCCGCCGCCGATAGGCCGGATCGCCGGCGCCTCGCCGGCCGCCGCCGGAGGCATCGCCGATGCCGAGGGAGTGTGTCTCCTCCCAGGCAACTGTCCGGAGTGCCCGAGCCATCGGGCTTCGGCGGGGGGGCCGCGTGTCCACGTCGAGGCGTGGCACCGCAACGCCGTAGGGGCGAAGCAACCGGCGGCCATACGGACGCGAGTGCACGAAAGTCAGGCATGCCGGTTGTTTCGCCCCTACAAACCCAGGCCCGGGTAACGGAGTGCCCGAGCCATCGGGCCTCTGCCGGGCGGCCGCGCCGCCCCGGCCGCGGTTCAGTGGTGCCCGGATGGTCTTCTAGTTGCCGACGACGCTCACCACGGCCTCCCGCTCCACGGTGAACTCTTTGCCGGCCAGCCTCAGGCGTGGCTCGCCGAAGCCGTGGTAGACGCGTACCTGCGACGACTGCGCGATCGGCTTGCCATCCAGGCTGCGGGCGGTGAAGAGCGTCGGCGTCGCGTAGTCCACCCCGTTGTAGCGCGTGGCGCAGAAGGCGACAAAGCGCGGGCTTTCCACCACGAAGCCGTAGGCGGGCACAGCGTGGTCGCCGATGCGCGCTGGCTTCTCGTAGGCCACGGTGATCGTCACGTCGCCGAAGCGGGTGCGCTGCAGCCGACGGTCGGGCGTCAGGAACTCATGGCTTGCCAGCGGCTGCTCCGCCGTCAGCACGTTCAGCGGCGAGAGCACCTCCCAGGTGTTCTTGATCACCCGGTCGGTGGCGCACAGCTTCTCGCCCCAGCCGCCGTCGCCGCGCGACCACAGCTCTGCCACCGGTGCGGCCTCCACCGGCGTGAAGCTCACCTTGCCGTCGGCTACCATCACTGTGCCGACGTGGTAGCGCCCCTCCTGATGGCCGATGGTGCCCAGCGAGATGCGCTCGCCCCCGCGCAGCAAGCCCACCCGCACCTCAGACGGCCCATCGAACTCCGGCGGCACCTCTACCGTGTGCGGTCCATCCTCCACCACCTGCCCCGGCTGCCACTGGGAGGTCGGCAGGGTAGGGGCGTGGTCTTGCTGATAGGCGATGCCCTCTGGCCGCGTCGCTGCCGGGTGGGTGAAGTGGACGAAGACGTTCAGGTCGTCGGCGATCGGGTGCTCGGTGCGCCAGCGGTAGGTGATGGCGAAGCGTCGCTCTCCCAGGTCTCGCACGACGGGCGGCAGGGGAGTGATGCGGGTGCCCTCCACGACCGGCGCCTGCCAGTAGAGGTGCTCGCCGAAGCGCGGCAGCGGCATCTCGGCGAAGAGGATGTGGTCGGCCACCTTCCGCTCGTCGCCAGGGCCGATGCGGTTCCCCTGGTGGGTCATGATCTGCACGCAATCGCTGTAGACCAGCGGGAAGAGAGGGATCACGTCGCCCACGGTCGAGTCGGTCTGGTGCCCGAAGATCCCCTCCAGGTAGTCAGCGCAGGGCACGGCCCACTCGCGGCCCTCCTCGCTGCCGAAGAGGCCCATGTACTGCTTCGCCAGCAGGCAGAGCTTGCTCTTCCACTGCAGGTCATCCTGCCGGGTCATCGGGTGGGCGGGATCCTCGCAGGTCACCAGGCCCCAGGCGAAGACGGTGTCGATGAAGTAGATGGTCGGGCCGAAGAGGCGGGCGATCTCGGGGAGGTTGGTCTTCTCGCGCGCGGCCAGCTCCACCTGCTTGATAGCGCACACCTGCCACGCCTGCCCACCGTTCCAGTTGCCGCCCATCTTGGACACGCCACGTGCGTCCTTGTTCAGCCACTCCTGGCCCCAGGAGGCGGCATCCTCGTACATATCCTGGTAGTTGTCGTGCAGGCCAAAGAGGTAGCCGCACGCCTTGATGCGCCGTGCCGCTTCCTGCAGGCCCTCGTTGCCGCCGCACTCGGGCGCCGCCGGCAGCACGTCCGGGTGGCGCACGTCATAGCCGCCGTTGATCCAGCCGGCCAGCACCACGTAAGCGCGGTCGATCTCCAGATCGTGGCGCCAGTGCTCGGCGCACCGGGCTATCTCCTCGAAGGTGAAGCCGAGGTAAGTGCGCTCGACGCCGTCCGAGTAGATCGAGGTGGGCATCACGCGCGAGAAGACAAACGGCTTGAAGTTATGAGCGCCGAAGATGCGGTCCACCGTCGGGTAGCGCTTTCGCTTCTCCGCCCACGTCTGCAGCCACCCCTTCGCCTTGGCCAGCGGCCGGTAGGCGTGGGCGATCTCCACGTAGCCACCCTTCCCGAGTGGGTGGAGCGTGCAGGAGGCTTTCGGCGCGTTGATCTCCAGCGACAGGGAGCGGGCGCGTCGCCCTGGCACTCGCGGGTGGTTGGGCCAGGTGCCGTCCACGATCAGGCGCGTGTCCACGTGGTCCCAGTTGACCAGCAGGGCCGAGCCGGCCTTCACGGCGCCGCACATTGCCATCGAGAGGCTATCGTAGGTGAGCCATTCCTCGCGTCCTGGCAGCCCCTTGCCGGCCGCCCGCTCGATGCCAAGGCGGTGCGGCACGTAGAGGCTGCCCTGTTCCGCCTCGGTGACGGTGAGGGCGTTCTCCAGCAGGCGCACCCCGGCCACCTGCCACTCGCCGCTCGCGCGCGAATCGTAGGCCAACCTCACTCCGGCCGGAGTGCGCGCCGCCTCCACGGTGAAGGTGACCGTCACGCCGCACGGCTTGCCCTCCACCCGCGGCCGGGTCACCAGCCGCAGCCGGTTCCCTTCGCGGCGCACCGAGTCGAAGCGGTCGATGATCCAGGTGGCCGTCTGTCCGGGCGCGCGCAGCCGCACCTGCCCAAAGCGAGGACGGGTTGGGTCGGAGGTCCAGAGGGCGCCGGTCGCCCGGTCGGTCAAGGCCCAGGCACCGCTAGCGCGGTCAATGTGGAAGCGCCAGGTGGGGCCTTGCAGGCTCACGCGACGGGCGGCGGGGATGCGCGCGGCCAGCGCCTGGCGCCGTTTCGCCACCTCGGCGGCGGCCAGCGGCGCCGGTGCCGCCTGGTCGGAGGGCGGAGCGCTGCTGGTGACGCGCAGCGTGCCGGCGTCGTAGACCTCCAGCAGGCGCGCGCCTGTGCCCGCGTAGTCGAAGAGGCCGACGTGGATGTGGTATTCCTGCTCCGGCTTGTCGGTGGGCGCCGCCAGCATCGTCGGTCCATCGACCACCACCTGCCCTGGCTGCCAGAGAGAGGTTGGCTCGGTGGGCGGGTGGTCGCCATGGATGACGATGTTCTTGCAGTCCCTCTCGGGCGCCTCGAAATGGAGGAAGACGCGGTAGTCGGCGCGGGCGGGCTTCGTGCCGGCGTTGCGGAAGCGGAGGGTGATGGCGAACGGGTCGCCCGGGCGCACCTCCCGCGCGGTCAGCTCCACGCCGACCAGCTCCGGCTTGAAATCGGGGTCCACCTCCTGTGCCGACGCCGGCAGGCCGGCCAGGAGGAGCAGCGGCAGCACAAGCAGCAGGTACATGTAAGACTCCAATCACGCGCCGAAGCGGTGCGTGCCCCTCCCCGCCGGCGGAGGCGTCTCCGGACGCCGCTTGGCCGGCAGGGTTGGGGCCGACGCGGCCAGCGGACCCCTCGGTTGCCAGGGTCTGCTAGACGAATGCCACGCGGGCGCCGGCTGCCAGCGCCTCCGGCGTCAGGTTGTAGAGGCTGTCGTAGAACGCCACCTTAAAGGATGCCGGGCCGCGGGCGCCCTCGCTGCCTAGTTCTGCAGCATAGCCCAGGCAGGCCAGGCCGCCAGCGGCGGCGACCACGGGGTCTGGCTCGACGGCGGCGAAGGCGGCCACCACCGCGGTCGCGCTGCACCCGGTGCCGGTAAGCGTGGTGAGCCACTCGCTGCCGTTGTCGACGACGATAGCGCGCTCGCCGTCGGTGATCACGTCACGCTTGCCGGTGATCGCCACCGTCGCCCCCCAGGCTTGGGCCGCCTGTCGGGCGATCAGCAGCGGGTCCCCCACCTCGCCAACGCTCTCCACGCCGCGCACCTCGCCGCCAGCGCCGATCAGCGAGGCGATCTCCCCGGCGTTGCCGCGCACGATCGTCGGCGCCACCTCCCGCAGCAGCCGCAGGTTGCTCTCGGTGCGGTAGCGCGTTGCCCCGGCGCCGACCGGATCAAGCACCACCGGCACCCCGGCTCGCTTCGCCGCCTGGCCGGCCAGCACCATTCCTTCCACCCAGTCTGGCTCCAGGGTGCCCGGGTTGAGCACGACGGCCCCGGCCACCCCGGCCATCTCGGCGACTTCCTCCTTCGCGTGCGCCATCACCGGCAGCGCCCCGACATGCAGCGTTACGTTGGCGGTATCGTTCATCACCACGTAGTTGGTGAGTTGGTGCACCAACGGCTTCGTGGTGCGGATGCGCCCCAGCGCCTCGCCGATGCGGCCGGCAAGCTCCCGATCGTCCACTCCGTCACTTCCCCTTCCGTGGGCAGCCATCAGCGGTGTTCGCTGTTCTATCGGCTCGATTCGGCCCACGGGCCCCGGTTCCCTCCATCGCTGGGTAAGACCGCGGTCGGATCGCCGGCCTCTGGCCGGCGACGCCGAGCCATGGGTGACCCTGGCGCTTCCGGAGGAGGCCGGCGGGACGCCGGCGATCCGACCTGTCGGCGTCGGGAGCCGCCTCCCCTGAAAATGGCCTGTTTGCGGCCAGCCTAACTTCCGGAGCGGCAGCGCCTCCTCACCCCGAAGGGGTGGAACAACCTAGCCCAGGGTTCCGAACCCTGGGGAAACCCGCCCGTGTCCGACCCCGAAACCCTGAAAAGGTTTCACAACGAGAGGGCACCCGGTAAAACCCTTTCAGGGTTAGGCGAAATGCGCTAGGGCCGGCCGGCCGCGTAGGCTTGGGCGACCTCCTCGGCGGTGGGCGCGGTGGTGTACAGCTTCAGCTCGTCCAGCAGGCCGCGGAACTGGTAAGGCTCCTGCAGGAAGTGGTACTGCGCCACGAACAGCGGCCCCGGCCAGGGGGTGAAGTCCACGTCGAGCGCTTCCCGGCTGCCAACCTCCTGGCCATCCAGGTAGATGCGCTGGCGCTGCAGGTCGTAGCTGCAGACGACGTGGTGCCAGCGGCCTGGCTCCACCCAGCCGGCATCGAGGAGGTTGTCTCCCCCCAGCGAGAAGCGGATGCGGCCGGCGAGCACCTGAACGAACCAGCCGTGCTTCTGATACTCGCCGCAGGAGGCCAGCACCGGCATTCCTTCCAGCGTGCGCGCCTGGAACCAGAACGCGACGGCGAACTCGCCATCCAGGGCAAACTCCGGCTGGTGCGGGTAGACCAGGTGGCCGCCCGCCGTGGTATCCAGCGCCTGCCCGATGAGGCCGGGCGAGAAGCGCGCCGCACCTGCCCGCTGGGGCACGCTGGCTCCCGCGTCGCCGGTGCCCTCCATCGCCGCGTGGAAAATGGGGCCCGTAGGACGAGGCAGCGGCCGGGCCGCCACCGGCGCCGACAGCCTGCCCTCCTGGCCGCCCCGGTCGATGGCGCGCACACGGTAGTGGTACTCCCGCTCCGCGTCCAGGCGCACATCGAGGAACGACTCGGTGGTGACCGGTCGCGGCGTGATCGGCTCACCCATCTCCCGCGCCGAGGGGGAGCGCAGGACGACGTAGCCGCGCACTCTCCCCGGCGCCGGCTTCCAGGTGATCAGCACCTTGCCGGGGCCGGCCTTGGCCGCCACGTCCTCCGGCGCCAGCGGCGGATCCAGACGCGGCACGCTGACCCGGGCCTCGGTCGCCGGTCCGGGCTTCCCCTCGGCGTCCAGGGCGGCGATGGTGTAAGTGTAGGTGGTGCCGGCCGCCAACTGAACGTCGTGGTACTCGCCCAGGCGGGTGCGCACGGTCAGCTCCGGCTGGCCCTCGGCCCGGCGCGTCAGCAGGCAGGGGGAGGCGGGGACCGGCGGCGTCCAGCGCAGGCGTACCGAGTAGTCTGGGCCGTTCTCAGCGGCAAGGTGGGAGATGATCCCCGCTGGGGGAGCTGGCGGCGGCGAGTAGGCCGGCGCTGGCGGCAGCGAGTAGGCGGTCGCCGACCAGGTGAGCGCCGGGTAACCGCTGGGAGCGTAGGCCGCCCGCCCGGCGGCGTCACGCACCTCCAAGTAATACTCGATGCCGCGCGTGGTCACGGCGCTGCCGGGGATCTGGCCGGTCCAGGCGCGCCGGTAGGCGGGGCGCAGCGGCGCTGTCTGCCAGGTGCCTCCCGGCGCCCGATAGTGAACCTGCGCCGCCACCGGCTCGGCGGCAACCACGATGGCCGACACCTCCACCGGCTCGCCCGGCGTCACGAGGCTGGGGGGGATGCGCATGAGGATTCGCGGCCCCGGGGGCAGTGGTAGGGTGCGCGTGTCCTCGCCCGGGTCGCCCCCGGCGGCACGAATGCGCGCGGCGATTCGCTCGTAAGCGGCGTACGCCTTCACGTTGATGGTAGCCAGGGTGCCCCACTCGCCGCAAGTGCTCATCTTCCAGGGGTAGGTCTGCAGCGCCTGATCCAGGCCGCACCGCCGGAAGCGCGCCGCCGCCTGCTCCGCCAGGGTTTTCGCCCGGTCGGCATCGCCTGCCGCCTGGGCTTCCTCGGCCTGCTGCAGCAGGCGGTCCACCTCGCCGCCGGGGCGCAAGACGAGGGCGGCGGCATCATAGCGCGTCAGCCAGTCGATGGTGGTGATCTGCCACTCCACGCGCTCCAGGGCGGCCAACTGGCGGCGCCCGATGAGCCCGGCGCGCACCAGTTCCAGGCGATGGCGCAGCTCGGCCAGCTTCCGTAGCTTCTCCGGGTCGGGGAGCTGGCCGCCGCTGAACCACTCGAAGCTGACACACTCCGCCTGCCCCAGCGCGCCGGTATAGCGTGGCCCCAGCGCCTCTAGCTCGCGGTGGATCGCGCTCATCTCCGTGGCCCACTCGGGGCCGTAGCAACGGCGGGCGAAGTCGTCGTAGAAGCCCTCGTAGGTCAACGAGGGATCCCAGGCAAAGCGCGCCATGTAGGCGGCGACTTCCTCCACGTCGCGGGTGCGCCAGTGGATGGACAGCAGGCCCTGACAGCGCTTCGTCAGCGCGTCGCGGCACAGCGCGGTGTAAGGCAGCACGTTGCACTGCGGGCCCCACTGGTCGCGCCGGGTGCCGCCGCCGTCCGACTCCCACCAGGGGATCGGCCACTTCTCGCGCTCGGGGGAAAGCTCGCCGTAGACCGCCGCGACGTTCGGTTCCGAGCTCGGGTCGATGTTATCCAGGGCGGCGAAGATCACGTCTTTGGGCAGGGTGCGGTCGAGGCCACGATAGAAGTCGGAGAAGCGCAGCCAGCGGTCGCCTCCCCAGCCGCTGACAACCAGCCGCGCCTGGGGCGCCAGACGCTGCAGCAGGCCGTGGGCCAGGCGCAGGTAGGCCATCACGCGCACCGCCTCGTGGATGCGGTTGGGGGCCTCCAGGTAGGCGAACTCCTGTCCGTAGCGCTGCACCCACAGATCGAGCTGCGAGTCGCGGGTGGCCACCGCGCCGCCGCTGCCGAGGCCCTCCGACTGCCACAGCCAGACGTAGTCGAGCATCGGGTAGGCCCGGATCAGCGCCGTCAGGCGGGCGGCCAGGTGCTCTTGCGCCTCGGGGGTGGTCGGGTCGCCGGTCACCTCGAAGCCGACGCACACCTTCAGGCCGCGCCCCCGCGCGTAGTGGAGGCCGTCCGCCAGCAACGCCTGCGCCCGGCGGATGCCGTCGTCGCGGTCGCTCATCGCGGTGGTGGCGCGCGAGCCGAACTCCGGGCCGAAGAAGAAGTCGCCGGTGCCAAACCCGAACTCGGCGGTGGTCATGCCGCGCCCGGTGCCCCAGCCATAGTTGCGGGCGGTGACGACCGGCTCGCCGCCGACGAGCCGGCCCTCCCACTCGTAGGCGCAGAACGGCTCGTTGTCGTAAGCGTGGAAGCCGACGAAGTTCATCCGCATCTTCGCCATCTGGTCGAAGAAGAAACGGTAGTCGTCGCGGTCCCAGGTGGTCGGGCTGTTGAGGAAGTTGTACCAGGGGAGGCTGCCCCGCACGGCGAAGGCGGGGCGCTGGGTGACCTCCAGGTCGGCCGGCACCTGGGGCGGGCCGGCGCCGGCAAAGGCATCGCCGCCCAGGTAGAAGCCGATGCCCAGGCGCTCCAACAGCGCGTAGGCGGCCCACAGCACCCCCTGCGGTGTTGCCGCCGTCACCACCACCCGCGGCCGCGCGCCGGGCAGCGCCTTTAGCACGAACCCCTCCGCGCCCAGTGCCTTCGTAGAGACCGCGACGCTGCCAGCACGGGCCAGGGCGGCGATCTCCGGGTGGCTCTGCGGGGTGCCCACCAGCAGGGCGGTGCCGCGGGCCGGCGGGCGCGCGCTCACCCGTGGCAGCACGCCGTCGAGGCGGTAGAGGTAACGCTGCAGCTCCCGCGCCGCCAGCACCTCCAGCGGTTGCGGCCGGGTGCCGGTGACGATTGTCGCCCCCGAAAGCGAGATCGCCTCGGGCGCGGCCAGGGCCAGGGTGGGCAGCAGCAGCGTGATGGCGAAGCAGCGGGCCAGCAGCTTCATCGTGTTCCTCCACAGCAGACGGTCCAGGGTCGATGGTTCCCCGGGCAAAAGCGGGATCCTGCCACCTCCGGCGCCGGGTGGCGGCAGGACTCTGGCGGCGTCGGTGGAACCAGCGGGTGAGACCGCCCCAACCGAGAGGTGTCCATGAGGCTTCCCCGCGCGCTCTGCTGGCTCATCGCTGGTGCATCTGCCGTTCTGGCGCCCCCCGGCGCGCGGGCGCTGCAGGTGGAGAACGCCCGCATCCGGCTGCAGTTCGATGGCGCCACCCACGCGCTGTCACTCACCGACAAGGCGTCCGGCCAGGTGTGGCACTCCGCCGCGCCCTGCTTTGCCCTCCGGGTGCCGGGCGAGGAAAACCCGCCCCACTATCAGGTAGCCTGCCAGGCGCGCGGGCAGCACCTGCGGATCCGGGTGTCCGGACTGAACCTCGGGGCGGCGGCGAGTCTCACCCTGACGGCGGAGTTGCGCGACGACCGGGTGGTGTTCACTGCCAGCCGGGTGGCGGGCCTGCCGGCTGGCGCCCCCCTCGAGGTGGAGTTCCCCCGAGAGTTGGGCCGCGCCCGGGCCGGCGAAAGCGGCTACCTGGTGCTGCCCCTCTCCGTGGGCGCGATTTGCGACTTCGCGCCGGAGCGCCCGAGCCGCAGCGACGCGCATTTCTACGGCAGCGGCCAGGGATGGGCGATGCCGCTTTACGGCGTGGTGCGGGCGGCCTATGGCGAGCGCGGCCCCGCCTTCTGTGCCATCGCCGCTACCCCCTACGACTGCCGCTTCGCCACCCACCTCAACCGCGACCCCGACGGCCTCTACGCGGTCTCTCCTACCTGGGTCTATGAGGGCGAGCGCCTGAACTACGCCCGGCGCCTGGAGGTGATCCCGCTGGCGAGGGCTTCTTACGTCGCGGTGGCGAAGACCTACCGCCGCGAACTGCAGGCGCGGGGCCGCTTTGTGTCGCTGCGGGCCAAGGCGCGCGGTAACCCCCACGCGCGGCGGCTGCCCGGCGCCGTCACCGACCGGCAGAGCGCCTGCCTTGGCACCCAAACCGGAGGGCTGGCCGGCCACCTCCCCGCTATTCAAGACCTCCTGGCCGCGGCTGCCCGCAAGGGGTTCGACCGCGCCGTGGCTTACCTGCTTGGCTCCTGGAACCGCTGGGAGCTGGGGGCGATGAACCCCGACTACGGCACCGAGGCCGACCTGCATGCCGCCGCCGCGCAGGCGCGCGCCCTCAGCCCCGGCTTCGTTGTTTCCGTCTACGACAACTTCCTGGACCTCTACCCTAGCGCGCCCGGCTACGACCTCCGCGTGGTGGCGAAAAACCGTGACGGTTCGCCCCAGCGCAACTGGTTCCTGCGCGAGCGCGCGCTGTGGTCCAACCTGGTGTGCGCCCGTGAGCGCGTGCCCAAGGTCCGCCGTGAGCTGCCAAAGCTGGCCCGCGTCTTGGGCAAGGGATCGCTGTACCTAGATGTAGAGGGCGCTCTCCCTCTCGGCGAGTGCTTTGACCCGGCACACCCTTGCACCCGCGCCGACGACGCGCGCTCCCGCCGCGAGTTGCTGCGTGCCGCCCGGCGGATCATGGGTACCCTGGCTACCGAGGGTGTGCCTGGCGACTACCTGGCCGACACGGTTGACATCGGCTACTACTTTGGCGCCTGGTACGGCGAGGGACGGCCGCACGCCGTGCCCGTGCCGCTTTACGCCTTGGTGTACCACGACTCGGTGCTGGCCGCCACCATGCTTGGCCCCGGCCTGGGGCTCTACCCCCTGCATGTGCCGCTCTACGGGATGCTCCCCTCTACCTTCGACGCGGCCGGCCTGCGCGTCTCCCACGAGATGCGCGCCACTGCCTACGCGGAGCTGGTGGCGCACCGCTTCCTGACCGGCCCCGCCCTCCACCCGGCGCGCCCCTACCCGAACGACGTGCAGTGGTCGCGCTTCAGCGACGGCACGGTGGTGGTGGCGAACTTCACCGACCGGCCGTACGACTACGACGGCGTCCGCGTGCCGGCCGGCGACTTTGTGATCCTGAACGAGGATCTCGCGCTGGACGCCGTGCCCACCGGTGACGCGGAACCATCCGCGCGGGCTGGCGAGCCGCTGACGGTGACGCTGGCGCTGCGCAACCGCGGCCGGACGGCGCTGGCCCTGCACTCCGCCGCGCTGCGGCCGCAAGGTTCGCTGGCGCGCCAGGCAAAGGTGACCCTGCTGCCGCCCCGGCTGCCGGCGCTCCTCAAGCCGGGCCAGACGGTGCGGGTGACGTTCCGGGTTGAGGTTGCCGCTGCCGCTGGCGAGGGACCACTGCCCCTGGTAGCGCGGGTAGCCTACCAGCGCGATGACCGGCGCCGGGAGGCGGTGCGCCTGGTGCCGGCCCGAATCGTGCCGCCCGCCGGATGCACCCTGCGGGTGGCGCCCGACGGGGCGGATCGCCTGCTGGCAGTGACGCTGCGCGGCAACGAGCCGCGGCCACTGCGAGGCACGATCGGCGTGCAGCCCCCGGCGGGCTGGCAGGTTGAGCCGCGCTCTCCGATCACCTATGCCCTGCCGCCCGGCGGCGAGGTTCGGGAGCAGCTCCGACTGACCCCGCCGGCCGGCAGCGAGGGCAAGGCAGACAGCCTCGCCGTGGTGATCACTTACCAGCGGGAAGGGGCCACGCCGCTGGTCTCCACCACCCGGGTGCTGATCGACCACGACCTGATGGCCGGCGCCAACCCCGGCTTCGAGGAGGGGCTGAAGTGGTGGGGCGTGTGGGGCGATTGGGACACAAAGAACGTGACCGTGGATGACACCGTGGCTCGAAGCGGCGGGAGAAGCGCCCGGATCACCAGTACGGCCCGCTCTAACCAGTACTTGGCGGGCACGGTGGGCACTGCTCACCGGCTGATCGGGGCGCTGCGCTTCCAGGTCCGCAGCCGGGTGGAGGGCGCCAGTGCCTCCGGGGCCGACCACACCCTCTTCGTGATGGGCCTGCCCGCCAGTTGGACGACCCGCGGGCCATCCT
>JAAZEB010000331.1 GCA_012512505.1 Armatimonadota bacterium | reverse complement strand
TCCCCCAGCCATCCCCACGCCAACACCCAGACCGGCAGCAACCCCGGCGCCCATCCTGCTGGCTGCCGGGGCACTGCTGCTGTGGCTGCTGCTGTCGTCCTACCCGCCAGCCGGAGTGCTTCCCCGGCCGGAGCAAGCGGAAGGGCGGCGGCACGGCCGACACCTGGATGCCCCGGTGCGTCTGCGCCCCACCCGGCAGCGGCGACAGTCACGCCGCAGCCCCACCGCGCGACGAGGCGCGGCGAGGTAATCCCCACTCCACCCCCAGACCGCACGACGACGTGTTCTCTGGAGATCGCGGCTCGACCGCTCCGTACGTTATCGCGGGGCGCGGCCGGGTAATACGGTCATTGGCCGGCCGCGGGGGCGGGAGGCGTTGGGCGCTGCCGCGGCGCGCTGCGGGCGCCGGCCAACGACCGGACACAGGGGGCGCGCGATGGCACAAGCCGACGACCGGCCGGAGCGCCGTTGGAGCGGCTCGTGGGCCGACACGCTGATCGCGCTGATCATCGGGCCTTTGCTGGTGTGGGGGGCGGATCTGCTGCAAGCAGTGTGGGCCGACGTGCCGCTGGATGGCTTCACCGGCTCAAGTGACGCGGTGCTGGGGGGGCTCTTTTCGGCGATTGGGGTCTATCTGGTCGCCTTCGCCCTCGTCCGGGGCCTGCTGGAGCTGCCGCGATGGGTGGTGCAGGAACTCCGCGGCGCCCCGTGCTGCCTGCCACGCGTGCTGGTCGGGGCGCTGACGGTGCTGCTGCTCCTGGTGCTGGACCTCTAGCCGGCGCCTGCACGTAGTGCGGCCCTTCATCACCTCCGACGGCGATAAAGGACCGCACTACGAGCGCATTGCTTAGAGGGCCGCCTTCACGATCTGGGCGAAGCTATCGGCTTCCAGCGCGGCGCCGCCGACGAGCCCACCATCGATCTCCGGCTGGGAGAAGAGTTCGCGGGCGTTGCCCGGCTTGACGCTGCCGCCGTACTGAATGCGCACCGCCTCCGCCGCCTCGGCCCCGAAAACGCGGGCCACCACGCTCCGAATGACGCCGCAGATGCGGTTGGCTTCCGGCGTGTCGCACGTCTCACCGGTGCCGATCGCCCACACCGGCTCGTAGGCGATCACCATGCCGGCCACCTGCGCGGCGGAGAGCCCGGCCAAACCGCGCTCCACCTGGCCGGCGATCACCGCGTCCGCCTGGCCGGCCCGCCGCTCGTCGAGTGTCTCGCCGACACAGACGATCGGGATCAGGCCGGCCGCCAGCGCCGCCTTCGTCTTGCGGTTGACGCTCTCGTCCGTCTCCCCGAACCAGCGCAGCAGCGCCTCCGTCATCTCCGGCTCCGGCACGCCGAAGCGGCCGCGGCTCTCGGAGTGGCCAATGATCACGTAGCGGCAGCCGGCGTCGGTGAGCATGCCGGGAGCCACCTGGCTGGTGTAGGCGCCCTTCTCCTTCCAGAAGACATCCTGCGCGCCCAGGGCGATCTGGCTTCCGGCCACTGCCTCGCGCACGGCCGCCAGCGCGGTGTAGGGGGGGCAAACCACCACCTCGACGCCGGTAGCGTCTGCCACCTGTGGCTTCAGCGCGTTCACCAGGTCACGCGCCTCGGCGATGGTCTTGTGCATCTTCCAGTTGCCGGCAACGATCGGCATACGAGCCATCAGAAAGCCTCCCAATCCGGGGTAAAGGCGAGCCATCAGCAGGCCGCCGGAACGATCTCTCGCAGCAGGCTGCCGGGCGGAGCGCCGAGCCGGCGGAGCGACCCACTGCCGTCAAGGATGGGCAAAGCAGAGGAGGCGCTCGCCACCGAACACCGGCGAACGCCACGGGGGCCAGGAACGCAGTGCCGGCGCGCCAGGACGCCGAACAGCCGGGTGCTGCCAAACGGTAGTATACCAACAGCCGCCACAGCTGTCAACACGCGCTTGACGCAAGCGCGACGGCGGAGGTATCATGCCGGTAGGATCAGGAGCCGTGTGACCGGTCGGCGACCCCTCCTGTGGCAGGCGTGCCCCGGCGTCGGTGGCCTCTCTTAGGCCGATCGCCGATCCTCGTTCGCCAGGGCGGCCAGGGGCGTGACCGGTAACCTGCCGTTGGGCCAGGCCCAGAGACGGGAGCAGACATGCCCACCTACCAGTACAAAGCGAAGGACGCGGGCGGGCACACGGTGGTCGGCCACCTCGACGCCGACAACGAGCGGGCCACCGCCGAGGCGCTCCGCGACCAGGGCCTGTGGCCGCTGTCGATCCGACGCGCAGCACGGGCGTCGGCCATCTCCCCCGATGCAATGGCCGCGCCAGCCTCGGTTGCCAGTGCCCCATCGCGGACGCCGGGCACCTGGCACGCGCCGGTGGTGCCGCTGAAGCAGCTCGCCGTCTACTTCCGGCAGCTTTCGGCGGCGGTGCACTCCGGGATGCCGCTGGCACGCAGCCTGGAGGTGGTGCGCCAGCAAAGCCGTGGCACGCTGGCCCGTGTTTCCGCGGAGGCGGCCGAGGCGGCGCACCAGGGGCAGAAACTCTCCACCGTGCTGGAGCACCACCCACGGGCATTCTCGGCGCTGATCGTGGCCACCGTGCGGGCCGGCGAGGTGGGCGGCACGCTGGACACGGCGCTCGGCCGCATCGCCGACACCCTGGAGCGACAGTACGCCCTCCACCAGCAGATCCGACGCGACACCTTCTTCCCCAAGCTCACGCTCGGCTTCGGGGTGTTCATCGTGCTGGTTACCCAGTTGATCCTCCGGACGATCGGCGGGCCTGGCGCAGCGGTGGGACAAGGCTTCGGCAGCCACCTGGTGCCGGCCGTCGGCTGCCTGATTCTGTTTTATCTCGGCATCACCGCGCTGGGCCGGCTCGGCATTCGCAGCCGGGGGCTCGATCAGCTCAAGCTCTCGCTGCCGCTGCTCGGTAGGGCGCTGAAGCAGCTTGCCGTGGCCCGCTTTGCCCGGGCCTTTGCCGGCCTCTACCGCGCCGGCGTGGCCCTGCCCGAGACGCTGGCGGTGGCCGCAACGGCGGCGGCCAACCAGGTGATCGCCGAGCGGCTGCAGGCGGCGCTGCCGGCCTTGCAGCGCGGCGAGCGCCTCAGCGTGGCCCTGGCGCGCGTGCGCGTGCTGCCGGAGATGGCCCTGCAGATGCTGAGCACCGGCGAGGAAACCGGCAACGTAGACGACATGCTGGACAAGGTGGCCGACTACCTGGAGGCCGAGGCGGAGACCGCCATCAAGGCGCTGGCGTCCGCCGTTGGCCCAGTGGTGTTGATCGGGGTTGCCGTCCTCGTCTTCTTCGAGGCGCTCAGCTTCTATGGCGGCCTCCTCGGCCGCTTTAGCGATCTGACCAGTGAGCCGTAAGCCGCCGCACCCCTACCCCTTCTCCAGGCGCTCGCGCAGGTACTCCAGGTAATAGCAGACGTTCGCCCAGGAGATGTCCGGCGGCGCGCTGTGGTCCAGGGCCGGCACGTAGCCCCCGTCGGCCACCAGCGGCATCACAGCGTCCACGGCGCGGCGGATCGCGGCTGGGCCTTGCGCCAGGGCGCGCTTGTCAATGCCGCCGGTCATCCGCAGGTCGCGCCCGAACTGGCGGCGCAGCGCCACCACATCCATCCCCGCCTGCACCTCGAACGGCCACACCAAGTTGATGCCCGCCTCCAGCCAGATCGGCAGCAGCTCGCTCACGTCGCCGTCGCTATCGAGGCCGATGAGCTCCACGCCACGCGAGCGCACGAACTCGACCACGCGACGGTAGCGCGGGAGCATGTAGCGGCGCACGTGCGCCGGCGAGAGGAGCGAGCCGCCCTTGTAGCCCATGTCCTCCCAGAAGGCGTACATCTCAATCGTCGTCGTCTGCAGCACCCGGTCCAGGATGGCGATGATCAAGTCGGCGATATGGTCCATCATCGCCTCGACGAGGGCCGGATCCTCGTAGAAGGCGATGCAGAGGTTCTCCAGGCCCATCAGGTTGCGCAGCGGCCCAAAGAAGCCTCCCCAGCGGTCGGTCATGATGATGAGGGGGCTTTGCCGGGTGCGCCAGGCCGCGCACTGAGCCTCCCACTGGGGGCCGAGGCGTGCGTCCAGGTTCGGCTGCAGGCGCTCGGCGGCGAAGCGGCGGAAATCTTCCATCGTCTCCACGGGGAAGCGCAGGAAGTGCGGCATCGAGCTATCGCGCCAGTCGCGGGGGATCTCCATCAAGATCCCCTCGTGGTTGCGGATGACGCGCGTCTGCTCGCGCTCCTCAATCACCTCCTCCTCGAAAGGCGGGTTGGGAAACGCGAGGTGGGAGACCCAATGCCACGACTCGGTGCCGTAGAGTTCCTCAAACGAGCGCCCGTCCCAGCCTTCTTGCCGCCAGCGCGCCACCGTCTCCGGCCAGCCGCCCGGCGCGATGAACGGAGCGCGGTCTACTGGCGCATAGCGCATCGTGCCCACAAACCGCTGCAATGGGTTCACGAAGGAGCCCCCTCTCTCACATCCCGACCGCCGTCACAAAGCCATCGAGGCCCGCCGCGTAGATCATCTCGCCCGCCGGCACGGCCCCGCCTGGCAGGTAAAGCCCAGGCGTGACGCGGTATTGCCACAGCAGCCGGCCGTCCGCGGCGGCGATGGCGGAAACACGCCCGGTGCTAGTAGCCGCGGCAACGATCCCACCGTCCTCGAACGGCACCGAGGGCAGGTAGCCCAGGCCGGCATCGCGGCGCCACACCTCGTTGCCCTCCGGGTCCACCTTCACCAGGGGGCCGCTCCGCGTGGGCACGCGCAGGTAAACGCCGCTGCCATCCGCCGCCGGCGCCACCGCGGCACACCCCTCCCGCGAGGAGAGGCACTCGCCGGTGGCAGCATCAAACACGGTCAACGTCATGTGCCGGTCCGCCGCGAACACGCGCCCGCCCACCACCGCCACTGGGCTATCGGCCGGGCTGTAGTAGCGGGCGGCGGCACGGCGGGTGCCCTCGGCGGGCGTCTTCCAGCGCAGGCTGCCGTCGCGGGCGGAGAGCGCGTAGACGAACGTATCCCACGCCCCGAAGAAGAAGGTATCGCCCGCCAGGCAAGCCGCCGACTCAATCGTGTAGCTGGCCTCGCGCGAGACCCAGCGCGCCTGGCCCGTGGCCTGGTCCACACAGTGGAACGAGCCATCCAGGGCGCCCACAGCCACCACCGCGCCGTCTGCCACCGGGGGAGCGACGATGGGAGCACCGGCATCGTAGCGCCAGCGTTCCTTGCCCTCCCGGCTCAGGGCGTAGAGGCTGCCGTTGGTGGAAGCCACCAGGATCGTGTCGCCGGCCACCGCCGGACCGCCCAGGATCTCACCCCCGGTGGCGAAACGCCAGCGCACCTTGCCGTTGGCCGCTTCCAGCGCCGTCAGGACCCCGTTTTGCCCAGCGGCGTAGACGCGACCGCCGGCCACCGCCAGCGCGGCGCGAACGGAGGTGCCCAGCGCCGTGCGCCAGCGCGCGCGCGGCCCTCCCGGGCGCTCCAGGACAAACTCCCGCGCGGCAACGGCCACCTGCTCTCCCTGCTTGAAGGTGGTCCGCAGCACGTGCCGGCCCGGGTCGGCCCCCGTCAGATCCAGCGTCGCCTCCCAGTGGTTCCCGCGGCGCGTCAGCGGCACCGGGTCGCCCCCATCGAGGGCGAGTTGGCCCACCGCTTCGGGGCCGCCGGCAAAGCGCACCCGCACCGTCAGTTGGTCAGCCGCGACGCGGGCGTTGTCCCGGGGCGCGGCGAAGCGCGGCTCCGGCAGCGGCGCGGGCGCGACGAGCGGCTTCTCCAGGAGGCCCAGGGTCGCTTCCGCCTCGGCGGTGCGGCGGTAGGCCACGCGCACCATATCCCCCTGCACGGCAATCACGTTGAAGCCGGCATTCCCCGTCGAGGGAGGCGTCGCCCGCTGGTCGAAGGTAGTCCCACCCTCAACGGCGTCAAAGCCGCCCAGTTTCATCGCCACGGCGGAGTGGCCGTGCCCCACCAGCAGGAGTACCACGTTGTAGGGCCGGAGGATCGCGAAGAGGCGCTCGTAGTCGTAGGGCGTGGCCCACTCGCTGCCGGCCAAGGGGTGGTGGAAGAAGAGGAAGAGCGGCGCGCGCTTTGGCACCCGTTTCAGGTAGGCACGCAGCCACTGCAGCTCTTCCAGCGCCAGCGCCGGCCGCGGGTCTTGCCGACCGGCCGTGTCCAGGCCGATGAAGTGACAGCCGCCGTAGCGAAAGGCATAGGGCAAGCCGCCATGCTGGGCCCGCAGCGCCGGCCGCAGCAGCCACCAGGTGTTGTCGTGGTTGCCCGGCACGCTGTAGACCGGATAGCGGGCCCCTTCCCAGTAGGACTGGTAGGTCTCCCAGGCGCCGTTACCCCCGCCGAACTCGGTCAGGTCGCCGGTGACGATTGCGAAGGAGGGGGCAGGCGCGGTCACGTTGCAGGGCGCCAGGCGGATCGGCCCACACTCCCGGGCGGCGGCAATCGTCTCGCGGCTG
>JAAZEB010000330.1 GCA_012512505.1 Armatimonadota bacterium | reverse complement strand
CGAGCTGGGCGCCCATGTTCTCGTAGGGGTCCTTCAGCTCGATCTCTTTGGCGACGGTGACGCCGTCCTTGGTGATGGTGGGGGCGCCCCATTTCTTATCGAGGACGACGTTGCGCCCCTTGGGGCCGAGGGTGACCTTCACGGCCTGGGCAACGGTGTTCGCCCCCCGCTCCAGCGCCCGCCGGGCCTCCTCATCGTAGACGATAATCTTAGCAGCCATCGGTCATCCTTCCACTTCCGATTTCAGATCTGCGACTGGCGCGTGCTCGAGGCAACCGGTGGTCGCCCCTTGCCGCCGCAAACCCGCTCACTCCTTGACGGCGTAGATCGAGTCCTCATCAATGATGAGGTACTCCTGGTCGCCCACGCGGATCTCGGTGCCGGCGTACTTGGAGTAGATCACGCGGTCGCCCACCTTCACGTTGAGGGGCAGCCGCGTGCCATCCTCCAGCACCTTGCCCGTGCCCACCGCAATCACCTCGCCCTCCTGGGGCTTCTTCTTGGCGGTATCCGGCAGGAGGATTCCACCCGCAGTGCGCTCCTCCTCCTCAGACTGCTTGAGGACCACCTTGTCACGCAGCGGTCGAAGCATCAACGCACCTCCCTTCTGGCGGATCGCCGACAGGCCCCCCCACGGCAACAACCCGGGCGGCTGGCCTCCGGCACGTCACTCCACAACATTAGCACTCGCACCGAACGAGTGCTAATTCCGGCAGTATTCTACTCGAAGCATGCGGGTTTGTCAAGGGCTTCAGCGTGCTGAGAGCACGCTTGGTGCCAACGTTGCAAAGCGGCGGGTGAAGCGCTATAATATGGGATGGCCCGCCGGCGGAGGGGAGCTCGTGGGGGTTGCCCCGCGCCGGTGCTGGCAGTTGGCTTAGGAAGAGGTGATCTGCGTATGCGTCCACCCGTGCGAACCGAAACTGAAGGTGACCGTCGGAACACATATGAGTTGGTGGTCCTTGCGGCCAAGCGGGCTCGCCAGTTGAAGGAGGGGGCACTAAACCTGGTGGAAGTGCCGTCCAACAACGCGCTAACCGTGGCGCTCGCCGAGATCGAGGCCGGCAAGATCGACGCCGATTACGTTCCCGAAGTGGCGGAAGGGTAGGGCGTGGCGGATCAGCGGGACTATTACGAACTGCTTGGGGTGTCGCGCGACGCCACGCAGGAGGAGATCAAGCGCGCCTTCCGCAAACTGGCCCGCCAAACGCACCCGGACGTGAACCCGGGGGATCAGGCCGCCGAGCAGCGCTTCAAGGAGATCAACGCCGCCTACGAGGTCCTCAGCGACCCCCAGAAGCGCGAGCAGTACGACATGTTCGGCCACGACGGGCCGCGCCGGGGGGCGGGGGGCTTCGGCGAGGCGTTCGGCGGCTTCGGCGACATTTTCGATGTCTTCTTCGGCGGCGGCCAGCGCCGCGCCGCCGGCCCAATGCGCGGCTCCGACCTGGAGTACCGCCTGCAGATCAGCCTCGAAGAGGCCGCCTTCGGCGCCGAGAAGCGGATCACCGTCGAGCGCCATGAGGCGTGCGAGGTGTGCGGCGGCAGCGGCGCGGCCTCCGCCGCCAGCGTGCAGACTTGCCCCACCTGCCGCGGCGCCGGCCAGGTGCGTCAGGTGCAGAACACGCTGCTGGGCCAGGTCTCCACGGTGACCACCTGTCATCGCTGCCGCGGCCGCGGCCAGATCGTCACCGAGCCGTGCCGCAACTGCCAGGGCCAGGGGTATGCCTACCGCACCCGCGAGCTGCAGGTGCGCGTGCCGCCCGGCGTGGACACCGGCACCAGCATCCGGCTCAGCGGGCAGGGCGAGGCCGGCGCCCATGGCGGCCCCCCCGGGGATCTCTACGTGGTCACCATCGTGAGCGACCACCCGGTCTTCAAGCGCTCCGGCCTGGAGATCCTCTGCGATGTGCCGATCTCCTTCACCCAGGCCGCGCTGGGCGCCGAGATCCAGGTGCCGACCCTCTACGGCCCGGAAACGCTGAAGGTGCCGGAGGGCACGCAGACCGGCACCACCTTCCGCCTACCCAACAAGGGGATGCCGGCGCTCAATGGCCGCCGCGTCGGCGACGAGGTGGTGCAGATCCGCGTCTGCACCCCCACCAACCTCACCGAGAAGCAGAAGGACCTCCTGCGCCAGTTCGCCGCGGCCGGCGGCGAGAAGCACGGCGAGGACAAGAGCTTCTGGGAGCGCGTCAAGGAGTTCCTCGGCTCGTAGCCCGCGGCAGCCACGAGCCTCCTCCCACGCCGCGGGCTCGCCCGTGCCACGAGGCCATCCACCGCGGGGCCATCCTCTTCACCGGACCTGCGGCTTGCTGACCCGCACCCTGGCGGCCTCTACCCGGTCGCCAGGGCCGTACTGCCACAGGTTGATCACCTTCCCCGCGAACTCGCGCTCCAGCGTCGCCTGGGGAACCGGCTCCGTCAAGAAGACGTGGCTCGTTTCGCCGCCGGCCACGCCGCGCACCATCCGGGCCGCCTTCCCCTCACCCAACCGGCTGCCGGCGAAGGCGTCGCCGCCCCGGCCCGGCTTTAGGCGCCCCTGCTCATCGACGCTGCTGTTGGCGAAGGTGAGGGGCACCCCCAGCCAGAGGCTGCCCTCGGCCACCTTCGTCACCGGCCCCTGCGCCAGCAGCGCCGTCTTATCGAGAGTGAGCCAGAGCAGGCTCCCCTCCCGCTTCGCGGCGACGATCCGGAACAGTCCCGTGCGCTCCGCGTTGTAAATGCGCAGTGTGCGCCCCGGGGCAAAGGCAGCCTGCGCGCCAGCCGCGGCAGACACGGCCACGCGGTTCGTCGCGTAATCCAGGTCGCAAATGGTGCCCGTGGCGTAGCCAGGCCCCTTGCCGCGCGCGTACTCCCCCACCTGCACGTCGCGAATCCACCGCTCTCCTTGACGCGAGCGCACGCGCACCCCCAGGGGACGATGGGCCGTGGTGCGGCTCGGGCCAGGGGGCGTGGCCAGGTGAACCTCGTCCACGCCATCCGGGCGCGTGACCTCCAGGACCAACGGCCACTCCGAGAGCAGGCGCACGCGCTGCACCACCGGCGTCTTCTGGAAAACATCGAGCACCGAGAGGAAGTAGCTGGGCGCCCGCCCGTGCGCCGGCCGTCGGGCGATCAGGTACTCCATGCTCCAGGAGGGGGGATGGGCGGGCGAGCGCCCGGCGCCCTGGATCACCGCCATCGGGCCGCCGACCGGCACCAAGTGCAGGCGCAGGCCATCCCCCTCGGGCAGGCCATAGTCCCAACTCCAGACGGCCGGCCCTGCCAGGCGGGCACGGCGGATGCCGGTCAGGAAGGAGGGGAACTGCTTCCACCGGCGGCCCCAGCGGTCGGCATACTCGGCGAACTGCGCCACCTCCGGCCCGGCGAGCGTGCCGCTCCCCTGCTCCACCCAATCGAGCGGGGGCGCCTGCATCGGGCGCAGGGGGCCGTGCCAGCTCTGGTCGTGCTGGGTGCCGCCGGCCACCGCGAAGAGGTCCACCACGTAGAAGCGCTCCGGGTCCACGTCCACCAGCACCACCGTGCGCTCGTAGTGATCCACGTCTTTCGCGCCGGTGCCGGAGGCGAAGCCAACGGGGTAGGGATCGTGGCGGGCGACGATGACGTGGATGCCCTCGGCCGAGGCGAGGAGGCTGCCAGCGCCCCCGATCCCAGGGGCAGGCTGGGTTTCATCGACGCTCACGGTGTTGTGGGCCATGAGGTTGCCGTCCCACTCGGCAACGTAATCCCAGGTGAACGGGTAGCCCAGGTCAGGCAAGGCATAGAGGCCGCGGGCGTACACCTCCAGGTTAAGGTTGTCCTGCTGTCGGTGGCTGATCAGAGAGGAGTAGTTCAGCACCACGGCACGGCGGTGCGGGTCCTCGCCGCTCTCCAGGATGCCGACGCCGTAGCCGTCGAGGACGCGCGGCTCGCGGCGGATCACCGACTCGGGCTTTGCCAGGGCGGCTTGCAGCTCGGCGGCGGGGTAATGCTCGAACAGCTCGCCGGTGAAGGGGGTGCCATCCAGCCGGGTGGCGGCGCGGGCGTGGCGCGGGTCGCCATAGCGCGAGAAGGCGTAGAGGTACTCGTGGGTCAGGTAGGAGTAGCGGTCGGGTGTGGCGCGGTACGGCTCCCTGAGGGTGCCAGAATCGCCGACGGCGGGCACCCAGAGGTTCATCAGGGTGATGTCGATGAAGTGGTCGAAGAGGGCGCGCGCCTTTGGGTTGGCGAAGAGGTCGGGATAGCGGTCGGGCGGGAAGCGGTCGGGGTGGCGGCGGCGCACCGCCTCCATCAGGCGGTTGACGCGGATGAAATCGAGCTTGATCAGGTTGTAGCCGGGGCTTTCGTGGCCGCCCCCATCGCGGGTAAGGCCGTTCACCAGGGCGTAGGCGCAATGCCCGATCCCGTGGAAGGCGTAATCGACCATGTCGTGCGAGTTGGGGCGGGTGTCGCCGTAGTCGTCCATCACCAGGGCACAGGCCAGTGCCGCCGCCTGGTGGAAGCCCTCGTTCCCGTGGATGTGCCCGTTGAGCAGGCCCTGCATGCCAACACGGATCAGGTTCTCCTCGATGTAGCGGCGCAGGTCGGCAGCGGTTTCGACCGGCATCCCCTTCCCCTTCAGGAAGGCCAGCAGCTCCGGGTCCTGGTCCATATAAGAGTACAAACCATCATATGCGAGGGCGGTCGCCTCCAGGCAGAACGTCTCCCAGATGAGGTCGGTAATCATGCCACCGGTCTTCCAGGTGTAGTGGGGATCGCGGCCGCCGGTGGTAGCGTAGAAGAGACGATCCTTGCGGTCGGTGAAGTTGGGGTATTCGGTGGCCAGGCGTGCCAGGAGGATGCAGCCCTTGCGGGCGTAGACCTTGTCGCCGGTAAGGAGCCAGGCCTGCGAGAGCGCGCACAGAGCAGGGATCGTCCAGTTGCCGTAGACGAGGTGGGCGTAATCGCGGAGGAAGTAGTAGCGCGTGCCCTGGTAGTCACAGCCGTTCCCGTCGTCGGGGAACTCGCCGGAGGTCAGGTCGCCGGCCAGGTAGTCGTTGCTGGGGTACCACTCGCCACCGAGGCGGCACTGCACCTTGTAAGGGTGGCGGATGGGATCGACCCGCCAGGCAACCCAACTGTTCTCTTTACGCACCTCGGTGCCGTGGATCGGGCAGAGGGCGCGCGACTCGTGGGGGTAGACGCGAGGGATGCGCGTCGTCGGCTGCAGGGTCCAGACGAAGTCGTCGCTTTGGGCGGCCACGTCGCGTGCCGAGGCGTATTCCCGCCCGATATAGTAGTCGCCCCCATCGCCGCCAAGGATGCGGCTGAAGCACTGCTTCGCCCACTCATAGCGCGCCACGTTCTCGCGCCCGTGGGCCACCCGCTCCGGCGTGTAGAAGGTAGGGCCCTCTTTCGCCGCCGCTCCCGTCAGGATCGCCATGATGAGGATCCCTCCCAGTTTGATGATGCGCCCTACCATCGTGCTCCCCTCCTCGGGCACAGTCCCAGTTGGCGGCAGCACGGGGGGATCCTTCCGGACCGGACGCCTGCCCCGGTGCTCCGGCGATGGCGAGCTGGCGCGTCCCGCGCAACCTGACAGGCTGCGCCACAGGGCGGGCTCCCTGGTGGCGCAACCCGACCGGTTGCGGCCGGCAACCGGTCGGTCCGCTCAGAATGCTTGATCACAGCCGGCTCAGGATGCTGTCGACCTTCTCATCGAAGAGGGCGCGCCAGCCGTCGGCGAGGAGGCAGTCGCTGTCCTCCTGCGCGTGCCCCCGGTTCCTGAGCTGCTCCTCGGTGGGAGCATAGTAGATGTAGCCGTTGGTGTAGCCCGCCACGAAGGTGAACGGGTGGGGCGACCGCCGCTTGACGTCCAGGCCGATCGCCACGGAGAGCTCTCCGGGGAAGGTGACCAGGACGAAGTCGCCGACGCGCAGGCCCGCCACCTCCACATTGAGGGGCGCCATCCCCGCCGCCGCGTTCTGGGCCTGGTGCATCACCAACAGGTCGAGGTTGGCCCGGATGCGGGTGAGCCGCTCCATGGCGTGGATGTTCCGCACGTACAGCTCAATCTGACCCCGGTTGAGGGCGTCGAGCCGGTCGTAGACGTCGCGTCCCAGCGCCCGGTCGTGCAGGTAGCGATGCGAGTAGTAGGAGGGGAACTCCGGGGAGAGGCCGTGCTTCGCCACCAGGGAGAGGAAGGTCTTCAGGTTGAGGCTGGTGCCCTGCAGCGACCGAAGCACCTCGGCCTGCTCGGCTTCGAGAGCGCGGATGCACTCGGAGAGGTCCGCCCTGGGCAGCGCGAGGGTCTCCCGGATCAGCCGGATCCGGGCGCCCTCCCGGCACTCGATCTTCCGCAGGGCTCTCAGGACACTCAGGCCGAGCAAGTTCCCGAGCGGCTCCGCATCGCGCGGATGTTCCACGTCCTTGTAGAGCACGGGGTTGATGTCGCCCGCGCACCCCTGCAGGAAGAGGGCGGCGGCGCCGTCGCCCAGGCCTTCCTCCACCGCGCGGGAGGCGAAGCCGGCAAGGTCCGCCGTGTTGCCGCCGCCGGGCACTCCCTGGATCGGGTGGCAGGCGAAGTTGTAGACGGCCGCCAGCGTCCGGCCGTCCGGCCGGTCCAGCCGCAGGATGCCGATCTGCGGGTCGATCGGCCCGACGCCGTCGACGGCCGCATCGGGGGGAAGCGAGTAGGCGTGCCGCACGTCCGCCTCGGAGCCATCGCGGAGCCTGAGCCGGCGGTTCTCCTGGATGCGGTCCTCGTGGCCCCGGCCGGTCCCGACCCTCACGGGCACCATCGCCTCGCAGGCGGCCCTCACGGCGTCGACCGTCCGCTGGACCACCTCGGGGCACACGACCCCGTGGCAGTGGCTGGCGTTCACCAGGACGTTCGCCGGGTCGATGCCCAGCTCCGCCTGCAGCTGCCGGCGCACGTTGGGGAGGTAGTCGTTGGGGATCGGGCCGATCTCAGCCAGGGCGACGGCGTCCACCGTCACGAGAACGACGGTCGTGCCGGCATCGCGCAGCACCAACGCTTTGACGTAGAGCGGGTCGTTGACCGGTCCCGCGCCGTAGTCGGTGATGTCGGCCCTGCCGACCCCTGCCCGGAGCCCGCTCTGGCCCGGGTCGGTCAGCTCTGATGCTTCTGGTTGTGTTCGCATGTGCAGGTGGCCTGGTGTCAGCGTGGCCACTGGCGGTCCGCGCCCAAAGGGCATTACGCTGTGGGGAGGTTTCTGAGGGTCCGTCAAGGAACAACCGTGTCAGTCGGGCACAGGTAGCCTCGCCCTTCGTGGGCGTCGCGGCGTGCGTCTCGCTGCCCACAAGGGGCCAAACTGCGCCCACTCCTTGCGACCCCTGTTCCTTGACGGACCCTAAGCGCCTCGGCGCCGCAGCAGCGCACTGCAGACCTTCATTGTCCAGTTAGCCGGCGGCGGGGAGCCAGGCCATATGCTTCTCGATGAAGCGCATCGTCTCGCCGGGGATGTCCGTGCAGAGGTGATCGAACCCGAGCGCCACGCCGAGAAGGTAATCCTGTACCGTGCTTCCGGGCCAACCGCAGACGATGAGCCCCACCTGGTGGGCGGCGCGAACAGAGGAGCGGGTGCTGCCATCCCAGGTGCAGGCGAGTCGCGGTGCGCCGGCGGAGAGGGCGGCGGCGATGGACTCGGCGCAACACGGCATACCGGTGATCAGCATCGTCTGGGCCCCCGGGCGCGCCTCCCGGTAGTGCTGGATCAGCGCCGGCTGGAAGGATGTGACGATGATAGCATTCCCCTCGTTCAGGGCATCGGCCGCCGCGGCGACGCCGGCGATGTACTCGTCCAGCCGGCCCGCGGGGCACCCCTTCAGCTCCAGCTCCAGGTAGAGGCCCCGCTTATCTGCCAGGAACTCCACCAGCGTCTCCAGGAAAAGGATCGGGTTGCCCCCGCGGGTGCGCAGGCGGCGAATCTCGTCGGCCGTCATCGCCTCGATGGGCCCATGGCCGTCGGTGCGCTCATCCACCGTATCGTTGTGCATCAGGACCAGCTCGCCCGACTTGCAGATGCGGACGTCGGTCTCGAAGCCGCGGACGCCGAGGTCGTAAGCGTAGCGGAACGCGGCCAGAGTGTTCTCGTCGCTCTCCAGGCAGCCGCCGCCGCGATGGGCGTGGATCTGGAACGGCGTTTCGTAGGGAGTGAGACTCATCGTGTGATCCCTTCCGTGCGAGCAGTGGGCAGCCGCCCCTCCACCACTCTCGCACATCCCGGCCGGCGGCGTGCACCCGACACCATTATACCACCTATGGGCCCGTTCTGGGAGGCCGGGGCTTGGCGCCAAGCCCCGGCCTCCGGCGGCGTCAGTAGTCACGGTACCAGAGGGGTGACCTGCCGGCCAGGGCCATGTTGGCGTGCCCGCAGAAGCGCTTGTGGAGCTGCCAGGGCAGAGCGCGCTCGGCCGCGGCGTTGCAGCGCAGGAAGTTCCAGGCGCCCTCCTCGGCCAGGAAGCGCTCCATGGCCGCCTGGTCGGGATAGTGACGGATGGCGTCCTGCCAGATCGCCCGGCCGCACAGGAAGCCGCTGGCGCCCGCCTCCGCGGCCAGCTCCAACTGCAGCAGGAACTCGCGAATGCCCACGCCCGCACTCAGCAGCACCCACGGGAGCTGCGCCGCCTCGTCCAGCCGCTGGCAGTAGCCGGCTACCTGCTCCAGGGTGTACTGCGGCGCGCGCTCGCGGTCGTCGAACACCTTGTGGCAGTACTCATGGGTGTACTTCAGGTCGCCGGGGAACTCCAGCTTCAGGATGTCCACCTGGTACTCCGGCTTGGAGAACTCGGCGGCGCTGCGCTGCACCAGGTCCGGCTTGTGGCGGGCAAACTCGGGGGTGTCGTTGCCGGTTTCCGCCAGGGGATAAGTGACCAGCTCCAGCAGGAAGGGCCGGTCGAGGGCGACACACTCCTCGCCGACGCGGCGCACCAGGTCTTGCTGGTACGCGCGCGTCTCATCAGAGGCATCCGGGTGGTAGAAGAGGAGCAGCTTCACCGCGTTGGCGCCGGCGCGGCACGCCTTGTCCACCGACCAGCCGTCGATGAGCCGGGTGCGGCGCTCGCGCCCGGTGAGACCGGCCTTGTCGTAGCCGGTGGCCTCGTAGGCGAGGAGCAGGGCGACCTCCCGCGGGATGTCGCGCACCGACTCCGGGTAGCCGAAGATCGGGTCGGTGAGGAGCGCGGAGGCATGGGGCGCCAAAACGCGGGTGATCGTCGCCTTCGTCTGCGCCAGCTCCTCGTAGGCCACCGCCTGCGGGTCCTTACCCAGGGAGCGAGCAAGCGCCCGCTGCAGTGAGCCGCGCTGGTCCACGGCCAGCATCTTGAAGCGTCCATTGGTGTCGGCCAGGCAGGCCAGGTTCCTCAGCTTGCCGGCGGATATCTCTACAGCCATTGTGCCCTCCCGAAGTGACCAACAAGGCCACGATACCCGTTCGGGGCGGGCGGCATACTTGGGGGGGCGGTTGGGTAAACCGGCGCCATGGAACCCGGTGCCTTGGCGCTGCAGCAACTCGTTCCCCGGCGCTTGCTGGAGGGGGTCTACCAGCTCACCTCCGGCTGGGAGAAGCGCTACCTGGTGCGCACGGCGGAGGGGAATGTGCTGGTGGACACTCCCCCCGGGGAGGAGGAGATCTTCCGGGCGATCGACTTGCTGGGAGGGGCGCGCCTCCTCTTCATCACCCATCGCGACACGGTGGGGGATGCCTGGCTGTTCCACGAGCGCCTCGGGGTGCGAATCGCGATCCACCCCGACGACGCGGCGTACGTGGCGGGCGCCCCGGTGGCGATCCCCCTGCGCGATGGCCAGCGCCTCACCCCCGAAACGCAGGTGATCCATGCCCCGGGGCACAGCCCGGGAAGCTGCGCCCTGCTCCTGGAGCGCCAGGCGGGGGCGCTGTTCACCGGCGACATCGTGATCACTGATGCCGACGGCACACTGCGCCTGCCGCTGGAGGACTACTCGGAGCGGCCGCGGCGGGCTCGCGATGCCGCCGCGCGCCTGCTGCGCCACCCGTTCGACGCGCTGCTGCCCGCCCATGGCGAGCCGGTGCTCACCGGGGCGCACCAGCGCCTGCGCGAGTTCGTGGCACAGCAGTGAGGGGATGGAGCAGCGCCGGCCGCTTCAATCCCCGCGTTCACGTGGGCGGCGCCCTCACTCCCGGCCGAGCGGCTGGGCCGGGGCGTTTGACACGATCCAGGCGGTGGCCTATAATGCCTCGGGGCAGCCGCTTCCACATTCGGCCGCCCCGCGAGCACACCGGAAGGAGGCGCCAGTGCCGGAGTTCTCGTTTGATGTGGTTTCCAAAGTGGATTTGCAGGAGGTTCGCAACGCGGTGGACCAGGCCAGCCGCGAGATCGCCACGCGCTACGATTTCAAGGGGAGCGTCAGCGAGATTCGGCTGGAAAAAGACCAGGTCCAGATCCGTTCGGATGATGACTACAAGCTGAAGGCGGTCATCGACGTGTTCCAGTCGAAGCTGGTGCGCCGGGGGATCGACCTGAAGGCGATGGAGTATGGCAAGGTGGAGCCGGCCAGCGGCGGCACGGTGCGCCAGACGATCACGGTGCGGCAAGGGATCGACCCGGAGATCGCCCGCGACATGGTGAAGCGCATCAAAGCGCTGAAGCTGAAGGTGCAGACCCAGGTCCAGGAGGACCAACTGCGGGTGAGCGGCAAGACAAAAGACGACCTCCAAGCCGTGATCCAGCTTCTGCGCAGCCATGACTTCGGGATCCCGCTGCAGTTCGTGAACTATCGGTCGTAAGGCGGGGCTGGCCCCCCCATCCCCCCGAAACCGGGGGGGCTTTGGAACAGAGCTCCCCCCCAGAATTGGGGGGCTGGGGGGCTTTCGGGTCTGGCCCCCCCATCCCCCCCGAAACCGGGGGGGCTTTGATGGCGGGCATTCCCAAGGTCGGGGAGCCAAGGAACTGAGCTCCCCCCGATCTCGGGGGGCCGGGGGGGCCACCACGCAATACTCCCCCCGAGATCGGGGGGCTGGGGGG
>JAAZEB010000329.1 GCA_012512505.1 Armatimonadota bacterium | reverse complement strand
CTTTCGGTCTCCTTCGCCACGGTGGCCGCCTCCACCGCCGCGCCGGCCGGCCGCTTCGTCGGGCTCCTCGCCCTGGGAACCATCCTCCTGCTGCTGTGGCGCGGCAACCACCTCTCGCCCGGCCTGGCACGCGGCCTGGTGCTGGCGCTGATCACCGCCGACCTACTGGCTGCCGGCGCCGGCCGGGCGCCAACCGCCCCCGCCGACCTGGCCTACCCCCCCACGCCGACTCTCGACCGCCTGCGGCAGCTCGAAAGCCCGGCACGCTTCCTCGCCCTGACGCCAGAGTGGCGCCTGGATCGCCACCCAGTCAGCGTGCTGCCGCCCAACGCCGCCACCGCCTGTGGCCTGGACGACGTCAACGGCTACGATTCGCTCTACACCCTCCGCTACAAGTCGTTCCTCAACCGCCTGGCTGGCAAGGAGACGAGCCCGCCCGCCAACGGCAACCTGGTGCTCTTTGACGCGTTCCAGGCCGCGGAGTTCCCGCTCCTCGCCTGTCGCTATGTCCTCTCGCTCGCTCCCCTCACCGGCGACGGGCTGGAGCTGCTGTTTGACGACGGCGTGAAGGTGTACGCGGTGCGCGGCGCCTACCCACGCGCCTACGTCGCGGCGGCGGGCGAGGCGCTCCGCCCGGGCCGTCCGGCGGCTGCAATCCACTCGCCGGCGCCAACGCGGGTGACGGTAGACCTGGAGGGCGGCACCGCCGGCACCCTAGTGCTGCTGGATAGCTTCTACCCGGGTTGGCAGGCGCGCGTCGACGGGGTAAAGACGGCCGTCTCCCCGGTCCACGAGACGTTTCGGGGGGGGCGTGTCGGCGCGAGGGCCGGCCGTGTCGAGTTCTACTACCGGCCCGGCGCGTTTGGCCTGGGCCTCTATCTCGGCCTGGCGGCCCTGGCGGGCGTGGTGTGCGTGGCGGTCTCCGGGTGGGTTGCCCGGACGGGTACGGGCCGGCGAGCCTGAGCCATCGGGCGTCCTGGCCGCATGCCCACGCCGAGGCAGGTCAACGCATCATCGTGGGGGCGAAGCAACCGGCGGCCATACGGTCGCATAGGCACAAAAGTCAGGCTTGCCGGCTGTTTCGTCACTACAAACCCTGGTCTGGGCAAAAAAAGGGCGGTGGCCGCCCCGGCTGGGCTGCCCACCGCCGCAAAATGAATATCTACATCATGATTTCAGGCTGCCAACCGACCTGCCGCGGCGGCCACGGGGGGCCAAGCACGGCGGCCAGCAACGGCCACGCCAGAATCTGCGCGCCTTCGCCGGCAGGGGTTATGCCGGCCGCCCCAGCGCGCGGGCGCTCCAGGGAATGGCCCGGTCGAGCACGTCGAGTAGCCTCGCAAACGTGTCTCGTGATTCCGTGGAGAGCCGGGCATCGGACGCAGCGCCTCCGGCGACGCGCCGGATCCGCTCCCAATCGCCGCGGCACAGCACCGGCGAAGGGGTGGCGGCAAGATAAGTCAACGACTCATCGCGGGGGCTCAGACGCATCGCGAAGTACTCCTGCACCGCGTTGCGAACGGCCACCGCTGGCGCCACCGGAACGTAGCGGATCCCGGCAATGTTGACGTGGGTAACACCGTTCTCGGTAACGCAGCGCCCCTTTACCTGGGGTCTCACTGGGTCCACTGCCCGCATCACCTCCCTCTCAGGAGGGTACACCAGTCCTTTTCGGCTGGCCCTACGCCCTCCTTAGCCACATTGTAACACTCTCAGATTAGAAGCCCATTAGAAAAAGATTAGAAAGCTCTAATCTCCGCCCGTGATCGGGGCACAGGCCGTGCCATTCCCGGCTCCGCGCCGCTACGACGCCCCCTCCCCGGCCGACGCCCAGGTGAGGTCGGCCACCGCCAACTCTGCCGGGTGCGGGTGCAGCGCCACGGACGCCGGACCGCGAATGGTGAGCGCATCCCCCTCGCCCACCTGCCAGCGGCCGTCGCCTACCGTCACCCGGAAGCGCCCCCGGCCGACGCTGATCACCAGCAACGCCCCCGGCGCCAGCGGTGGCAGGACCAGGGCGGTGGCCCCCGGCGGCGCCGCCAGCCGCTCCGCCCGCAGCGCGCCCGCCAGCTCCCCAGTGAGGCGGTAGCGCGTGGTGCCGGAGCGGGGATCCGCGATCACCTCCTGGTGGGCGGCCGGCCGAAACTCCACTTGCGGGCGTTCGTCCACCCCCAGGAGCTGCACCAGCGGCACTGAGAGCGCCGCCGCGATCCGCACCGCCACGCCCACCGTGGGCAGGCTCTCGTCGCGCTCGATCTTTGAGAGCATCGACCGGCTGACGCCACACTGCGCCGCCAGCTCCTCCAGCGACAGGCCACGCTCGCGCCGCAGCGCCCGCAGGCGCTCCCCTACCGCCAGCGCCGCCTCCGTTGCCTCCAGCCGCATCGGATCCCTCCTGATCCACTTTAGTGGACGCCCGCGCCCATTATAGCAGGCGGGCGCCAGGAGCACAAGCGCCGGCCGCGAAGAGGGAGAACCGGGTAGCTGCCAGCCGTGCCGTGGGGGCATCGGCGGCGGTGGCAATCGGCACGCCCCGGGCGGGGCGGCTCTTGCCGTGGGCGAGGGCCAGTGAGGACGGCGGAACCGGCAGCACGCCGGAGGTTTCCTGGTCTACAGACTCTTGACGGTGGCGGCGACGAATGGAAGGAGCCCGACATGGCCCTACTCAAGGCTCTTGGCTGTACACTATTGTGGATTACGGCACTCGGCATCGCCCAGGCCGCGCCGGAGGTGGCGCCCCGCGCGCTTCCCCCGGCGCCGGGCGAGGTGCGCGGCGCCTGGATCCACACCTACAACCCGACCGACTGGGACACGGTGATGCGGCGGCTGAGCCAGGCCGGCTTCAACAGCATCTTCGTCCGGGTGGGTCGGGGCGGCAACGTCATCTATCCTAGCACCCTGCTGCCGCGCGATGCCTGGGCCCAGTCGGCCGGCGGCGACGAACTGCAGCGCGCCATTGAGGCCGCGCACCGTCACGGCCTCGACTTCCATGCCTGGCGCGTTTGCTTCCACATGCGCTCGGCGCCAAAGAACTACTATCAGCGGCTGGCCGGCGAGGGCCGTCTGGTGCGGGATGCCAACGGCAAAGAGAGCTTTTGGGCCAACCCCGGCGACACCCGGAACACCGACCTAGAGTACCAGGCGGTGATGGAGATCACCCGCAAATACCCGGTGGATGGAATTCATCTCGACTACATCCGCTATCCAGACGACCCGCACTACGACTTCGACTACAGCCCGGTGTCGCGCGCGGCGTTCGAGAAGTCGCTCGGGCGGAAGGTGAGCAACTGGCCGAAGGACGTGGTCAGCGGGCCGCTGAAGCGCGCCTACGAGGATTGGGAGCGCGAGAACATCAACCGGCTGATGGAGCGCATCTACCGCGGGGTGAAGCAGGCGAAGCCCAACGTGCAGGTTTCCGAGGCGGTGTGGCGCAACCACCGTCGTTACCGCGCCGCCATCAAGCAGGACTGGCCGCTGTGGGT
>JAAZEB010000004.1 GCA_012512505.1 Armatimonadota bacterium | reverse complement strand
GGTGGTTGTCGTGCGTGCCCAGGTTGTCGCTGATGTGCGTGGCCACCAGGCGATGCCCCATCGCCCGGATGGCCGCTGGGATGTCGATCCCGACGATGTTGGCGTGGCTGGTGTCCAGGCAGATGCCTCCGTTGGCCGAGCCAACCGCGTCCACCAGGGCGATGAGCTGGCCGAAGTCAGCGCCATAGCTGAGGCGATCGCCAGCGCGCGCCATGTTCTCCACGGCGATGGTGACCCCGTGTTGCTCGGCAGTGGGGGCTAGCCGGCGCAGCGCCGCCAGGTTGCGCGCCTCAATCTGCGCCAACTCCGCTTCGTCACGCCACCCGCCGCCGCCGGGGTGGACCACCATCGCCTCGATGCCCAGGAGGGGGCACAGCCCCAGCAGCTCCTCGGCACAGTGCAGCTCCCACTCCCGCCGGCGCTCGTCTGGGTGCGTCAGGTTGGCCGCGCGCTCGGACGCGGGGAGGTCGGCAATCGCGCGCACCGCCGGGTTCAGCGTCTGCAGCGGATAGTGTACCTGGCGCATCCGCACGCCGGCCCGCGCGTAGGCATCGCGCAGCCGCTCGGCGTGGTCGCGCGAGAGCTGCCCTGTCGCCGGATCCACCACCGACTCGCACGCCAGCTCCACGTCACTGAAGCCGGCCGCCGCAATCTCCGCCGCCTGGGCTTCCGCCGGCAGGCAATGGAACATACTCGTCCAGATTGAGGGGTTCAGCGTTTGCTCCTTCCGCGAAGCGTCCTAACCAGCGGCCAGAACGCGCCGGACGTGCTCGCGGATGCCGTCCAGACCGCGGTCAAGACGGGCGCCCAGGGCCCAGGCGGCATCCGACAGCACCCGGTAACGGGGTGGGGCGCCCCCTACCCGGTCGGTGATCGGGGCGCGACTGCCGCTCTCCTCGCGGACGATCTCCGCGAGCGTCTGACGGTAGAGATAGGTATCCACCAGGTTGAAGTTGCGGCCGGCCACCGCCGGGTTACCGATGCCGAGCACGATCGCGTGCGCCGTGTCTTCCGCCGAGACAACACTGCCGCCGGCGTCCGTATCCACCGGGCGGCCGGCGGCAACAGCCAGGATGAAGTCGCGCCAGGATGCCTGGAGGGGCCGCAGCGGTGGGATGCCGTAGACCGCGGCCGGCCGCCAGGAGGAGGTGTTCATCCCGAACTGGTGGTGGTAGGCCATCAGCAGGTCTTCCAGCATCGCCTTCGAGCCGCCGTACAGCTCCTCCGGCCAGGCCGGGTGGGTCTCATCCAGGGGGTGGCCGGGGATCACCGGCCCGTAGACTGCCACCGAGCTGACGAAGAGCATCTGCACGCCACCAGCCAGTCGGCACTGCTCCAGCAGGCGGAAGGAGGGGGTGAGGTTGACTTCCCAGTTGGCCTCCGGGCTGTGCTGCGCTTCCCAGTCCCAGGCGGCATGGATGACGGCCGCGGCGCCCTCCACGAGGCGGCGCAGCGCCGTTTCGTCGCGCAGGGAGCCCTCCACCAGCGTGGCTCCCGCCTGCTCCAGCAGCCGTCGGTCGGACCCCGGGCGCACCAGCGCCGTGATGTCATGCCCCTGACGCTGCAGCTCCAGCGTCAGGAACGAACCGACGAACCCGGTTGCTCCTGTCAGCGCCACCTGCATCGTGCGTCTCCTCGCTCTGCCGGACCGG
>JAAZEB010000328.1 GCA_012512505.1 Armatimonadota bacterium | reverse complement strand
GTCTCCAGCATGCGGAAGCGGAGCCCGCCGCAGCGCGTGTTGGTGTGGACGACCACCAGCGAGCACTCGGCCAACTGCGCCAGGTAATCCAGCGCCATCCCGGGTGAGAGGGCCCCGTCGTCACCGGGTGCGATGCAGATGGCCTCCGCCGCCTCCACCGACCAGCCACCCCGGAAGATCGATAGGCGGGTGAAGAAACGCTGCAGCTCCGGTGCCAGCAGCCGGTAGCTCCAATCCATCGCCGCCCGCAGCGTCCGCTGCCGCTCGGCCGTCCCCCGCCGCCCGCTCACCAGGAAGTCGAACCGGCGCTCCAACTGCGCCAGCATGTGCGCGGGGGTGAAGACTTGGGCACGCGCCGCCGCCAGCTCGATGGCCAGGGGGATCCCCTCCAGCCGGTCACATAGCTCCGCCACCGCCGCGGCGTTGCCGTCGGTGAGGTGGAAGTCCGGCAAGACGGCCTGGGCGCGGTCGGTGAAAAGCTGCACGCTGGCACACCGCGAGAGCTGCTCCGGCCGGAGCGGACCCTGGGGCGTGGGCAGCGGCGAGAGCGGGAAGCGCCGCTCACCCTCCAGGTTGAGCGGCCGGCGCGAGGTGGCCAGGATGGTGAGCGCGGGCGCTCGGGTAAGCAGAAACTGCACCAGCGCCGCAACCTCTTCCACCAGATGCTCCACGTTGTCCAGCACCAGCAGCGACGGCTGCCGCGCCAGCAGTCGCCCCGCGTGCTCCAGCGGCTCGACGAGCGGCGAGTGGGTGAGGGACAACCCCTCCAGCAGGGCGTCCGGGATCTGCGCCGGAGCGGCCACATCCTCCAGGGAAACGAACCAGACGGCGCCACGGTGGGCCTCGATGAGCCGGCCAGCGGCCTCGATGGCGAGGCGCGTCTTGCCGCACCCGCCCGGCCCGGTGATCGTGACGAGGCGGAGCCGCCGTTGGGTCTCACCCTCGACCGGGGCCAGCAAGCCGCACAGATCGGCCAACTCCTCGTCGCGGCCGAAGAAGCGGGTGAACCGGATCGGCAACTGCCCCGACAGCACCGGCGCGGCGTTGGGGGGTGGAAAACGGCACGGCGTCCGGCCCGCGACCTGCACGGAGAACAGGCGCTCTGGGGTCTCCTCCCCCGGCATGTGGTAAAGCCCCAGGTCATCCAGGTGGATGTCCGGCGGCAGGTCGCGCCGGAGGAGGCCCGCGGCCGCCTCGGAGCAGAGGATCTGCCCGGGATGCGCGGCGTGCAGCACCTGCAGCGCCCGGCCAAGGGTGCGCCCCTGCCAGCCCTCTGGCCCCAGCCCGGCCTCGCCCGCGTGGATTGCCAGGCGCAGCGCCGCGAGGCCGCGCGGCCGCGGTGGCGCCGTGGCGGCCGGCAAGCGGCACAGGTCCAACACGCAGGCCAGCGCGTCCGCCGCGCTCGCGAAAGCAGCCGGGATCGCGCCCGCCTGCTCGGCGACGGCCTGCCCCCGGTGGCGGCGGAACGCTTCCGCCAACAGCGCGCGCTCCTCCGGTTCCGCCGCCGGCGGGGCAGCGGCCGCTGGCGGCCCCTCGCCCTCAGGCGCTTGCGCCGGCGCGGGCGCGAGTCCCGCCACCAGAAAGGTGACCGTGCCCCGGGCGGCCGGCAGCCAGGCGCTGGCCGAGGCAGCCGCCGCGCCCTCCTCCGGATGGCCCGGGAGTGCCGCCCGAGGAGAGCCCTGACGCTCGGCCGGCGCCCGCCGCGCTTGCGGATCGCCGGGCCCCGCGGCCCTGGCATCGCGCTTCAGCGCCGCCACCAGGGCGCGCGTCTGTTCATCCGGGCGCACACCCAGCTCGCGCGCCAGCAACCGCTCCAGGTCGCGGTAGTGCCGCAGCGCCGCCGCCGGATCGCCGGTAGCCGCCAGCAGGCGGATCAAGTGCCGGTGCGTCTCCTCCCGCAGCGGCTCGGCGGCCACCGCGCGCCGGATCACCACCACGGCGCGGGTCAGCTCGCCACGCTCTTCCAGAAGCGTGGCCAGTTTGCTGGCGGCGGCCAGGTACTCCGTGGCGATGCGGGCACGCTCGGCATCCAGCCACTCCTCGTAGTAGCCGGGCAGCAGCGGCGGCTGGCACATCCCCACCGCCTGCGCCAGCAAGCCTACCTGCTCGACACTGCTTGCCGCCTGCACGGCCTGCCTCACCAGGCAGCGAAACTCCGCCACGTCGGTGGTGAACGAGCGTGGATCGAGGCCTACGCTGAAGCGGTCGGCCCGCAGCACGGAGCCGGCAGGCACGCCCGGCGGTTCGAGTTGGTGACGCAGCGAGGAAAGCGCCTGGCTGAGGCTGTGGCGGCCCAGCTCCGGCTCACTCTCCGGCCAAAGCAGCGACACCAACACCTCTCGCGGGTGAGACCGGTCACCGTAGAAAGCCAGATAGGCTAGGAGCGCTCCGGTGCGCTGGGTGCGAAAGCGCGTCAGGATCCGGTCTCCCTGGCATACCTGCAAGCCACCCAGCAGCCGAATCCTCCACGGCTCCTGCACGAGCTTTGTGTCTCCTTCCGGTGGGCACGTGTGTGGCGTTTACTGCGGGGGTACCCCAAAATTCCGCACCCCCCGCCCGATCTCCTGCCGCGTGGCCTGCGCCCAGGCGCCTGCCCCACCCCAGGTTTAG
>JAAZEB010000327.1 GCA_012512505.1 Armatimonadota bacterium | reverse complement strand
GCAGCCGCTCAGCGGCGGCTCAGAAGGTGGTGGCTATCCGCTCGATCTGGGCGCAGGTGCGCTGCGCCAACTCGGAAAGGCGCACATCGCTGAAGCCGACCACCACCGAGGAGATCCGGTCGTTCAGTGGGGCGATCCAGGAGGGCGGCAGCGCCCGCGCGCCCAGGAGGGTGCCGATTACCGACCCGGCGGTGGCGCCGTTGCAGTCGGTATCCCAGCCGCCCATCACCGCGATGCTGATCGTCTTGCCGAAGTCCTTCTCGCCATGCATCAGCGCCATCACCACGACGGCGGCGTTGTTGATCGTGTGCACGGGGTGATAGTGGCCGTACTTCTCCTTGATTCGGGCGAACGTCTGCTCCCAGTCGGACGACTCCTTGCTCCAGAGGACCACGTCCTGGATCGCTTCGGCGAGGCGGCACTCCGCGGGAATCTCTGAGAGGCCGATGCCGATCAGTTCGTCGATGTCGTCCAGCACAAAGGCGGCGGCCAGCAGGGCGGCGAAGAACATCTCGCCGTAGGCGCCGTTCTTGACGTGGGAGACCTCGGCGTCGGCGTAGGCCATTGCCGCGGCGTTCTCCGGCTCGCCGGGGTTGGTCCAACCCCAGATGTCGGCGCGAATCTGGGCGCCGATCCACTCGCGGTAGGGGTTGTGGTAGCACCCGGACAGCGGCGGACGGATGCCGTTCACCAGGTTGCGGTAGGCCACCCGCTCGGCGGTGTAGACCATCTCATACGGCAGGTGGGTCAACCACTGCTGGGCAACGGCCTCGGACGTGACCAGAGGACCGTGCTCTTCCAGCAGGTGCAGGCCGAGGATCGGATAGTCCATGTCGTCGTCGCGGGGCATCTGGGCGATGTTGCCACGCAGCCAGGAGGCAGCCCACGGGTCATAGCCAAGGCCCCGCTGGTTCGGCGGCACGGGCGGGAAGTAGTCGTCAAGCGGCCAGGCGTTGCAGAAGCGCAGCGTCTCCTCGATGCGCTCCTTGGTCCACCCTTCCACCGGCTTGCCGAGCAGGCAGCCGGCCGCCCGTCCCAGCCACGCCCCGTAGACGCGGTCGAAGAGAACGTCCGGCGGGAGGCCGGCAGGCAGGCTGCGCGGGCCGTCCGGGCGCAGCATCCGGATCTCGTCGAGGGCGATCGGCTCGGCGTAGGGGAAGTCGGGGCGGCTCAGGGGTCGCTCCAGGCTCTCCGCCACGGCCACCAGGCGGGACAGATCCGGTTCCTCGCCCGAGGTGGCCAGCACCAGGGCGTTCTCCGCGCCCTCTACGTCCGCGCCCTCTTCCCGGAGGGCGGCGATCTCCTCGCGCAACTGCTGAATCCAGGCGTCCGTGCTCTCCTTGGAGCGGATCCGGCCCCAGACGTCCGTGCTCTCCATGGCTTACCTCCTGTGGCGAACCTTTGCTGCCTCCTACGGCGGGTATGGGGTGTTACTCCTCCAGGAGAGATGGCCGGAGTGCCCGAGCAATCGGGCTTCACACGGTCGGAAGCCGCATTGCTGCGGCACTCCGGTACTCTCCCAGCATCAGGAGACGCCTCCTACGGTGGGCGGCGGAACGCCGGCGATCCGACCCCGCACTTGGGTAGGAGGGGTCTCCGCCCCCGATACCATCGGCTAATCGGCGGCGGAGACGCTGCTACTCCGCGCGCTTCACCTCCAGGGCGCGCACCCCGTCGGCACCAAGCGGAACGCGAGCCCTGCCGTTGGTGACGGGGAAGCGCTCGCCGGAAAGGATGTCGACCAGCGCGGCGGCCGGCAAGCCGGGCTCCAGGCGCAGCTCCGCGTCCAGCGCCTGGTCGGTGGGGTTCAGCAGCGTCAGGAAGGTGGCGCCGTCCTCCCCGGGGCCGAAGCGCTCGACGTAGGCGTTCTCGCAGCGGGCCTGGGCCACCGGCTGCCAGCCGGCTTCGCCCACCCGCCGGATCACCGGGATGTAGCGCTTGAACAGGGCGCGGTCACGGTTGTACCACTCGGGCTTGCCCCAGTAGGGGTTCTCCGAGGCGTTGTGGCTGAACATCGACGGATACATGCCGTAGAAGAGGCAGCGCAGGAAGTAGCGCTCCACCAACTCGGGCACCAGCTTGTCGTAGTCGGTGTTCATCAGGAACAGGTAGGGCTTGGCGCCGGAGAGGGTGCGGAACTGCAGCAGCGTCGCGTCATCCAGCGGCTGCCACTTGCCGGTGTAGAGCCAGTCGGTCTCGGTGCCCATCACGTCCAGGTAGCCGGTGAGGAAGGAGAAGCGGTAGGGCACCGAGTTGGCGAACATCAGCTTCCCCATGCGGTGAACGTCGGCCGCCATGTAGCGGGTGAACTCCCACACCGCCAGCGACTTGTGGATGGCTGGTTGCCGCGTGCGGGTGTCGAAGGTGAGCGGTGCCTGCACCGCGGCGAAGTGCTCACGCCGGTAGTTCAGGTCGGCGGTGACGTAGCCTTCCAGGCTGTCGAGGTACTCGCCATCCAAAACGCCATTCGCCTCGGGGCTGTAGCGGCTCTTGCGCACCTCCTCGTTCCAGTGGAGGGTGGCGGCGTTCGGTTCAGAGGGGATGCCGGGCAGGCAGCAGAGGCTCCAGACGGCGCCATCGCACCAGGGCGTATCCAGGAACTGCACTTGCGGCCGGCCCTCGCGGTCGTAGATCAGCGCGCTAAGTGCCGCCGTAGCCCACTGCTTCTGGGTGGGGTTGCCTTCCGCCGCCAGGCGCTTCAGCTCCGCCAGGGCGGCCTCGATGGTGCGAGGCATCTCCTTCGGCATCGGCATCCAGTAGGTGGAAGGCTCGGTATAGACGAAGGAGAGCACGTTCGCCTGGTCGTCGAACGGCACGTTGTTGTTGCCCTCGTGGTAGCGGAAGCCGAAGTCCTCCCAGCCCTGCACGGTGCTCACGTCGGTGAAGGGCATCCAGATCCCTTGCTCCTTGCTGCGCACGGTGTAGAACTCAGGGAAGATGCGCTGGTAGCGCTCCGCCGCGCTGCGGAAGCCCCAGTCGGGGTCCACCGGGTAGACCACGAACCGGAACGGTGCCGCCGAGGGGAACTGCTTCGTGTCGGGAACCAGCGCCAGGTCGTAGGCCAGCACCAACACCTGCAGGTCGGCGTTGTAGAAGAGGCGATACTGCGCCGGCTTGTCCATGTCAATGCCGAGGGCCAAGCCGCCGGCCGGACCGGTCACGCACGCCCAGGGGTAGCGCGACATCGAGCCGGTCGCCCCTGCCCCGATTGACGATGTGGTCATGTAGTCGCCGGCGACCAGTTTCTGCGCGCGTCGCGCATCGTCATGCCACGTGCCGCCCTGGCGCGGGAAGGGGACCGCGAAGAAGAGGGTGATCGCCCGGTCCTTGCCGGTTTCGTCGCGCACCGTTCCCTCGATGACGAGGTGGTCTTCCTTCGCGGTGGCCTGTGCCGTCAGCGAGAGGCCAAGCGGCGCGCACCGTCCGGCGGTGAAGGCGTGAACCGCCGGGCCGGCAGCCACGTCGCGCACCAGGAAGCCGCCCGGGGCCGAGCGCACCGACAGCGCCCGCCGGTTCAGCGACAGCCCGGCCACGCGCCCGCTCTGCTCGTCATAGCGCAGGCTGAGGCCATTGCGCGTGCTGAGGGTCCGGCTGCGTCCGGCGCGAGGCAGGCTGCCCGGCTCCACCGGCCGCCCGTCGAACACGGTGCCGTGCTCTCCCGGATCCATCTCCCGAATGGAGATGTCGTCGAACCAGACGCGCCCGCTGTGCTCGCGGAAGAGGCAGTGGATGTTCAGGCTGGCGATCGGCTTCTCCGGCACGATGAGGATCTCAGCTCTTTCCCAGTCGTGCGTGCCGGTCGCGAAGGCGTAGCTCTGCCCCCAGAGGGGGGTGCCATCGGCATAGGTGAGGTCTACGTAAAGCGAGTAGCTGGGGTTGGATGTGCCGGAGACGTTTTCGGCCTTGCTCCACCCGGTGACGAGCAGCGGGGCCGGCCGCGTGCGGTTCAGGATGACTCCCTGCTGGGCACCGGCTCTTCCCTCCGCCGTGGCGTTCTCGCACAGGATAGCGCTGCTTCCCTGGCGGCCCTCCGCCGCCACCCGGCGGTAGCCATCGCCGTAGGGGCCCCAGGCCGCCGCCT
Organism: Armatimonadota bacterium; assembly: GCA_012512505.1. Lineage (GTDB taxonomy): Bacteria > Armatimonadota > JAAZEB01 > JAAZEB01 > JAAZEB01 > JAAZEB01. The sequence goes on along the minus strand of JAAZEB010000327.1, from coordinate 16,308 downwards.
GGTCTCCCTCGGCGTTCTCGAAGCCGGCGTTACGCAGCATCTCGGCGCTGCCGGTCGCACTGAGCTCTTTCAGTACCGGCGCCTCCGCCGCGGCCGCGCCGACGGTCACCGTGCCCAACAGGGCGAAAACCCAAAGTACCATGGCTGATCCCTTCGTGCCCGGCGGTATCCTGCCGGGGTGTCGAGCCAATGAAGCTGCCTGGTGAACGGATCGGCAGCCGCGCGTCCCTGGGGAGAGGGGCCACGCCCCAACCCCTCTGAGTCTTCGCTCGCCCGGCCGCCTGTTCCTGTTCCTGCCGGGCAGGAAGCGCTCCGACGCCTGCCGAACTCGGCCGGCAGGATCCGGGTCCGCCCCGATGGCCGCGGCCCCGCCACTCGCCGGCTGCCCCTCACCGGGCACCCCCTGCCGCCGGCACGATCCTGCCAGACCATGGAGGACGAACCGATGGACGCGCGCGCAACCAGGCGTCTCTTGCTGCTCTCGGCCGTGCTGCTGCTGGGGGCCGCCAGCGCGAAGGCGGCGCCGGCCACCACGCGCTTGCAAGGCCCCGGGTGGCTGGCCGGGTTCCGGGCGGGCATGCTGGTGGAGTTGAAGAACCGCCTCACCGGCGAGACGCTGGTGATCCCCGGGTCGGCTGGCGGAACCGCCACCGGCGTGCGCCGGAGCCGGGAACTGGTAACGGCGACGGTCGGCGCCCGGACGGCACCGCGCCTCTCCGGCCGCGGCGGGCGCGTGCAGGCGGTTTGGCCGGGGGGCGAGCGGCTCTCGCAGACCGCCACCGCTGAGGGCAACGCCCTGGTGATCCGCCAGACGGCCGCGGTGGGCGCCGCGCCGCTGGTGGGCGTGCAGTGGGCGCTGGGGGTGGTGCCGTCTTCGGTGGCGGTGCTGGTGCCGGGCAACAGCGGCCTGCGCTTTGGGCCGGGCGCCCCGGATGGCGACTGGTCATTCGAGTACCCGGTCGGCTGGGAGGCGCAGTTCGTTCTGCTGCAGGGGAAGCGGGGTGGCTTCCTCATCTGGAGCGATGATCAGGCGGGGCGGTTCAAGACGCTGTGGCTCAACCGCCGCGCGGGCCGCGCCCGGCTGGCGTTCGAGACGCGCGCCGACGCGCCCTTCAGCGCCGTGGAGCGGCTGCGCTCGGTGACCTGGCGGGTGCAGCCCTATCAGGGAAGCTGGCTGGAGGGGGCACGCCTCTACCGCGAGTGGGCAGAGCAGGCCTATGGGCTGGCGGCGATCCGGGCGCGGCGCCCGGCGTGGATGGCGCGCATCCGTTGCGTGGTCATCGCCCCGCTGGATCGGGCGCTGCTGGAGGATCTGGCCCAGCGTCTCCAGCCGGCGGAGACGCTCCTCTACGTGCCGCACTGGCGCCGCGACGGCTACGACCGCAACTACCCGGACTACACCGCCGTCCCCGAGTTTGGCCCCTGGTGCGAGCGCGCCCGTGCCCTCGGCTTCCGCGTGATGCCCCACGTCAATTACTTCGGCTGCGACCCGCTGAACCCGCTTTACGAGCAGTTCCGCGCCCAGCAGATCCGCGACCCGTTCACCCACGAGCCGCAGTGGTGGCTGTGGGACCGCGCCGATCCACCCATCAAGTTTGCCTATATCAACCCCGCCAGCCGAGCCTGGCGCCAGCTCTTCGTCAGCCGCATGAAGGAGCTGTGCGCGCGCTACCCGATCGATGCCCTCCACCTCGACCAAACGCTGTGCATCTTCAACGACCACAACGGTCGCATCGATGGGATGAACTGCCTGCAGGGCAACCTTGCCTTGCACCGGGAGCTGTGTGCGGCGCTCCCCAACGTGGCGCTCTCCGGCGAGGGGCTCGACGAGGTCACCTACCGCTATGAGGCGTTTGCCCAGCGCCACCTCCACGGCCTCAACCACGCCGACGGGGATTGGAGCGACCGCCTGATCGCCCTGGCACACCCGATCAGCTCCGCCATCTTCACGCCCCACACGACGCTCTACGGCTACCTCGGCATGGCGAATCCCACCGGTGCTGGCCTCTACCAGGCGTGGCGCCGCGGCTACGACCACTTCGGCATCATCCCCACGCTGGCCCATCTTGACCGCCGCCAACTCCAGGAGGAGGGCGAGCTGCTGGCACCGTTCTTCGCCGAGGCGGTGTTCTTCCAGCGCACTCAGGCAGTGCCCGACTTCACCGCGCCCTGGCCAGACGGCGTCCTCTTCCGCTACCGCCTGGCAAACGGCGGCCGCGCCGACCTGGTCCGCGACCGCGGCGTGGTACTGAAGGCGGTACTGCCGGATGGCCGGAGTACGGAGGTTTACCGGCGCGTGGAGGGGGTCTCCACGGCGGCGCTGCCCGGCAGCATTCCCGGCTGGCAGGCCTACGACGAGGAGCGCCTCCTCGGCCTCGATCCGGCCCAGAGCTACACCTACCGGTCGGAGCCGCGCGACCTGCAGGCGTTCCACATCACCCGGCTCCCGGCCACCGCCGTGGTCCGGCACACCGGGGTGCGTGGCGACCTGGCGGCTATCAGTCTGGGAGATCGTGACGCGGAGGTGGCCCGGCTGTGGGATTTCGGCGGCCCGGCGGAGGGGGGCGTGCGCCTCTTCGATGGGACGGAGCGCCGCTATCCGAGCGCTTTCTTCGGCGACCCCTCCGGGGGCAACAGCACCCCCGAGTCTGGCGGCATCTTCTTGCACCCGCCCTGGCGGTTCACCGCGCGTGACACACGTGCCGGGATTGACCGGGCCCAGGGGATCGGGGTCTCCTTCGTCGAGTTCCGCGTGAAGCTGCCGAATCGTCCGCGGATCCGCTTCGAGGCCGGCGTCTGCTTGCGTGACGGGGCCATCGGCAAGTCGGATGGCGCTACCTTCCGCGCTTCCGCCTGGCCCGCGACCACGCGGCAGGCGCCCCTCACCGCTGAGGTTCACAACGATGGGGGAGAGCCACGGCCGTTGCGGCTGGATCTCTCGGCGCTGCGGGGCCAGGAGGCGGTGATCCGGCTGGAGACACATCCCGGGCCGCGCGGGGAGGCGACGTTCGATTGGGCGCTCATCCGTCAGCCGCGGGTGGTGGCGGAGAGCCAGGCGCCCCAGGCGGTAGTCGTCCACAGCCCGAAAAGGGTCGTTGCCGCCCTCGGGCCAGCCGGGCCGCTGCCGGTGACCGCCGCCGGGGCCGACCGCTACGAGATCCGGATGCCCCTGCCGGGAACGGCGCGGCTGCTGTTGGCGGAGCCACCCGAGACAGAGCTTCCCCTCGATCTGATCACTGCCCCGCGCCTGGTGGCGCTGGTGGGAGCCAACGGCATCGAGCAGCCTCCCTCCGGCTTTGCCCAGGCGATGCCGGCCGAGGCCACGGTGGGCGGCGTCACCCGGCGGGCGCTTTCCACCCACCCGCCCAACCACGGCCGCATCGTGGTGGACTACATCCTGCGCCTGCCGGAAACGCCGGCGCGCCTGGAAGCGCAGGTAGGCATCCGCGACGGCTCTGCCTCCAAGGGGGTGGGCTTCGCCGTCGAGGTGAACGGCGGCCCGCATTGGGTGGCGCACCTGCTCCCCGGCCATCCCTGGCAGCCGGTGCAGGTGGATCTGTCACGTTTCGCTGGCCAGGTGGTTGTCCTCAGTCTGGTGGCCGACTCGCTGGGTACCTACGAGTTCGACTGGGCCGTGTGGGCCGAGCCAAAGATCGTGGCGCGGTAGGGACAGGCGGCGGTGCGCCCCAATGCTTGGAGGAACCATGGAGCCGACGCTGCGGCAACTCTTCTCGCTGGAAGGCAAGGTGGCCCTGGTGACCGGCGGTGCTGGCGTCCTCGGCTCGGCGATGTGCCGGGCGCTGGCCCAGGCGGGCGCCCGGGTGGCAGTGGCCTCGCGCAACCTGGATCACTGCCAGCACCTGGCGGAGGCGCTGGGCCCCGCGCACTTCGCCGTGGCCATTGACCTGGCGAGCGAGGCGAGCGTGCGGGCCGGCATCGACCAGGTGGTGGCCCACGCCGGCCGACTGGACGTGCTGGTGAACAACGGCTATCGCGGCCCGACCCCCCGCCAGGACGAGGCAACAGCGGTGGAGTTCGACTACTCGCTGACCGTGGGCGTCACCGGGCAGTTCGTGGCGGCGCAGCAGGCGGCCCGGCACATGCGCGCCAACGGCGGCGGCAGCATCATCAACGTCGCCAGCATGTACGGCCTGGTGGCCAGCTATCCGGAGGTCTACGAGGGTCTGGAGTATACCAGCCCGCCCAACTACCACGCGGTCAAGGGGGCGTTGATCCAGTTGACGCGCCACCTGGCGGCCTACTGGGCGCGCGATGGCATCCGGGTGAACTGCCTTTCACCGGGGGCGTTCCCGCACGCGCCCTTGCGCCAGCAGTCTCCGGAGTTCATCCGCCGCCTGGAAGAGCGGGTGCCGCTGAAGCGCGTGGGCGAGCCCCACGAACTGATGGGCGCCGTTGTCTTCCTCGCCTCGGAGGCCTCCAGCTACTGCACCGGCCACAACCTGGTGGTGGATGGCGGCTGGACGATCTGGTAGGACCTACCGATGAAGCATGATGTCCTCGTGGTTGGCGCCGGGTCGATTGGGGAGCGGCACACGCGCTGCTTCCTGCAGACGGGACGAGCGGCGGTGGCAGTATGCGAGCCGCGCGCGGACCGCCTGGCAGCACTGGCGGCGGCCTACCCGCTGGCGGCTACCTACTCCTGCTGGGAGCAGGTGCCGTTTTCGGCGGGGCAGGTGGTCGTGGTGGCGACGCCGGCGCCGCTGCACGAGCCGATGGCAACGCGCGCGCTGGCGGCCGGCTGCCATGTGCTGGTAGAGAAACCGCTGACGCTGGACGTGGCCGCGGCGGAGCGTCTCCAGGCGGCGGCGGAGCGGGCGCCCGGGGTCTCCGGCACGGCGTACGTCTACCGCTCACTGGCGCTGGTGGCCGCGCTGAAGGCACGCCTGGAGGCGGGCGAGATCGGCCCGGTGCGGCATGTGCTGGGCGTGATGGGGCAGGAGTTCCCGCGCTACCGGCCGGCCTATGCCGAGGTCTACTACCGCGACCAAGCCACCGGCGGGGGCGCGATTCAAGATGCCCTCACGCATAGCGTGAACCTGGTGCAGTGGTGCCTTGGCCTGGAGACGCACGTCTGCTGCCAGGCTGACCACCTGGTGCTCCCGTGGGTGACGGTGGAAGACACCGTCGCTCTGACGCTGCGCCGCTCCGGGGTGTTCCTGGTCAGCCTGACGCTCAACCAGTTTCAGAAGAACAACGACCTACAGCTCGACTTCGCTGGGGAACGCGGCACGCTGCGGCTAGACCTGCGCACCCAACGCCTGGGCCTGAACCGCGGCGAGGAGTGGGAGTGGAGCGACCCCTACCCGGCCGAGCGCGATACCCCCTTCATCCGCCAGGCGCACCACTTCCTCGATGCCGTCGAGGGGCAGCGGGCGTTCGCCTGCTCGATTGCCGAGGGGGTAGAGACAGTGCGCACGATCACCGCCGCCCTGGAGAGCTGGCGCACCGGCCGGGTGGTCGAAGTCCGTCCGTAGGAGGCGCCCCCTGCCGCCAGGCCGGATCGCCGGCCGCCGTAGGAGGCGCGCCCCGCCGATGGGCCGGATCGCCGGCCGCCGAGGATGCGCGCCCCCGCCGATGGGCCGGATCGCCGGCGTCCCGCCGGCATCCTCGTCGCCGGCCAGAGGCCGGCGCTCCGACCGCGGTCTTACCCCGCCATCGGAGGCGTCTCCGACGCCGATTGGGGCGCCAAGGGGTGAACACATCGGGGTCGGAGACCCTCCTACATTGGGCGGGTACGGTGACCCGCCCCTCCTATGCCCGGGCGGGCGGTTACTCTTCGTCCTCCACCTGCTCCCAGGCCAGGTCTTCCGGGGCGATGCCCGCCCGCTCCGGGTGGCGCTTCTCCCACTCGTCCACGGCGGCTTGAGCCAGCTCGTCCGGGTCGCCTCCCCGCACCTCTACCTCGATGGACCCCAGGCGCTCGCGACCCATGTCGTCGATATAGGGCACCTGTGCTCGGTACTTCGGCATCGGCTTAGCTCCCTTCAGGGCGTCACGGACTCAGGGTAGAGGTTACCCACCCTGGGCGGCCCCCAACCCCTACCCCGGCGATCAGGCGTTGCCACGCAGCCGGGCCCACAGCAGCCCCAGTCGCTCGTAGACCAGCGTGGTGGCGGCATCCAGATAGTACACCGAGGGATAGAGCTTGCGCAGGGTGAGCGGCTCCCGGCGCATCGCCCGGCGGATCCGGTGCGCGGTGGGGGCCGGGATCGGCTCCAACCCCTGCCGGCGGCACAGCGCTACCGAGCGCGCCATGTGCGAGGCCGAGGTGACCAGCACGAAGGCGTCGCGGCCCACCACCTGCCGGATGGCCACCGCCTGCTCCTCGGTGTCGCGCGTCTTCCCCTCGATCACGATCCGCTCGCGCGGAAAGCCAAGGTCAATGCTCAGCTCGCGCAGCAGGTGCGACTCGGGCCGGATGCTCTCCGGCACCCCGCCGGTGAGGAAGAGGCGCGCCCCGGGGTGTTGCCGGGCAATGCGGATTCCCTCCACCAGGCGGGCGATCGACTCGGGGGAGAGTCGTCCGGTGAGCGGCAGGCTTGGGTCGTCGTTGCTGCCGCCGCTCAGCACTACCACCCACTTCACCTCGCGGCCGGCAGCGGCAGCGGGGGTGTAGTAGGGGTACTGCTGCTCCAGGCGGCGCAGTGCCCAGCCCGGGAAGAACGGGCTGGAGAAGAGCAGCAGCAGGCCGGTGCCCAGCGTCACGGCCAGAACGCCGGCGCGCTTCCGCCGGCCACTCCAGAGCAGCAGCACCCCGGCGAGCAGGAGCAGCACGCTCACCGGCAGGGGAAACAGCAGCGGCGACACGAGCTTCTTGAACAGGAACACCAGCCACCTCGCTCAGCGATGGACATCCGGATCCGACTGCGTCACGCGCAGGCGGATGGTGTAGACGCCGTCGCCGGTCAGGATGCCGCCGCGCCCGAAGAGGCGGCCGAACTGCCAGCTCGACAGCCCCAGCTCCGGGCGGTGCAGCGCGTACTGCCCATCCACCCAGCGGGTGAAGCCGTTGCCCACGAAGGGGGCGTTGATGGCGCGGAAGAAGCGGTCGTGCGCCTCTGGGCGCTCGGCGATCAGGGAGGCCACAAACTGAGGGCTCTGGTCGTTGAACAGCGCCACCGCCTCCGCCACGTCGCGCACCACGCGCAGGGTCACCTCGGGCGTCTGCTCCCACTCCCACTCGTGGCCAAGGCGGTCGCCCGCCAGCGGCTCGGCCAACGTCTCCTCCACGATCCCCTGGGCCCGCAGCATCGGCGCTCGGGTGTGGAACAGCTCCTGGGGCACAAAGCGCTCGGAGCCTTCCGCCACGTGCAGCTTATAGGCGTAGCCAAGCTGCTCGCCGCGCGCCTGCAGCGCCGCCAGTACCACCGGCACCAGATCCACCGCTCGCGCCTCGGGCACGCAGATGGTGTTCACCGTGTTGCACACTTTGCGGTCGAGCGAGTGATAGATGGCCAACCGGAACTTCTCGGCATCGGCGGTCTCGTCGGCCACGATCCAGGCGCCGCCGGTGCCGTGGAGGCTCACTGGGATTCCGGCCTGGCGGGCGATGCTGCCAAGTTGCTCCACCGCCCGGCCGGAGCCACGCGCCACGCCCAGGCCCAGCTTTGGGTGCGAGAAAAGCGCCCAACCGGCGGCATGCTCCGCGCTCTCCACCAGGACGATGCTCCCCTCGGGAAGGCCGGCCGCCGCTAGCGCCGGCTGCAGCGCGTGCCGCACGATCGCCTGCGCCGTGCCCAGGGCGTCGCTGCCGATGCGCATCACCGTCGTGTTTCCGCTGCGCAACACGCCGGTGGCGTCGGCGAAGACGTTGGGGCGCCCCTCGAAGACGAACCCAACCACGCCCAGGCCGCTGAGAACCTGCTCCACCTTCCAGCCGGGGTGCGTTATCGTCTCCACCACCCGGTCGCGCAAGGAGGGCGTGTTGCGCCACTCCTGCAGGCCCTGGATCATGCCGCGGCGCATCTTCTCGTCGGCCACCAGGCGGGTGGTCGAGCGGCGGCGGATGCGCGCCCGGTCAACATCCGCCCGGTTCGCCTCGGCGATCGGGGCCCAGGTGTCGTCGTCCGCCAGGCGCGCGGCAAACTCGTCGTAGAAGCGGTCGATGGCCGTGTCCGGCACGTTCCCCAGCGCCTGGAAAGCGGCGTAGGCGCGCCTGACCGCCTCATCCACCAGGGCGTGCTGGGCCTGGGGAATGAGCAGCACGTCGCCCGTGCTTTGCAGCACCACCACCCGGTCGCCCGGTTGATACCGTTCGGCCACCTCGTCCGGCACCGTCGTCACCCCGCCGCTGAACAGAACCGGCATCCCCTTCGGCAACTGGGCCGGCGCCTTGCCGGTGTCTATGCGATCGCTCATCGCGTGTTACCCCCCTGAGTTTAAGGATGTGATCGCTCTCGTTGTTTGCCACCCGGAGCCGGTTTCCCTGTTGCCGGAAGTGGCCCCCCTGACCCCCCGAGATCGGGGGGCCAGGAGGAGCACCGGGTTTGCCGGCACCTGACGCGGGGTATGTACGCCTCGTCCAGGCGGCTGCACGAGGGCACGCTGCCGCGCGCGCCGCCTGAGCCCTTGCAGATTGCGGAGAGCACCCATGCGATCTCGGTTGACGTTCACCCTGGCGCTGCTGGCCGCGCTGCTGCTGCCGCCGGGGTCTGGTCGGGCGGGAGAGGCCGCTGTCGGTCTGGCGGCCATCCCCGAGGCTGGCGTCCGCGTGGCGGCGGTGGCGGTGCGCGGCAACGAGCAGATCTCCACCGAGGCGATCCTGGCCCTCCTCCGCACGCGCCCCGGGGCGTTGGTCTCCCGCGCCGACGTGGAGCGCGACCTGCAGCACATCCGCAGCCTCGGCTTCTTTGAGACGGTGGGGCCGCCAGAGGTGGAGCTCACCCCGGAGGGCGCGCGCATCACCTTCGTGGTCGTCGAGTACCCGCGCCTCACCGCGGTGCGCTTCACCGGCAACACCGTGCTTAGCGAGGAGGAGCTGCGCCGCCTGCTGCCGGTGGAACGCGGTCAGGTGGCCAGCCGCGAGACGATCTTGCGCGGCTTCCGGGAGATCGAGGCGGCCTACCGGGTGCGCGGTTACGTCGCCCGGATCCCGGACGAGATCCTTATCAGCCCCGAGGGGGTGCTGACGGTGCCGGTGCAGGAAGTGCGCGTCGCCGATGTCGACATCGTCGGGCTGGAGCGAGTGCGGCAGAGCGTGGTGGAGCAGGCGCTGGAGCTGCGGGTCGGGGAGCTGTTCTCCGAGCGCGGGCTGCAGCAGGACTTCCTTCGCCTGCAGCGCTTCGGCCTGTTCGAGCGGATCGAGCCGGAGGTGCAGATCACGGCGGCGGGCGAGGCGCTGATCACCTGGAACCTGAAGGAGGCGCGCAGCCGCGCCATCAACTTTGGCTTGAGTTATAGCCCTGCCGAGAGTCTGGTGGGCAACATCACCTTCATCGAGAACAACTTCCGCGGGCGCGCCGAGCAGCTCCGCGTGGGCCTGAACATCGGCTCTATCGAGGGGCGCATCGGCGGTGAAGTAGCCTACGCCACCCCAATCCTGGCCGAGCGGATGGCCTACACCGCGCGCCTCTTCAGCCTGGTGGAGTACCGCTTCACCCAGAACGTGCTCTTCGTGCCCGACCAGGAGATCGGCCGCTACCACGAGCGGCACAGCGGCGTTCAGGCCGGCGTCACCCGCGGCCTGGGGGGCGGCCGCACCCTGGCGCTCAACGCCCGGTTTGAAGACGTGGAGGTCTTCAACCTCCCGCCGGAGTTCCTGACGCCGGACACCCCCAGCCTCGACAGCACCCTGCTTGGCGTCGCCGGCCAACTCACCTGGGATCGGCGCAACTCGCTGATCTACCCCACCGACGGCACCTATGCGTCCGGCGCGGCGGAAGTCGCGCTCGTCGGGCGCGGCTCGGAAGGGGGGAGCGGCCCGCTGCTGAAGCCCCAGGGCGAGTACCGCGTCTACCGGGCGTTAAACGGCGCCGACCTGAGGGCGCTCACCGAGCGCGAGCGCCAGCGGATCCCAGTGCTGGCCGGCCGGGTGATGGTCGGCACCGCGCTGGGCGATATGCCGTTCTTCGAGCAGTACTTCGTGGGAGGCGCCAGCACGGTGCGGGGCTACCGCGAGGGCCGGTTCTGGGGCGACAGCATGTTCGTGGTAAACGCCGAGCTGCGCTGGCCGTTTGGGGCCGAGATAATCGGCGCCGCCTTCGTGGACGCTGGCCACGCCTGGGGCAGCGACTTCCAGTTCACCGATGCGCCTGGCTTTGAGACCGACTTCCGCCAGTACCGCAATCCGTCGCTGCAGTTGGGCGCGGGCGTCGGCGTGCGCTACCTCACTCCGCTCGGCGCCCTACGCCTCGATTTTGCCTACGGCGACCAGCTCCGGGTCCACTTTACCCTCGGCCAGACGTTCTGAGCGCGTGGGACACGCGGCTCAGGCCGACCGGCGGCACAGCCGGGTGGCGAGGCCGGCGGCCAGCGCGGCCTTCACCAGGTCCACCGCGAAGAACGGCGTCACGCCGAGGAGGAACGCTCGGGAGAGGGCATCGCTGCCCGCCATGCCGGTGAAGTGCAGCCACAGCGAGAGCCACGCCGTTCCCGGCAGGTAGAGCGCGGCGATGCCGGCCAGCATGGCGACGAAGGCGCGCAGCCAGGAGGGGCGTGCCGCGCGTTCGGTGAGCCGGCCGACTACCCAGGCCATGGCGACGAAGCCGAGCAGGTAGCCCGTCGTTGGGCCGGCAAAGGCGGTCAGCCCGCTCTGCCCGCCGGAGAAGACGGGCAGGCCCGCCGCGCCGAGGGCCAGGTACTGGAGTTGGCTCCAGGCGCCGCGGCGGCTGCCTAGCACGGCCCCGGATAGCAGCACGAAGAAAACCTGCAGCGTTACCGGCACCGGCATGAACGGCACGCGGAACGCCACCTGGGCGCCCAGCGCGGTGAGCGCGGCGCACAGGGTGGTCAGCGCCAGGGTGCGCGCCAGCGGGTGCGCCAGCGTGCCCTGGGCAGAAGTGGCGATAGGGGTGTTCGTCTCAGCCAAAGTGGTTTGCCTCCAAACCCGCGTTGCGGTGTGGCCCCCATTCTACCATACCGGCCGCGAGAGCGTCAAGGGCCGGTGCTTAGCGCACCAGCTCGATGCCGGCGGGGGTGCTCTCCACGATGGCGGCAGAGAGGGGCGACAGCAGCACCGGGTAGCTGCTGGGAGTGAAGGTGCTGTCGGTGCGCCGGGAAACCTCGCCCCCCTCGGCCACGTAGATCGTCAGGCTGAGGCGCTGACCCGGAACGCCGGTGGCGGCGATCGGCACCTCCACGCGCTGCCGCTCGCTGCCAAGGTTGGCCACCACGCGGACGGTGTGCCCGTCCGGCAGCGCGTAGCAGGCAAATGGCAAGGCCGGGTAAGAGCGCTCCTCGGCGGCTGCTGCCCCTGGGAAGCGGAGCAGCAACGGCGCCGCGCGCAGAGGTTCCGTGGGGAGCATCCGCCCCTTCAACAGCACCTCACCGGCGGGAGTGTTCAGCAGCGCCAGGGCGTTCCGCAGCAGGGCCACCTGATCGCCATGCACTTCCGCTGCTGGCTGCCAGCGCCTCCACACCGCGCCGGCCGGCAGTTTGCCGCTCACCAGGTTCAGCGCGTGCTGATAGGGGTTGGCACGCTCTGGCGAGGTGTTCAGCGGGGCCGAGTCGCCCCCGTAGCCGAGGCAGTAGTCGTGATAGACGAAGGTGAAAAGGGGCACGCCGCGCACGCCGGCGCCCTCGCGGGGCCAGCGCCCCTCGGCATAGTCGCGGGCGTGGTAGGCATCCAGCACCGGGATGAAGAACTCCCCGGGCTCCTCCATCAGCAACAGGAAGTCTGGGTTGCGCTGCCGGCCCTCCTGGCGCAGGCGCTTGAAGAGGGCGTAGAGGGCCCGCGCCGACCAGTTGCCGCCGCCGGGCGGGTGGCCATGCGTCGTGCTGTAGCAGGGCGGCAGGCCGCCACCGACGATCTGATCCACCTGCACGCAGTCGATCCCCAACTCCTGGCAGCGGCGCACCGCCTCGGAGAGCAGCTCGCCTGCCAGTGGCGTGGCCGGGCAGATCTGCGCGTGCTCGCCAACGTCGTCCTCCGGCTGGCCCAGCCGCTGCGGTTGGCCGTCGTCGCCCACAATCGCCCACGCCTCAGCGCGCTCCCGGTAGCTTTCCTCGCCGCTGAACTGCTCGCCGTCGATCTGCTTCCGCAGCGTCCACTTCAGCCCCGAGAGAAAGACCAGACTGCGGTTGCCCTCCTGGCGGAGCCGGGCGGTCAACGCGCGCAGTCCGGCCTCGCCGCCATAGGGAGGGAAGTAGTCGGGCGTCACCCAGGTGTCGTGCTTCTCCCACGACATGAGCATCGCCACCACCGGGGCGCCGAGTGTCTCGCGGTAAGCGGCTATCTGCTCCGCCAGCCGCTCCACCCGATCCCCGCCGTCGGGAGGCGCCTGTCCGCGCAGGGAGACGGCGTAGTAGAAAGCGGGCTGGAACGCCCAGGCAGGGATCTCCTTGCGCTTGCGCAGCGGGGTGCGGCACCAGGGCTGGCGCTCGGCCCACGCCCGGTAGCGCGTGGCGGCCGCCTGCCAATCACCGGAGAACGCCTCCAGGATGACCGGGTAGGGGAGGGTCCACTCCGCGCGCGCGTCGAGGGCGGGGTAGTGGGTGATCAGCGGCGCCAGCGCCTCCCCGGCGCGCTCTGCTCCCAGCAGCTTGCGATGCCCGTCGCGGTCGAAGGTGGCGCTCAGGAGGCCGCCGCCGCCATCGTAGAACGCCAGAAGCTGCAGCGAAGCGGCGCCGGGATACTGCCCGGCGCGCTCGCCCGTCAGGTTAGCCTCGGGGTTGTGGATCTCCAGCCCGTCGCAGTAGGGCAGCAGCAGCCGGTCGTCGTCGGCGTCCGGGCCTAGCCGCGCCGGGAAGGTGAGGAGGGGAAAGCGGACCGCCTGCACGGCGAAGTTGGTCTTGTTCTTGACGGTGATGCGCCCGGCCAGGAGGCCCCACTGCGGGTCCACCGCCAGGTTTACCCGCACGCCCAGCGGGAGGTCGCCGTGCGCCTCGACCTGGATCTGCACGCTCTCCAGCACGCGGCGCACCTTCACCGCGGTGGCTTGCGTCAGGTCCACAGTCAACGGTTCCTGGCCGGGGCGCCGCAGGGTGATCGCATAGAGGCGCCCGCCGCCCCCCGGCGCCAGCCATTCGCGCTCCGTCTGGCGGTCCTTCAGCGAGACGACCGCGCCGCTCTCCCGGTCGATCGCGATCTCCGTGCGCTCGCTATGCACCGCGAAGGTATCGGCGCGCGCCGGCCCGCTGCCAGCCACGAAAAGCAATAGGGGAAGGAGGAGAAACCGCGCCGGGTGAGGGCACCCCCGGCCGCCGCGTGTCGGTTGCCGTTCGCCGTGGGCCATCTGCAGGTTCGAGTCCAACGCTCTTGCTTTCACTCTGGGTGCTTCGGGGGGCACCGATCCGCCTGGCCAGGGAGAGGCGCCGGTGCGAGGATGGCAGGCGCCGCCCCCGCACCGGCCGGTGATTGGCTACAGCTCCTTGATGAAGATATTGCGGAACTCCAGCGGGTTGCCGTGGTGCTGCAGCTCGATGGGGCCCTTCTCCGGGATCGGCTTGTCGCGCTCCCAGAAGTTCTCCATCGTCACGTTGTCGACCACCAGCGTCGAGTTCAGGTAGACCCAGACCTTCTCGCCCTTCATAATGATGTGGAAGGTGTTCCACTCGCCGATGGGGCGATCAGCGCATTTCAGCGGCTTGCTGGGGTTCTTCTGGTTGTTGTAGAGGCCGCCGGAGCCCTCCGGCCAGTCGGCGGGATCCCAGATCTGCACCTGGGGGTTGCCGCGCAGGTAGATGCCGCTGTCGCCGTGGGGTCCGATCTTCCAGTCCACCCACAGCTCGAAATCGCCGTAGTCCTTGACGGTCTGCAGGCTGTTGCCCTTGCCGTCGTAGTGCAGCACGCCGCCCTCACGGACGGTCCAGTGGGGCAGGTACTTCTCGTTGGCTTCCTTCTGCACCGCGGCAAGCTGCGCCGGGTCGGCCAGCAGCTTCATCCGCGTCGGCAGCTCTACGAGGCCCTGCCAACCAGTGAGATCCTTGCCGTTGAAGAGGGCGACGAACCCCTTGGGGGGCGTCACTTCAGTGGCGGAGATCACCGCCATCCTCGAGATGGCGATGCCGGCCGCAGCCAGCAGCAGCATAAACGAGAAACGTTTCATCACCTGGTCCTTTCGGCTGGTTACGGAGGCGCCGTTGGCGCCCGCCCAAACCGGCGCCTTCCTTCGCCAACCCGCGCAAGCGCCCATGGAGAGGCGCACCACAGAATGCCGCCTCTCTCTTCCACGGAGGTGGCCTGATCTCCTGGCGCTGGCAGCAACGCGGGGAGGCGGTCCCTGGCGCCGGGCTGGTTCGCCGTGCCTTGTGTGTGGCCGGCAAATGTGGTATCCTTCCTGGCAGAAGGGTGAGCAGTATTGATGGAGATTCTGTCGGGTGGCACGGTGGTGGATGGCACGGGGGCAGCCCGCTTCCGAGCTGACGTCGGCATTGAGGGCGACTCGATTGTCGCCATTGGCGACCTCTCGGCGCTGCCGGGGCGCCGCAGCGATGCCACCGGCCTCTTCGTCACCCCCGGCTTCATCGACCTGCACACCCACTCCGACACCACCATCCTCCGCGTGCCGCAGATGTCCAGCACCGTGCGCCAGGGGGTAACCACCGAGGTGTGTGGCAACTGCGGGCTGCAGTTGGGCCTGGCGGTGAACACGCCGGAGTTCGAGATGGAGCGGCGCCTCTCGCACTGGAGCGGGCGCTTCTCCTGGCGCTCCCTGGGAGAGTTCATGGCCCGCGTCGAGGAGATGGGAACTGCCGCCAACCTGGCATTCCTGGCGGGCCATGGCACCCTGCGCAAGCGGGTGATGGGCTGGGAGCGCGGCGCTCCCGACGCGGCGGCGCTGCGCCAAATGCGCGACCTCCTGCGTGAGGCGCTGGAGGAGGGCGCCGTTGGCCTCTCCACCGGGTTGGAGTACCCCCCAGGCCGCTATGCCACGGTGGAGGAGATCGCCGTCCTGGCCGAGGAAGTGGCCGCCGTCGATGGCCTCTACGCCACCCACCTGCGCGACGAGGCCGATGGCTTGATCGAGGCAGTGGAAGAGGCGCTGGAGGTGGCGCGGCGCTCCGGCGTGCGCCTGCAACTGGCACACCACAAGGCGGAGAACCGGCCCAACTGGGGGAAGGTGCAGCACACCCTGGCCCGGGTGGACGCGGCGCGCGCCGCCGGCATCGACGTGGCCTGCGACGTGTATCCCTACACCGCATTCATGACCGGCCTGGGGGTGCGCACCCTGCCGGCCTGGATGCAGGAAGGCTCGGTGGAACAGGTCGCCGAGCGCCTGCGCGATTCCGCCACCCGCGCGCGGGTCCTGGCGGAGATGAGCCGCATGGCTGTGGACTGGGAGCACCTGCAGATCGGCGTGTCGCCGCACGACCGGTCGCTGCAGGGCCGCCGCGTGGTGGAGATCGCCCGCGAGCGGGGCATCTCCCCGGCGGAGGCCGTCATCGATATCCTGGCCCAGGCCACCGGCGTCGTCGCCGTCATCACCTTTGCCATTGCCGAGGAGGACCTGCGCACTGTGCTGCGGCATCCGCTCACCAGCGTGGGATCCGACAGCGGCACGCGCCACGCCGATGGCCCGCTGGCCGAGGACCGGATCCACCCGCGCGGCTTCGGCACCTTCCCGCGCGTGCTGGGGCGCTACGTGCGCGAGACGCCCGTCCTCACCTGGGAAGAGGCGATCCACAAGATGACCGGGCTGCCGGCGTCGCGCCTCAGCCTAGCCCGGCGGGGCGTCCTTCAGGTGGGCGCCTACGCCGACCTGGTGGCTTTCGACCCGGCGACGGTGATCGACCACGCTACCTACGAGGAGCCGCACCGCTACCCGGAGGGAATCCGCCACGTCTTCGTCAACGGCGTGGCGGTGGTGCGCGACGGCAAGCAGACCGGCGCGCTGCCCGGACGCGTGCTGCGGCGAGGATCGCGGTAAGGCGAGCGATGCGCATCGTGATGCTGACCCCGGCTTTCCACCCGCGGCGGGGCGGGGTGGAGCGGCACGTGCGGCGCGTGAGCGAGGAACTCGCTGCCCTCGGCCATGGGGTAGCCGTGGTGACGCGACTGCAGCCGGGGGCGCCGGCCGCCGCGCAGCTCGGCCCGCTTCCGATCGTGCGCCTGGAGGGGGGCATCCGGGCGGCGATGACCCTGCTCCGGCAGCACCGCTCGCTGCTGCGCGGCGCCGACGTGATCCACTG
>JAAZEB010000326.1 GCA_012512505.1 Armatimonadota bacterium | reverse complement strand
GGCGGCACGGCGGCGGCCCGGTTTGCCCGCAGCGCCGCCTGCACCAGTTGGTCGAAACCGGCCGCCGCCGGCGTGCCCCCCGAGGTCTCGATGAGCAGGAGGGGGTCGGCGTTCTTCTGGCCGGGCACCGGCAGCCAGCAAAGAGCGACCCGGCGCGTGAGCCAGGGGAGCACGTCCTTCTCCAAGTCCACCCCCGGCGCGAAATGCGCCAGCAGGAACTGCTGCGCCAGGGCAAGGCCGGCGCGGAGGGTGGCCGCCTGCTCCGGCGTGTGGGCGGCGGCCAGCACCTTCAGGCTCTCGCTTTCCGGCCGCAGATCGATCAGGGCTGCCCCCACCGCCTCTGCCGGCACCAGCGCCAGAAGCGGGTCTGCCTCTGCTGCCGCGCCCGCGCCCCGGGGCGCAGCCCACAGCACGGCCCACAAGAGCGTGGCCAGAAGGGTGTAACGTCTGCGATGACCCATGGCATCCTCCCCATCCTCATCCAGGTGGGTGACCATCGGAGCCGTTCCCATCATGGCGATGGCCACCCGCGATCTACTACGCCGCGGGCGGGGCGTCGGTTTCGTGTGTTCGCGCCTGCCGGCGGCACGGCAGGAGGGGCGGGGTCGGGCGAGGAACAGGCGCGGTGGGAGGGGACGACGATGAGGACTGCTCTGCACACGGTCTCGTACGCCGGCGTCTGGCCCGGTCAGGTGGCGCTGCCGTTGGCGCGGGTGATCGAGAAGGCGGCTGAGTTCGGCTTCGACGGCGTGATGGTGATGGCCAAGCGCCCGCACGCCTCGCCCCTCGACCTGGACGCGGCGGAGCGCCGCCGCCTGCGGGACCTCCTGGAGACGCACGGCATCGAGATGGCCTGCCTGGCGGGCTACACCGATTTCTGCGGCGGCGTGGAACGGCCCGACGTGCCGTTCCGCGAGATGCAGATCCTGTACGTCACCGAGCTTGCCCGCCTGGCGCACGACCTGGGCGGCAGCCGGGTGCGCCTCTTCACCGGCTTCCCGCGCGAGGGGATCTCCTACGACCTGCAGTGGAACAGGTGCGTCCAGGCCATCAAGGAGTGTGCCCGCCGCGCCGCCGACTATGGCGTCACCCTCGGCGTGCAGAACCACCACGACCTCGCCGCGCACTACGAGAGCCTGTGCGACTTCCTGGCCGAGGTGGACGAGCCAAACTGCAAGGCGATGTTTGACGCCTGGGCGCCCGCTCTGCAGGGCTGCGACCTGGTAGTTGCTGCCCGCCGGCTGGCGCCACTGACGGTGCAGACCACGGTGGCCGACTACGTGCGGCGGCCTCGCTTCCGCTACCTGCCTTCGCTGGTGAACTACGAGCGCGAGCTAGATCTGGTCCGCGCCGTGCCGATGGGCGAGGGGTTCATCGACTACGCGGCGTTTCTTGGCGCGCTGCGCGAGGGCGGCTTCGATGGCACCGTGGCCTACGAGATGTGCTCGCCCCTGCAAGGCGGCGGCAGCGAGGCCAACCTCGACCGCTGCGCCCGCCGCTTCTGCGACTGGATGCGCGAGCACGGCTTCGTGGCGTGAGCGGCCTGGTCTGGGCTACCCGGCGCTGGCGATGCGCTGCTTCACCTTGCTCCAGGTTTCCGTCTTCAGGAAGCTCTCCGGGGCGTTGGCGAACATCTCTGCCCACATCGCCAGCGGCGCGGAGAAGCTGAGGCGGTCGGCCGGCACGCAAGGGCGCGCCGAGGGATCGAACAGGCCCAGGATCGCCCGGGGCCGCTCGTGTCGCGCCTCCACCAGCGCCCGCGAGATCAGCGTGCCACACCCGGAGCCGAACGGGCAAATGACGCCGTCGTCCGCTCGGGCGAAGTTGGCGAGAGTCACCAGCGCCGACAGCTCATCCGGCGTGCCGAAATAGAAGAGCAGCTCCGGGCGCTCGTCTGCCACCAGGCATGACACCGGCTTGAACACGGCGTAGGGGGCCGGTGCCGGGGCAATCGCGCACTCCTCGCGGTACTGCCGTACCAGTTCGGGCGACTGCTTGTAGTGCTCCCCTTCCATCTTCCCGGGGATGCCGGTGGAGACGAAGTAGTCGATGGTGGGCATCGGGGGCACGAAACCAAGGAAGTGGCCGCATCCCCGACAGCCGTAATGCTCCGCGTCGCAGTAAACCGTCTCGCCGTGCCGTGCCCGGGTGAGCGCGGCGATCAAGCACACTTGCTTGCCGCCGGGCACCTGGTAACCCTCCGGTTGGCGGTCGGAATAGAAGAAGGCCAGCAGCTCCTCGCGCAAGCCGATGCGCTGCTGCAAGTCGGCGGCGGCGGCCTTCAGTGCCGTGGTCTCCATCGCGAGTTTTCCTTTCCCCTCGCAGCCTGTCTGGCAAGCGGGCGCGTTTGCCCTGGGGCGGCAGCGGGTAAAACAGCACATCTCGCTGCCGAGAGGAGGTGCGGCCGATGATGCCACCCGTCAGTAGCTGCGACGTAACGGAGTGCTTCTTCAACCAGAACCAGCAGTGCCACGCCAACGCGATCCAGGTGGGCGGCGATCACCCGCAGTGCGACACCTTCACCCTATCGCAAAAGCACGCGACGCCATCCGCCAAAGGGCAGGTGGGCGCCTGCAAGGTGAGCGAGTGCCGCTTCAACAGCGAGCTTTCCTGCCGGGCGCCGGGAATCGTGGTCGGCTACCATCAGACGCACGCGGACTGCAATACTTTCACCCCGCGGTAGGAGTGCGACGGCGCTCCCGATTTGGGCGCTGTGGGCCGTGGTGCCTTGCGCGCCGCGGCCTGCAGCAACCGGGCGGCCTCCGCGGCGGCGCGGTTGGCTTCCGCTTGCAGATCCCGCGTGCGGTTGGCGGCGTGCGCCTCGCCCTTCACCACTCCGGCGGCGGCGGCAATCGCCTGGGCGGAGGTAGTGGCCATCCGCGCCTTGGCCTCCAGGCCCTGGCGCAGCTCCGGCACGCCGGCCAACTCGGCAGGCAGCGACAGCTTGCGGAAGGCGGCGGCCGCGGCGAGGGCGGCCTGCTCCGCCTGCCGCAGCTCCGCCAGCGCCGCGCGTTTTGCCGCGGCCTCTTGCGGCGGGCGCGACACGAACGCGGCCGACTTCCGGCATGCCTCGCGCAGCGGCTGCTCAATCTCCACGATCTGGCGCAGCACCGGCCGCAGGGAGGGGGGTGCCGGTGGCGCCTGCCGCAGGTTTCGCATCAGCCAGCCCACGCCGGCGAAAAGGCACAGCCCCAGCAGTAAGCGGCGCCTACACGACATTCCCACTCCCCGGCGCCTCGGCCGGCGGTGCCTCGGGGCCGAGCACCTCCACCGGCTGCGCCAGAATGGTGATGCCCGGCTTGAGGCGGAAGGAAGCCTGCAGCGCGCGCATGCGCCGCCACACCTCGGCCACCAGCTCGTCCGGCAAGGCCACCCACAGCACGTTGTTGGTGCCCGGGAAGACCGGATCACCGCGCCGGTAGCCCTGGCCACCGTAGCCCTGAACATCACACAGGCGCGTCCAGCCGCGGACGTGCTCGTCCTCTACCTGCCTTACCAGGGCGTCGATCTGCTCGATCACCGCCTCATCGATTCCGTTGTCGTAGATTAGGGTCACCAGTTTCATCACTACACCAATCCAAGGACACCGCGGCGGTTGCTCCCGCTCCCGGATCCCAGGGCAAGCCAGGCGGTGGCGGCACAGTACTGAAGGCATCGCCTCCCGGAGGCTTTCTGGTCAGCGCGAGCGGTGCCCCGCCGGCCGGCACCCCTGCCGCGTCGCAATCCACAACCACCCGGGGCCCTTCGCCCCGGAGGAAGCAGGGGCAAAGGGCCCCGGAAGCGTTGCGCGGCGCCGCCTGGAGGGCCCGCGCCCGCGCGCGCAGCCCGCCTGGTCGCCCCGATTATAGCCCGGCCCCACTGGCGTGTCAAGCGCGCCCACCCCGAACAACCGGCCAGAGCACCCGCGCCATCGGCCGGCGGTGGAGGCAGCACCGGGCCGCGCGGGCTACCGGTAGACGCGCGGCAGTCGGGAGTCGGTGAGGGTGAAGCGAGCCGGCAGGATGACCTCGTCACCTACCTGCACGTCGGGGATGTGGGTGACGTCCACGCAGCACATCTGCATGGCGACGCGCCCCACAAATGGCGCCTGCTTGCCGCGGATCTGCACGCCACCCCGGCCGCGGCGCCCGAAGTCGCGCAGCACGCGCAGCAGCTCGCGCGCCGAGCGCGCCGTGCGTACCGACGTGAGCGTGAGGCCGTCGCAGTAGCCGACCGGAATGGTGGCGACCGTCAGTGGGGCCCGGGCCACGTAGTCGCGCCCATAGCCGATTGCCTCGCCGCGCTGCACCTGCTTGACGAAGGCGACGCGCGACTTGAGGCGCCAGGTCGGGCGCAGGTCGAGGCGCCGGGGCAGGTGGGGTGCCGGGTATTGCCCGTAGAGCACGGTGCCGGGCCGCACCATGTCGAGGTGTGCCACTTCGGCGCGCAGGAGGGCGGCGCTGTTGGCGGCGTGCAGCAGGGGCCGCCCCAGGCCGGCCTTCTCGATGGCGGCGGTGACCCGCAGGAAGGCGCGGAGCTGGCGCTGCATGAAGGCGCGCTCGCGCTCCAGGGCCGTGGCGAAGTGGGTGTAGATCCCCTCCAGGCGGATCCCGGGGAGGGCCCGCAGGGCGCGCACGAACTCCAGCGCTTCATCGGGGCGGATCCCCAGGCGCCCCATTCCGGTGTCGATCTTCAGGTGGACGGCGGCGGTACGTCCCGTCTCCTGGGCCGCCGCGGAGAGGGCACGCGCCGCCTCCAGGGTGCACACCGTCTGGGAGAGCTGATGAGCCAGCACCGCGCCGGCCTGATGTGGCAGTGCCGCGCCGAACACCAGGATCGGCGCGGTGATCCCGGCGTCGCGCAGTTCCAGCGCCTCCTCCACGCGGGTGACGCCCAGGAAGTCGGCGCCGGCCTCCAGGAAGGCCCGCGAGGCCGCCACCGCCCCGTGCCCGTAGGCGTTCGCTTTCACCACGGCCAGCAGGCGTACCTCCGGCCCGACCAGCGAGCGCACCTGTCCCAGGTTGTGGGCCAGGGCGCCGCGGTCGATCTCCACCCAAGCCGTCAGCTCATCGGCGGTGAGGTGCTCGCTCATGGCGCTCCGTCACGATCTCAGCGTTTGGCACCGCTTTTCTTCCGCGCTGCCTGCTGCTTGCGCAGTGCCTCACGCTTCTTGTCGGTGCTGGCACTGCCGCGGCGGCCGGCAAGCTGTCGGTTCTGGGCTGCCCGCGTGCGCGCCAGTTGTTCTACCTTCAGCGCCCGCTCCCGTTCCGGCCCTGGCTCCAGCCAGGCGGCCTGCACCCGCTGCGGCGTTTGCAGGGCGTAGCCGGCAAGGTAGCGCGCCGTGGCCTGCAGGGCAGCATAGTGGGTGGCGGTGCGCGTCTCCAGCGGCGTGTTTCCGTGCCGCCGCGTCTCCACCAGAATGGCCGGGATCCCCTCGCGCACCGCGAAGTAGCGGTGCATCAGGCGCGGCTCCCGGTAGTTGTTCACCGGGCGCGCGTAGATAGTGGTCGACTGGGCACGCAGCGGGCCAACCACCGCCGCGATCGCCGCGTTGCAGGCCGCACCCACCGCCGCGCTGGCGCCGGCTTCTTTTTCCATCGCCTCCACGAAGCTGGCCGTCCGGTCGGTCGGGTGCAGTTCGTGCAGGTCCACCACCAGGTGCGGCTGGATCTCGCGCACGGCACGCACGATCGTCTGTGTCTCCGGCTGGCTCTGCTTC
>JAAZEB010000325.1 GCA_012512505.1 Armatimonadota bacterium | reverse complement strand
GTCATCCTGAGCGAAGCGAAGGATCTCTGCCGGCAGCCCGCAGATGCGCGAGCCCGTGTCCTGAGGAGCGCAGCGAAGGATCTGTCGCCCGACGCGCAGGGGGCACTGCAGCGACTGCGCCGCTTGGGAAGAGATCCTTCGCTTCGCTCAGGATGACAGATTCCCAGGCGGGCGCCTAGAACCCACCTGTATGGCAACGTTCGTCGGCAGTACAGCTAGGC
This sequence comes from Armatimonadota bacterium, assembly GCA_012512505.1. Taxonomy (GTDB): domain Bacteria; phylum Armatimonadota; class JAAZEB01; order JAAZEB01; family JAAZEB01; genus JAAZEB01. Next base: position 4,551 of record JAAZEB010000325.1, on the reverse strand, counting down.
GGGTGGCAAGAGACCATTTCCAAGGTAGGACAGCAGGGGTGCCGTGGCGACGCGGCCGCCCGGCAGAAGCCCGATGGCTCGGGCACTCCGGCCATCTCTTGGAGGAGTACCATCTTCCCGGCGTCGGACGCTTCCTACACCGGCCGGCGAGACGCCGGCGATCCGACCGCGTACTGGGTGTAGGAGGGATAGGGGCGAAGCACCCCAACTGCTGTCGATAGGGTCCTCGGCGTCAGACACCCTTCCCACACCGTGCCCCCGCCGTAGGAGCCCCCTGGGCCCTCAACGGCTCTTCACGTAGCCGGGCTCGGAACGGCGCACCTCCAATACATCGCTCACCGACTCGATGCGGCGCATCAGGGTAGAGAGGTGGTCGGTGGAGCGCACCCCGATCGTCAGGTTCAGCAAGCCGGTGCGGTTGGGGGCCGTGCTCACCTTCAGGCGGCTGATGTTCACCCGCGCCTCGCTGAGGATCGCCGTGATCGCGTTCAGCACGCCAACGCGGTCCACCACCAGCACCTGGAGGTGGGCAGGGTAGTACTCCTCCCCCTGGTCTTGCCAATCGACCGCCACCAGGCGCTCCGGCTCGCGCTGGTAATACTTGATGGCGTTCGGGCAGTCCACCCGGTGGATCACCATGCCGCGCCCGCGCGAGACATAGCCGGTGACGGCGTCGCCGGGCAGTGGGCTGCAGCACTTGCCCAGGTTGAGGAGCAGGCCATCCTGGCCGCCGACGCTGATCGCGATCCGGCCTGGCTCGCTGGTGCGCGTCACCGCCGGCACCTCGACGACGGGGGCCGGCTCCGGCCGCAACTTCAGGCGCTCGACGATGTTGTGCGCGCTCACCAGGCCATGCCCCACCCCGGCAAGGAGATCGTCCACCGACTGGTAGTTCATCTCCGCGGCCACCTCGGCGACGCGCTCGTGCCGGGTGAGGTCAATGCGCTCCAGGTTGCGCCGCTCCAGCTCGCGCTCCAGCATCTCCTTGCCGCGCACGATGTCCTCGTCGCGAGTGAGGCGGCGCAGGTAGCGTTTGATGCGGTTGCGCGCGGTGGCCGTCTTCACGAAGCCGAGCCAGTCGAGGCTGGGGCCGCTGGTGCTGCGGGTGATGATGCGCACCACGTCGCCGTTCTGGAAGCGGTAGCCGATCGGCACCATGCGCCCGTTCACCTTGGCGCCGACGCAGTGGTCGCCCAGATCGCTGTGGATGCGGTAGGCGAAATCGACCGGGGTGGAACCAACCGGCAGGTCGATCACCTCCCCCTTGGGGGTGAAGACGAAGACCTGATCGGCCAGGAGGTTCTCCATCACGCTGCGCAGGAAGTCCTGCGAATCGCGGGTGTCATCCTGGGTGGCGAAGAGCTGCTGGCGCAGGGTGGCCAGGCGGCGCTCGAAGCTGTCTTCCTTGCCGCCCTCTTTATAGCGCCAGTGCGCCGCCACCCCGAAGTCGGCGGTGCGGTGCATCGCCCAGGTGCGGATCTGGATCTCAATCGGCTCGCCGGTGGGGCCGGCCACCTTGGTGTGCAGCGATTGATAGTTGTTCGGCTTCGGCTTGGCGATGTGGTCGGCGAACTTCTCACGGATCGGCACCCACAGGTCGTGAACGACGCCGAGGGCGTGGTAGCACTCCTCCACGGTGTTGACGATGACCCGCAGAGCGATCAGGTCGTACAGGTCAGTGAAGTCCAGCTCCTGCTTCTGCATCTTCTGGTAGATGCTCCACAGGTGCTTGGGCCGGCCCTGGATCTCCGCCTGGATGCCGGAGGCGCTCAGGCGCTGAGAAAGGAGGCTGATCGCCTCGGCCAGCTCCCCCTCGCGCTCGCTGCGCGTCTTGGCCACCAGCCGGGCCACCTCCTCGTACTCCGCCGGCTGGAGGTACTTAAAGGAGAGGTCCTCCAGTTCCCACTTCAGCATCCAGATGCCGAGCCGGTGCGCTAAGGGGGCAAAGATCTGCAGCGTCTCGCGGGCGATGCGCTGCTGGCGCTCCGGGGAGAGGCTGTCCAGGGTGCGCATGTTGTGGAGGCGGTCGGCCATCTTGATGACGATGACGCGCAGGTCGCGGGCCATCGAGAGGAGCACCTTGTGCAGGTTCTCGGCGCGCCGCTTCCGCTCGGAGCGCTGGCGGTGCTCGGCGCCACCGTCGGCGGGGGCAGCCATCTCGTCGGGCAGTTTGGTGACGCCGTCCACCAGGCTGGCCACGTCGTCGCCGAAGCGCCGCGCCACCTCCGCCTGGTCCACGGGGCTGTCCTCCACCACGTCGTGCAGGATCCCGGCGATGATCGAGGCCTGGTCCATCTCCAGGTCGGCAAGGATATCGGCGGTTTGCAGCGGGTGCCAGATGTAGAGTTCCCCGGAATCGCGCCGTTGGTGGCCATGGGCGGCGTGGGCAAAGGCAGCGGCGGCACGCACGGCATCGCCGTCCACGCGCGGGTTGTAGCTGCCGATCTTGGCAATCAGCCGCTCGATGGCCGCAGACACCTCTGGATCCATCGAGGCCCCGGTTCCAGGCGCCGCCAGCACTAGCTGGGGGGCCTCCGCCTGTAACACCCCTTCGCTCACAGGTCCCTCATCCCCGCCGCCGGGGCAACCGCTCCCGAGGATGGGGGAGCGCCCGGCATTCCGGGCGGCTTCCCGATCCCGCGGGGCACGTGGGATCCGCCTGCCCTCGGCGACCGTTTGGCAGAACGCGACTTACGCCTCCTGAAACTCACACGGTAGATCGACGAAGAGCCTGCGGCCAACGCCACAGGCTCTTCGTCTCAAAGCTCGCCGCGCTAGAAGCGGCGCTTCTTCTTCTTGATGTTCCGCTGGGGCTTGGGCCCCACCTTGGTGGCTCTGGCCACCGTCGCGGCGGTAGCCTCCTCGGCAACCGCCACCTCGGCATCACCGGCGCCATCGCCGCCAGCGGCCGGTAGCGCCGCCTTCGGCTTGGGCTGCGGCCGCGTCGCGGGAGCTTTCGGCGCCCGCGATGCCGCCGCGGCCACCATCGGCTTCTCCTCCGTCCGCTTGGCCGCCGCCTGCGCCTTCTTGCGCTCCCAGCTTCGCCACATCGACAGCAGTGGCGAGGCGGCGAAGATCGAGGAGTAAGTGCCGGCCAGAACCCCCACCAGCAGCGCCACGTTGAACTGCTGGATCGTCTTCCCACCGAAGATGACCAGCGGCACCAGCACCACGAGCAGCGTTCCCGAGGTGTTGATCGAGCGAGCCAGTGTCTGGGTGATGCTCCGGTCGGCCACCAGGTCAAACGACTCGCCGCGCTGCCGCAGGCGCAGGTGCTCGCGGATGCGGTCGTAGATCACGATCGTGTCGTGCACCGAGTACCCAACCACAGTCAGCGCCGCCGTCACGAAAAGGCTGTCCACCTCCCACTTCAGGAGGTAGCCGGCGGCGGCGAAGAAGCCGAGCAAAACGAGCACGTCGTGGATCAACGCGGCCACTGCCGTCGCGCCAAAGTCCAGGCCGGAGAACCGTATCCAGAGGTAGCCGATGATGAGCAGCGAGGCAAGGATCACCGCCTTGATCGCCGCCCAGGTCAGCTCCCGGCCCATCGTCGGGCCGATGTCCTCAAAGGCCTCGATCTGGAACTTGCCGGTCGCCTCGGTGAGCGCCTTCTCAATGCGCTGGCGCTCGGCAGTCGCCCGCTGCTGATCGCGGTCGAAGAACTTGCCGCGGATCGCCACCTGCTTGTCGTCGCGCGAGATCGTGACGTGGGAGTCGCCGCGGTCGAACCGCGCCAGTACCTGGCGCACCGCCTCTGCCGTGGGCACCTGCGTCTCATACCGGATCTGCATCAGGCTGCCGCCGGTGAAGTCGATGCCCGGATTCAGGGGAGCGCCCGTGCTCTTGAACAACAGCCCCATGAAGACGAGGCCCACCAGGATCACGGCGCCGCTGATCGAAAACCACAGCTTGCGGCGGCTCATGATGCTGTAGACGCGCCCTTCGCCAGGGTGCAGCCAGCTTGTGCCGAGGCCCCACAGCTTCGCGTTCTGGCTGAGGTTCGTGGGCACCAGCAGGTAGAGCATGGTGCGCGTGCAGGTGATCGCGGTGAACATGCTGACGACGACACCGAGCGCCAGCGTCAGGGCGAAGCCGCGGATCGGGCCGGTGCCGATGTTCCAGAGGATGGCACAGGTGATCACCGTGCAGACGTTCGAGTCGAGGATCGACGGGAACGCGCGGTGGAAGCCGGCGTCAATCGCCGCGCGCAGCGTCTTACCGGCGTTCAGCTCCTCTTTGAGGCGCTCGAAGATCAGGATGTTGGCGTCTACCGCCATTCCGATCGACAGGATGAAGCCGGCGATACCGGGCAGGGTGAGCGTGACCGGGATCACCTTAAACAGCGCCAGGGTGAAGAGGGTGTAGAACCCCAGGGCGATCACCGCCACCAGACCCGGCAGGCGATAGTAAAGGATCATGAAGAGGACGACCAGCCCCAGGCCGATGGCACCGGCCAGGAACGAGGCGTTGACGCTCTCCTTACCCAGGGTGGGGCCAACGTCGCTGGTCTGCTCAATGGTCAGCGGCACCGGCAGGGCACCGGCGTTGAGC
>JAAZEB010000324.1 GCA_012512505.1 Armatimonadota bacterium | reverse complement strand
TTTCGACTACGACGACCTGCAGATGACCCCCAGCGTGGATGGCTTCAGCGCCGCTCAGTCGAGCGTGCGCACCGACCGGGCAAGCCGGGTGGACCGGCTGGACAACGAGGAGACGTTCCACGACGAGGAAGAGACCGACCAGATGGGCCATAGCGGCGAGCTCGGCGAGCTGCCGCCTGGGTCACAAAACATCTCCGCCGGTGAGCTCGGCCGCTATGAGTGCCCCAACTGCGGTTTCGAGTACGACGTGGTGGTGGGCACGGCGGCCCGCTGCCCCCGCTGCCAGTACGAAGCCCACCTGAGCAACGTCGTCGGTGACGAAGCGTTCCACGACACGTTCAGCGCCACCGACCTGGACGACTGAGCGGGGGCAGCCGGCCGCTATTCCGGCCAGCCGAAGAGTCGCACCTCTCCCAGGCGCACCGCTTGCCCGCCCGTCTCGATCTCGAAGCGGACGAAGCGCGCGCGGGCATCCGCCAAGTCGGCATAGACGCCGCCATCAAAGCCGCGCGGGGCCTCGCCAAGCGGCCGCAGCTCCGCCGTCTGCTGCCAGGTGCCGTCGGCGCCGGTGGGGCTCACCGAGACGCGCAGCGCCTGGCCGTCGTTGGTGTAGAGCAGGGCGTGGCTGAGCCGGTAGCGGCCGTTCAGGTCGAAGGTGATCTGCCAGGTGGCCGGCGGCCAGAAGTGGATGGCGTAGTCCCCCGGGTAAGAGAGCAAGCCGTCGGTCAGGTCGCCGTCGTGCTTGTTCTCGGACTGAGGCGGGTTGGTGGCGCGGGCGCCTTGGAAGAAGACGGGGCCGTCCTTCACGCCACAGCGCTCGCCGTAATGGGCGGGATCGGGGGTGACGTTGTAGGTGTAAGAGCCACCGCTGTCGTGGTTGGGCGCCAGGGAACCGCCGTTGCCGGTGAGGCACAGCGGCAGGGGGCGCTCCAGGCGCTGCAGGAGGGCCGCGTCCACCTGACCGGCGACTGAGAGCAGGCGAAGGATCTGATCGCGCACGCGGTCGGTGTAGCGGTCGGCCGTGGCCTGGTCGGAGTTATTGAGTGAGTCGCGAATGGCGGCATCGGCGAGCTGCTCGGCCTCCGTCCGGAGGGCGGCCGTGGGGCACGCCGCGGCAAGCTCGCGCAGCCAGCGGACGAGGCGATAGTCCTGGAGGCCGCGCCGCCAGGCTTCCCAGCGCACGCCAGGCACCGGACCGTCGCTCCCCTCGTAGATGACGGAGTAGTCGGACACTTTGCCGTCGTTGTCATCCCAGACGCTGGCGCCGGGCGAGCCGCCGCAGTCGTTGTAGTTCCAGAAGCCGATCCCCTCGTAGCCGTAGTGAAGGGCGCGGAGGCCCTCCAGGCGATAGCTCCAGTAGGCACTGGAGCTGCGGCCAAGGACACTATAGGAGAAGCGACGTGCCTGCCCGCTGCAGACCAGGGCGCGCTGCTCGTCGGACAGGCCCATCGCCGGCACCCAGAGGTTCACGTAGGGCAACATCTGGCGCAGCGCCTCGATCTCCACGGCGTTGTAGACGGTGACGAAGACCTGCTGTTCCGGGTCGGCAGCCTGCAGCAGCTTGCCGAAGCGGACAACGTTCTGGGCGTTCTCGACGGTGCAAGGCTCGTCCATGGCGTACCAGGCGAAGTCGCGCGTGGACATGCCCTTCGCCTCGAAGTGGCGACGCACGGCGCGCACCCACTCAGCGAAGTTGGCTTGTTGGGTTTCGCCCCACTCCCCTCCTCCGCCCAGTTCCTTGGGCAGCCACTCGTAGAAGGTGCCGAGGACGTAAAGCTGCCCCTGGGTGCCAAACGTCTCAATCCAGCGGTCGAGCTTGGCGAAGTCGGGCGGTGCAACGGACTTGCCATCGTCGCCGAAGCGGAGGGTGTCGATGCCGGTCTCGCCAAACGGCACGATGTGCACGTTGGTGAAGTGGCGTTTCTGGTCCTCGTGGCAGCGCTCGGGGTAGCGGTCGCTGGTCGGCGCCGAGTAGGAGGCCCAGTTGCAGGAGTAGGGATAGGGGCCGGCGGGCAAGGAGGCGGGCAGCACCTTGAGGGTCAGGCGCAGCCGGCGGGCTAGGTCGTGGCGCACGGTGGGCGCCAGCGCCAGGCTGGCGGTCCATAGCCCCGGGGTCAGGGAGCGGGTGTCGAGGGTGAGCCAGAGGACGGCATTCCCGCCCGGCGGGAGGGTGACCGGGTCTTCCAGGCGCAGGAGCGGGAGGGCATCGCGCTGGCAGCCGCCGCCACGGAGGCCCACTTCCACGGCCTGGCGCAACTCCAGGCAATCGGCCACCGGCACGCTCTGACGCCAGTCGGGGGAGACGAAATCGGTGGGCACGCAGCGGAGGGTGACCGCCTCGCGCTGAGGGTTAGCAACGCCGAGAGCGACGGAGAGGTACTCGCCGCGCAGGGCGGTGAGGTGCAGCTCATCGAGGGCCGGCAAGCCGGCGTCAGGCAGCAGGTTGCTGGGGGGAAGTGCCCAGGGGTTGAGGCGCCACACCGGCAGCCCCTGCGGCACCAGGGCCACGCGCCGCGCCTCGGCGTTGGCCTGGGCTACCGCCGCGGTGAGCTCCCGCCACGCGGGGCCATCAGCGACGCGGGCCGCGCGGGCCTGCAGGCTGGTCAGGGTTTGGGAGAGCCGGGTCAGTTCTGGCGACTGGCGCTGACCGAGCGACCGGCGGGCGGCGGCGACGGTAGCGGCGAGGCGCCGCACCTCGCGCTGGGCCACCGCCGCGAAGGAGCCAACCACCACGGTGCCAAAGGCGTCGCGGTTGTGGAAAGCGCCGAAGGTGGGCGACCAGCAGTGGAGCGGCACTGCACCGCGGGTTTCGCGGCAGACGTTGAGCGCCAGCAAGTCGCCGGCGCGCAGGCCGCCAGGGCGGCCGAGCGCGGTGAGCGGCAGCGCGATCTCCGCGGTCCAGCCCTGGGAGGTGATCGCCTGGGCGTGCCGCCAGGGGTAGTTGTTGTCGGTGGCGTTCCCCTGGCCCTGGTTGTCGTAGTCGGAGCCGCCCGGATCGACGGCAAAGTGGTAGTAGAGCGGCGCGTCGGCATCCGGCGCGAGGAAGATCTCGATGACCTCTTCCCACCGGATCTGATCGCGGCCCAGGTTTGGCCGGCGCAGGCGGTCCGGCTCCGGGTCGGCCATCTTCACCGCGACGTAGAGCCACTGACCATCGGTGCAGAGGTAGAAGCGGGTTGCCGGCACCGCGGAGCGTTGGTCGTTGGGGTCACGGAAGCCACCGTTGGCCGGCACCCGCATCCAGGCGGGGTCATCCAGGCGGCCATCGAGGGTCGGGGGCGTGGAGACGACAGGGCAAAGGGCCACGGGCGCAGCCTGAGCCGTGGCGGCGGCCACCACGAGGAGGGCGCAGATCAACGCCCGACGAACAAGCGGCATGACGGCAATCCTTCCGGCACCGGGTAGTCTTGGTCGGCGCACGGGATCCTAGTTGGCGCGCGGGCGGTTCAGTTCCTGCCTCCCGGTCGGCGTCGGGGGCACCTCCTACATTGCGGGAGGCGGCAGGAAACCGGCAGGCTGCCCGGAACCTGGGTCTGGGGCCTGGTCGGGAGCGCGAGGGACGGGTGGTGGAGCGGCCGGCGCTACTGCGACGCACGCCTCCAAGCGGCGCACAACACGATTTACCACGCGGCGGACCACCCCTCGCGGGGGGTGCTGCCGATTTGCGGAGCAATACCGGAAGGGAAGCAGGCAGAATGAGCAAGCTGCGCGTTGGGTTCATCGGTACGGGGAAGCGGAAGCCACAGCGAGACGCGCTGGGCTACGCGATGGCCTATGATCACGGCAACGCCTATCGGGCGCTGGCCGATCAGTGCGAGATGGTAGCCTGCGCGGACATCGTGGAGGAGAACGGGCGGGCGTTCGCGGACTACTTCGGGTTCGAAAAGGTGTACACCGACTACCGCGAGATGCTGGCCAAAGAGAAGCTGGACATGGTGAGCATCTGCACGTGGATGCACCTGCACGAGCCGATGGTGGTAGACGCCTGCCAGGCGGGCATCAAGGCGATCTACTGTGAGAAGCCGATGGCGAACACCTGGGGTGGCGCCCGCCGGATGGCCGCCGCGGCGAAGCAGGCGGGGGTGCAGCTCACCTTCAACCACCAGCGCCGCTACGGGGTGGCCTGGACCACCGCCAAGAAGCTGCTGGACGAGGGAGCCATCGGCGACCTGCAGCGCCTGGAGGCAGAGTGCCCGAACATCTACGAGTTTGGCACGCACTCGATTGACATGCTGTCGTTCTACAACAACGAGACGCCGGCCAAGTGGGTGATCGGGCAGATTGACTACCGCACCGAGGCGCTGGTCTTCGGCGGGCACACCGAGAACCAGAACCTGGTGCTGGTGGAGTACGCGAACGGAGTGTTCGGCCTGATCGCCAACGGCGCCGGCGGACGCGGGCCGGTGGCTTGCTTCACGCGCCTAATCGGCACCGATGGGGTGATTGAGGTCTACCCGGTAGGCGGACCGGCGTTGCGCTACCGCCCGGCCGGCTCGAAGGAGTGGATCGTGCCGGAGCTGGGTCCAGACCCCGACCTGATCACGGCGGCCATCGGCGATGCCATCGCGTGCCTCAAGGAAGGGCGCAAGTGCCAGCTCGACGTGAGCAACGCCCTGATCGGCACCGAGATCATCTTCGGCGCCTACGAGTCGAGCCGCCGCCGCGGGCGGGTGGACTTCCCGCTGGAGATCGACGACAACCCGCTGGAGGCGATGGTCGCCAGTGGTGACCTGAAGCCGGCGAAGCGGTAGTCGCGGCGGGCTCCCACCAGAGTCAAAGAAGCGGCCGTGAAGGCCGGGCCGAGGTCTCCCAACCTCCGCCCGGCCTTCGCCGCTTTACTGACCCCACCAGACGATCTCGGTCGCGGGGGTGGAGCGGGCGCGACCGGCCTGATAGCGCGTGACAATCGGGCGCAGGCGGCGCGGCCCAGCGAGCGCCGGGGTCCGGACGGCGAATGAGACCGCCTGGCTCCCCCAGGCCGGGATCGCCGGCACCTTCACCGTGTGCGCGCTGAGGAACCAGCCGCGCGGGGCCGCCACCCGCAGCACGCCGGCAGGGAGCGCCGTCGCTGACGGGTTATGGATCACCGCCCTCACGGTAAGCGTGCGGGCAGGCTTGGCCTGAAGCAGGCCGGCCGGGCCACGGGAAGCGCCGGTCAGGGTAAGGCCCACCAGGGGCGCCGAATCCCGGAGGGCCAGGAGGGTGGCGTGCGTGTCGAAGGCAGGCACGGTCACCCGCAGGTGCCCCCCAGAGACCTGGGCGCGCAGCGGGATCAACTGGCGGCCGCCGCCGGGAGCGAAGAAGACCCGGCCAAAGCGGCGTGCCTGGGCGGGCAGGGCTACCTCAAGCGCGAAGGGCGGCAGCGCGGCGTCGTTCAGGCTGGTGAGGCCGACCAGGACGTTGCCCTCTGGAGTCACCAAGGGAGCCTCGACGCGCAACTTGGCGCGGACGCGCGGGTTGCCCACGTGCGCGTTGGCAACCGGTCGCACCCCGGAGTAGCGCAGGAAGGCACCGAGGATGCGCTCGAACGAGAGGCCGGAGTGGGTGGAATCCCACTCGAAGCTGGAGGCCGAACTCTCGCGGAGGGAGCCCATCATCATCGCGAAGTAGAGCGCCTTGCCCTGCCCATACTCGTTCAGGACGACCCCCGGCCGGCCATCAAAGGTCATCCCCAGCACCTCTCCGGCGGTGCAACGGATCGCCTGCAGGCCATATCCGGAGAGCATGAACTCGCCGACCTCCCGGGCCACCGGGTGCTTGCAGTCCCACTGCTGCCAGATCTCACCCACCGACTCGGCCAGGCTCTTTGGATCGAGCGCGGCGATGGTCACCTCCCCGTAGCCCTGGGAGGACTGCTGGACCGCCAACGCGCCCCCCTCGGGCTTTGGCTGCTCTGCCGCGGCAACGCCGAAGACTCGGGCCAGCGTCTCTTGGGGCTGCCCATACTCGTTCCAGGCGCCCGGCCAGCGGTCACCGATCACCACTCCGCCGTCGCGCACCCACGCCTCCAGGCGCGCCGCCGCCTCCGCGGGCACGTACTGGCAGTCTACCATCACCACCGCGCCCACTTGCGCCAACTCGCCGGCGACAATCTGGCGTGGGGTGATCCAGCGCACGGCGTAGCCCAGGCCGCGGAGCGCCTCGTAGACCCGGAATGGGCTGTCGGCGCCTTCGGCCCAGAGGCTGAGGTGGGGCTGCGCCACCGAAAGATCGAGGCGCGAGTAGTAGAGCGCGACCGGCTTCACCGGATGAACCACCTCGGCACTAGTCAGGAGCGGCTCCAGGCGGTGGACCTCGTGGGCGGCATCGGCGAAGGCGCCCATCTTCTCCTTGGGAGAAAGGTCTCCGCGCAGGAGGGCCCACTTGGGATAGGAGTCGTGGTGGGTGCCCTCCTGATACATGAAGCAGTAGATGCCGCGAATGCCCTTGCTCACTTGTGTCCAGAAGGTGCGCGCCGCCAGGCGGGGATCGACCCCGTGGATGTTCCACTCCTGATTGAGCAGGTGGCGGCCGCCGCTGAGACTGCGGAGCAGGTCAATCTCGCAGCCGAGGTAATCATCGACGCAATAGGTGTCCCAGCCAACGTACCGCTCGCCGGCCAGAGCCACCTCGATGAACTGCTCCCAGTCCATCGGGCGCATGGACGTGAAGTAAGGCGCCAGCAGGTCGAGGTTAGAGTTCTGGCCGATGCAGGGCCGCTTCTTCGGATCGAGCTGGCGGATGAGGGGCAACTGCCTGCCAACCGCCTCGGCGAAGACGGTGCCGCAAAAGTCGCGGAACTCCAGCCAGCAGGCGCGGTTCTCCGCGAAGGTAGCTGGCGGCACGATCTCGTCGAAGCTCGCGTAGGCCGATCCCCAGCGTTGGTTCAGCGTCGCCACGTCGCCGTGCTTGCGGGCGAGCCACTGCCGGAAAGCGGCCTGCGAGGACGGCGAGTAGTCAAGATAGCCGCCGACCTCCCCAGAGATGCGCCAGAACTCAACATCGTCGCGATCCACCGCCGCGCCGACGCGCTCGGCCAGCAGCTTCGGCAGCTCCTCCTGCAGCGGGGGATAGGAAAGGCTCCAGAGGCTGCCCACCTGTCCGGTAGAGTTGACGAAGCGGCCCTCGGGCGCCGGATGGCGCTGCGCCAACTCCTCGCTTGCCTCACCGAAGCTCTCCGCGGGCCACATCGTGAGGATGCCGTGTCGCTTGGAACCGCCGCCATGGTCGCGGTTGAACCCGAACTGCAGCACCTGCGCATGGTTGGCGAAGAGGGCCGCGTTGTGGATGAGGCCGAGACGGAACTGGCGGTCAGGCGCCTCCACGCCGGCGAACGCCGCAGGACTTAGCTCAAACCCCCGTGCCGGCGTGAACCCGGAAGGAGCCACCGGGGGCGCCGCCACCCGGGCGGCGCGCGGGAGCGCCGTCAGGGCAGCGGCAGTGAGGGCACGCGGATCGAAGCGTGGGTCATCGGTCACCAGAACGCAGTCCACCTGGCGCGCGCCATGGCCCCCCCGGTGAATGTAGCCGCCAAAGGAGAGGCGGGCAGCGAGGGGGCGCTCGAAGGTGGCGGCGAAGCGCTCCCAGTGGAAGCCGGCCCCCCGCGGGCTGCGTGGGTCGGTGCTCTCATAGGGCCGAGCCGTCGGCAGCACCGGCACCCAGTCGCACTTGTGGAAGGCGACGTCCTCGTCGCCTTCATCGCGGAAGAGGACGAAGAAGCCGCTGCAGTTCGCGTCTGGCTTGTGATAGCGCACCCAGACGGTGTAGCGCCCGGCACGGGGAATCTGAATGTCCGCACCCGCGGACTCCCCCACCCCGTCGTACGGGCCCGCGGCCAGCAGCCGGCCGCCACTGGCCCCCGGGTTCTCCTCTACTTTCCAGACCGCGTCCGCCGGCACGGCCTCTGCTTCCACCTTCACGAGCACGCGCCCCTCCGCGCCGGCGGCAGCCACCGCGGCGGTGAGGACACCGACCAACGCGGCGAGAACGGATAGGGATCGCTTCGATCGCGTGCGGCGACACGCAGGACGAGCACTCCCGGGGCAAGCGGGATACCTCATAAGCTCGGTCTCTCTCTCTCCACACAGAGGGCACGGGCGGCCACGGTGCTACGGCAACTGGTAGAGGCGCACGGGCTTCCAGATGCCACCGGCGCCAACGGAATCGCGCACGCGCACGGCGAGGACGTTCTCCTCGCCAAAGCGCGCGTTCGTCAGCGGCACCTCAAACGGCCTGTCCCAGATCTGGTGGACCGTCTCTCCGGTCGATTGCTCGGTGTGCTCGCCGATCAGTTCGCCGTTCAGGTAGACCCAGGCCTGCTCATCGACGGCGCCGAAGCGCAGCACCAGGCGCTTCCCCCGCGCCTCGGCGGGGATGGTGAAGCGCACCCGGTACCAGGCGTCGGCGTCGTAAGCGCCCACCCAGGTCTCTTCCCAGACAGCGGGCACCGGGATCTGGCGCCAACCGTCGGCGCTGAGGTCGGGCCTGGCCCAGCCGAGCGCCTCGCCTTTCCCCTCCGGGTCGGTGCGGAACAGCCACTGGGCGGGGAGCACCGAAAGCTCCGTGCGCTTGTCGGGAAACTCACCCTCGTCCAGGGGCACGAAGAGGAACGGCGGCAGCGAGATCCCGCCTTCGCCACGCACGCAGAGCGCCGGCGAGCGGCCACCGCTGCCCTGCACGCGCAGGGCGATCAGGTTGCGGCCGGGACGCAGGCGCCCCTCCAGGTCGACGGTCATCAGGGCGCTGCCGGTATTGCGGGTGTGGCCGGCGAAGACCCCGTTGCACCAAACCCAGACGTCGGAGCCTTTCACCTCGGGGAAGAAGAGGCGCACGCGGCCGGAGACGCCCTGCGGCAGCTCCAGCGGCACGCGGTACCAGCCAAGGCCGCGGTAGAGGGCACCGTCGGGGCCGGAGACGCCCTGGGTAATCCAGTCGGCCGTCAGGCGAATTGAGCGCCAGCCTTTAGTGTTGGCATCAGGCAGGTACCAGCGGCCGACGACGCCCCGGGAGGCGGGGTCGGCCCGGAAGAGGGCCTCCGCCGGGAGGGCGGCGATGAGGCGGCCCTTGGTGCCGTCGGTCCAGGGCTGCACCCGCTTGGCGAAGGCGGTAACGGCCGCGCCGGTGAGGGAGCCGCCCCAGGGGCCGGCGTCCTGAAGCAGGGCCGAGTTGCCAACGCGGGCAACCGTCTCCAGCATCGCCTCGCCGAAGCGGGCGGCGGCAGCGTAGTCGCCGCGAGCCATGGCGGCGCGGGCTTTCTCCAGCGCGTTGAAGCGGTCGAAGTGGATCTGGAAGGCGGCCACGCGGGAGCGGTAAGGCTCCGCGGTGGCCAGGCGGCCGGCCTGCTCCAGCCAGGCGGCGCAGCGGTCCAGCAGCGGGCGGGGCAGCGCGGTGAAGAACTCATCCGCCGCGGGCGAGGAGAAGTGGACGGGGGCGTCGCGCAGTGCCTGCTCGACGGTCGTGTAGTAGCGGTGCATCGGGGTGGCCGCCGGCCCGAAGAAGCGGCGGCAGAAGTCGCGGATCATGGCGGCGGGGTCTTCATCCACGTTCCACGCGATACGCGCGCGAACGTAGTAGTTGAGGCCGGTGGAGAGCCAGGCCATCTGGCCCTCGTTGCTGTAGCCCCAACCGCCCAGCTTCTTCATCAGGCGGTAGTCTTCAGCGATGCCTTGCGAGCGCCAGGTGGGGCGCTGCAGGTGCGTCCAGTCGTGGGGAGCGTACTCATAGAAGACCTGGCCGGCGGAGAGCTCGGCCCAGCGGCGGAACATGGCGCCGAACTCCTGGCGGGAGGCACAGCGCGGGTCGGTGTAAGAGTGCAGGGCGCACTGCTGGATCGAGGCGAGCTGGATGAGCAGGTTCTTCCGCTTCCCCTCAACGCCCTCGGGCGGGCGGCAGCGGTTGTAGTAAGCCATGCTGGCCACCCAGCGGTTGGGGCAGCGCCGGGCCACTTCATCGGCCAGGCGGAAGACGAAGCCGAAGTAGGCATCGCTCACCTCGCCCTCCCCTTCGCCGCCATAGCCGCCGTGCATCGCCTCGGTACAGGCCGGGCAGTGGCAGAGGACGGGCGCGTCCGGGGGAGAGAAGGCAAACGTGTGGTGGTTCGGGTTGTCGCGGAAGTACTCGGCCACCGTATCGGCAGCGGCCTGGAGAGCGCCTGGATTCGCCATGCAGAGGAAGCGCTCGTTGCGAGTGCCGCCGGGGTTCAGGGAGTAGAACTCGGGGTGCGTCTCCCAGTACTTCTCCTTGGGGAGGAGGCGGTAGGTGCTATCATCAACCGGGTTCTGCAGGAAGCGGGCGTTGGGGTCGGCGCAGTGGAGCCACAGCGCGGTGCGCGACATGCGGTTGCGGCGCTTCCAGATACGGAACTCCTCCTGCTGCTGGGCGGTAGTGGCCAGGTGGCCGCTGTACCAGGTATCGCGCACGCGCATATCGGGCCGCACGGTGCGTCGCAGCGCGGGGACGGTCACCGTGGCGCGGCGCGGCACCACCTCGCCGAACTCGCCGGGGAAGTACCAGCGGCACCCGAGCGAGTGCAGGAAATCGTAAACGGCGAAGTAGGTGCCCTCATACGGTTCGGTCTCGTTGCCGGCAAGGATGAGGGTCTCACCGTCGCTAGCGATGACGTAGCCTTCGTCGTTGAACAGGTACGTCTGGCCAGTGGGAAGGGGCAGGCCCAGGCGGGCGGCGGCATCCCGGGCGGCAGCCTGGCCGATCAGCACGTTGGCGCCGGAGCCGGGGCGCGCGGCAATCGGGAGCTGGGCGCCGGTGATGCGTTGCAGGTACGACTGCAGCTCCTGCGCCGCGCCTTGCGCTTGCTCGCTCGGATCCGTGCCGACCACGAGGGTGGCGCGCGCCTGCCCCCTCTCGACCAGCACCAGCGGCGCCGCGCTTGCCGGGGCAACCACCGCCAGGAGCGCCAGCACCCAAACGAACCGTACCATACTTGTGACCTCCTCGATGCAGACTTGGCATCTCTTTTCGCCATGGGGGTTCCACTTCCCCTGCAGGGAGCTACCGGACGAGGCCACGGAGGCGTGTTCGCTTTGGGCCGGACGCGGCCGGGTGGAGAAGACAACGGGGAGCCGCGAGGGCTCCCCGGGTGGGGGCCGACAGACCGCCGGCCGGCGCTAGAGGCGTCAGCCGCCGGGGAGGCAGCCGCTGGCGGCGCTGGCGCCGGCCGCCGTGGACCTGTCTCTTA
>JAAZEB010000323.1 GCA_012512505.1 Armatimonadota bacterium | reverse complement strand
GTGACGCCGCCGCGCGCCTTCTGGTGGCGCTTGACGATGTTCACGCCCTCGACGATCACCTTGTTTTCACGGGGCAGTGCTTCCAGCACTTTGCCGCGCTTCCCCACGTCCTTGCCAGAGAGGACCAGCACCTGGTCCCCGCGATGAACGAAGAGGTGCTTGCGCGTGCCCTTTTCTTGTACCTGCTGCTGCTTCCTCATCGGTATCCCTTTGGCCCTCGTGCCCTGACGGGCTGCCGGTTTTGGTAGACGGCTCCGCGCCGGCGGGGGCGCTGGGCCGCCGCCGGCGAGCGCTCCCTACAGCACCTCGGGCGCGAGGGAGATGATGCGCATGAACTCACGCTCGCGCAGCTCGCGCGCCACCGGCCCGAAGATGCGGGTGCCGCGGGGCAGCCGCGCGTCGGTGATCACCACCGCCGCGTTGTCGTCAAAGCGAATGCGCGAGCCATCGGGGCGGTGGAACGGCTGCCGGGTGCGGACCACCACGGCGCGCACCATGTCGCCCTTCTTCACCGCCGCTCCCGGCGTCGCCACCTTCACCGCGGCGATGATCTCATCGCCGATGCCGGCGTAGGCGGCGGCGGAGCCTTTCAGCACGCGCACGCACAGCAGTTCGCGGGCGCCGGAGTTGTCTGCCACGTTGAGCCGCGTATACGGTCGAATCATTTCGCTCTCTCCACCACCTCGACCACGCGCCAGCGCTTCTCCTTGCTCAACGGCCGCGTCTCCATGATCCGGACCCGGTCGCCCACGCGCGCGCTATTCTGCTCATCATGCGCCTTGTACTTCTGGGTGCGGGTCACGGTCTTGCCGTAGAGGGGGTGCCGCACCCGGCGCGAAACGGCCACCACGACCGTCTTGTCCATCTTATCGCTCACCACCAGCCCCTCGCGCTCCTTGCGCAGGCCGCGGGTGGTCTGTTTTGGTGCCGCTGCTTCTGCCATTCCGGTTACTCCCTGGCCAACTGCCGCTCGCGCTGAAGGGTGAGGATGCGCGCGATCTCCTTGCGCCGTTTGCGGATGGCGTTCGGATCTTCAAGACGGCGCATCGCCTGGTCAGTGCGATGGCGGTAGAGCGCCTCGCGGGCAGACCGCAGCGCGGCTTCCAGCTCGGCCTCCGACTTCTCGCGCAGGGCGCGGATCTGTTTGTTAGGCATTTTCCGCTCCCTCCAACTCTTCGCGAGTGACAAAGCGCGTCTCAATCGGCAGCTTGTTGGCGGCGAGGCGCATGGCCTCCTTAGCCAGCTCCGGGGTCACCCCTGCCATTTCAAAGAGGACGCGACCGGGCTTGACCACGGCCACCCACTTGTCGGGAGCGCCCTTGCCGGAGCCCATGCGGGTCTCGGCGGGCTTGGCGGTCACGGAGTGGTCGGGGAAGACCCGGATCCAGACCTGGCCGCCGCGGCGGATGTGGCGGGTCATCGCCACGCGGGCGGCCTCAATCTGCCGGTTGGTCATCCAGCAGTTCTCCATCGCCTGCAGGCCGTATTGGCCAAAGGCGATGAAGTTGCCGGCGGTGGCCTTGCCGGCGCGGCTGCCGCGCTGCACCTTGCGGTGCTTCACTTTCTTCGGCATCAACATCTTAGCGCCGCCTCCTCCCCTCGTAGATCGGCTCCACCCGCTCGGCGATCCGCGGCCGCTCCGGCAGCACCTCACCCTTGTAGATCCACACCTTGATGCCGATGTTGCCGTAGGTGGTGGCCGCCTCCCAGAAGCCGTAGTCGATGTCGGCGCGCAGGGTATGCAGCGGGATCTTGCCGTCCTTGTAGGTCTCGCGGCGGGCCATTTCCGAGCCGGCAAGCCGGCCGGAAACCATCACCTTGATCCCCTTGGCGCCGGACTTCATCGCCCGCATCAGCGCCTGGCGCATCGCGCGCTTGAAGGCAATGCGCTTCTCGATCTGCACGGCGATGTTCTCGGCGACCAACTGCGCGTCCAGGTCGGCGCGCTTGATCTCCTGGATGTTGATGCTTACCTGCTTGCCGGTGCCCCGCTCGAGGCGGGCCCGCAGCTCATCCACGCCCTTGCCGCCGCGGCCGATGACGATCCCCGGCGTGGCGGTGGGGATGTCGATCCGCACCCGGTTGGCCGAGCGCGCAAGCTCGATCCGCGACAGGCTGCCGGGGGGAAAGCTGCGCTTGATGCGGCGCCGGATCTGCGTGTCCTCGATCAGCAGGTCGCCGTAGTTCTTCTTGCGCTCGAACCACTTGCTCTCCCAATCGCGGATGATCCCGACCCGCAGCCCGATTGGATTAACCTTCTGTCCCACTGCTGCTCCTTTCCGCGTTGCTGGCGCGCCGGCGGCGCCGCTGCCCCTTGGGAAGCAGTGGCTCGTCGGTAACCACCACGGTGATGTGGCTGAGGCGCTTGCGGATCCGGTAGGCCTGGCCGCGGGCCCGTGGCTGAATGCGGAGCTGCCGCCCTCCAGCCGGCCCGCCATCGACGAAGCAGCGCGCGATGCGCAGCTCGTCAACGCTCATGGCGTGGTTATTCTCAGCGTTGGCCGCCGCCGAGCGCACCACTTTGCCAATGATCCCGGCGGCGCGGTTGGGAATGTTGTCGAGCAGCGCCAGCGCCCCCCGCACATCCTTGCCGCGCACCGCGTCCATGACAAAGCGCGCCTTCCGCGGCGACACATGCACAAACTTGGCTATCGCTTTCGCTTCCATCACTACCCTCTAGCGTCAGCACCGCCGGCGCCGGCGGGGCCGGCACCTGGCGGCTCACTTCAGCGCCGTGCTGCGCTCCGTGTGGTGGCCGTGGCCGCGGAACAGCCGCGTCGGGGCAAACTCGCCCAGCTTGTGGCCGACCATGTTCTCCGTCACGTAGACAGGAACGTGCTTGCGCCCATCATGCACGGCGATCGTGTGGCCGATCATCTGCGGGTATACCGTGGAGCGGCGCGACCAGGTCTTCACAATCCGCTTCTCGCCCCGGGCGTTCATCCGCTCGATCCGTTCCAGCAGCCGCGCCTCGATGAAGGGCCCCTTCTTCAGTGACCGTGGCATAGATCTCCTCCAGCTCGAGCGTTGGAGTAGGGGAGTGCTAGCGGCATGGGCCGCGCCCACACCGCCACCACTCCGGCACTCCACCACTCCAGCATACCAGTCTTACTTCCGCCGCTTCTGGATCCACTTGTCGCTGCTCTTGCGGCGTCGAGTCTTGTAGCCCAGGGCCGGCACCCCGGTCGGCGAAACCGGACCAGGCTTGCCGATGGGCGACTTGCCCTCGCCACCGCCATGGGGATGGTCGCGCGGGTTCATCACCACGCCACGCACCTCGGGGCGGCGCCCCAGCCAGCGTTTGCGCCCGGCCTTACCGGACGAGACGTTCTCGTGGTCGACGTTGCCGACCTGGCCGATGGTCGCGCGGCAATCGAGGTGGGTGCGGCGCATCTCGCCGGAGGGAAGCCGCACGGAGGCGTAATCGCCCTCCTTCGCCATCAACTGGATGGCGGCCCCGGCGCTGCGGCCCATCTGCGCGCCGCGGCCGATGTGCAGCTCGACGGCGTGGACGGTGGTGCCCACCGGGATGTTGCGCAACGGCAGGCAGTTGCCCGGGCGGATGTCGGCATCCGCGCCAGAGACCACCGTGTCGCCCACCTTCAGCCCCACCGGAGCGAGGATGTAGGCCTTCTCGCCATCCTTGTAGTGCAGCAGGGCGATGCGCGCCGAGCGGTTCGGATCATACTCGATCGCGGCGACCGTTGCCGGCACCCCGTCCTTGCGGCGCTTGAAGTCGATCAAGCGGTAAGCGCGCTTGTGGCCCCCACCGCGGTTGCGCGCGGTGACACGCCCTTGCGAGTTGCGGCCACCCTTTTTCTTCAGCGGCCGGACCAGCGACTTCTCCGGCTTACGCTTGGTGATCTCCTCGAACGTCGGCGTCGCCATGTAGCGACGGCTCGGCGTCGTCGGCTTGAACTGTTTCAGCGGCATTCTTTCTTCTCCGAGGCCATAATCGGGATCTCAGCGTGAGGGGAGCCGGTTGCCGCTTGGCCGACGCACGCCGTGCGTGGCGCTCCGTTGGCAATCCGTAGTCCGCAATCTGAGATCAACGCAGGTGGGTGGGCGAGGCAGGCGGAGGCGATCCGGGGGAAGGGAACGCTGATGCTGCTTGCGCAGCCGCGACGCGCCGAAAGTCCTCCGGCCGTATCGCCTAAGCCAATACCCGCATGCCTCTCACGATCAACCCGTCCACCTCGCCCGCGGCGCCTGGACCCTCGGCCCAGCCTGACCCGCGGGGTTATCGGCCCACTGAACCCGGCAGCCCGCCGCAGCGGCGCTGTCAGGCCCTTGCCCGGTCCATCCCGGGTCCACACAACAGACCCGTATTATAGCATATCCTGGCGTTCCGCGCCAGACCCAACAAACGGTGCCGCGCCGGGCGGGGAGGGCGACCAGCGGCCGCGCCCCCCGGCACGGCTCAACTTCAGACGCCCTCGAACACCTCGAGTGTTTCCCCGGGGCGCAGCGTCACGATCGCTTTCTTCCAGTCCGGCCGGCTGCCGCGCTTCACGCGCCCCAGCCGGTAGCTCTTACCACGTACCCTCAGGGTGTTCACCTTCACCACATGGACATTCGGGTAGATCTGCTCGATCGCTTCCCGAATCTCGATCTTGTTGGCATCGGGGTTCACCTTGAAGGTGTACTTGCCTTGTTCCCCGGCGGCAACGGACTTCTCGGTGACCATCGGGCGCTCGATGATGAGGTAAGGATCCTTCATTCTGGCTGCCCTTCCCAGGCCGGGAAGCGCGCCGCGGCGGCGCGCGCCATGACGATCTTGTGGGCCCACAGCAGGTCGTAGGTCGACACGTTGGGGGCCACCGTCACCTTCAGGTCGGGGATGTTGCGGCTGGACTTCCAGACGGCGACATCCGGCTCCCCGAGGATGAGCAGCACCTTGCCGGCCACGCCGAGCGAGCCGAGGAACTGCGCCATCCGCTTGGTGCTGATCTGCTCCACGCGGATCTCGTCGACGACGATCACGTCGTCGGCGGCAACGCGCGCGGAGAAGGCAGAGGCGATCGCCAGGCGGCGCATTTTCCGCGGCAGCACCTTATGGTAGTCGCGCGGGTGGGGACCAAAGACCACCCCCCCATGCCGGTATTGCGGGGCGCGGATGGTGCCCTGGCGGGCGCGGCCGGTGCCCTTTTGGCGATACGGCTTGCGCGCGCCGCCGGCCACTTCGCCGCGCGTTCGCGTGT
Organism: Armatimonadota bacterium; assembly: GCA_012512505.1. Lineage (GTDB taxonomy): Bacteria > Armatimonadota > JAAZEB01 > JAAZEB01 > JAAZEB01 > JAAZEB01. The sequence goes on along the minus strand of JAAZEB010000323.1, from coordinate 5,939 downwards.
CATGCGTTCCTTGTCGTCGGTTGGCCAGGTGGGTAACGACTGCCTGGTGCATCACCGGCTCATTCGGCGTGATGCCGAAGAAGTCGTCGCGCAAGGCGAGGTCGCCGACCGTCTGGCCTGCCATATCTTTCACGTCCACGGTAGGCATCGGCTAATCTCCTCGCACCATCACCAGGTTGCCGTTGGGGCCGGGCACGGCGCCGCGCACCAGGATCAGGTTGCGCTCCGGGTCGATGCGGATCACGCGCAACCCTCTCACGGTAACGCGCTCGTGGCCCATATGGCCTGGCCGCTTGGTGCCCTTAAACACCCGCGCCGCGTCGGTAGCACCAGCCGACTGCGGCTTGCGGTGGATCATCGAGCCGTGGGTTTTGGGGCCACCATGGTGGTGGTAACGCTTCACTACGCCCTGGAACCCCTTGCCCTTGGAGATGCCGCTGACGGCAACCTCCTCGCCCGGCTCAAAGATCGCCACCGTGATCTCATCGCCGATATTGACGCCGTCGACGCTTTCCACGCGCACCTCGCGCAGGTAGCGGCGCGGCGTCACCTTTGCGCGTGCGAAATGCCCGCGCAGCGGGCGGTTCACACGTCGCTCCTTCACCTCACCAAAACCAAGCTGGATAGCCAGGTAGCCATCAGTTTCGACCGTCTTCTTCTGTACGACGACCGATGGCTGGCTCTCGATGACGGTCACCGGCACGATGTTGCCGACCTCATCGAAGACCTGGGTCATGCCACGCTTGATTCCCAAGAGTGCTTTTGCCATCGCCCGCCTCCTCAACAGCCATATTGGGCGCCAGAACACCCGGCGGGCGTTCTGGCGCGCAATCGCCAAGCTAGAGCTTGATCTCGATATCCACGCCGCTGGGCAGATCCAGATGCATCAGGGCATCGATGACCTTCGGAGCCGGGTCCAGGATGTCTATCAGACGCTTGTGCGTGCGCATCTCGAAGTGCTCCATCGACTCTTTATCGATGAAGGGAGAGCGAACCACCGTATAGCGGTTGGTCTCCGTCGGCAGCGGCACCGGCCCGGAGATGCGGGCCCCGCTGCGCCGTGCCGTCTGCACGATGCGCTCCGCGGACTGATCCAGAACCTTGTGATCGTAAGCCTTGAGACGGATCCGGATCTTGTCCCGTCTGGCTGACTGTCTCATCGTCTGCCTTTCTTACTCCAGGATCTTCGAGACCACGCCCGAGGCGACGGTGCGCCCGCCCTCGCGGATGGCGAAGCGGAGGCCCTCCTCCATGGCGATCGGCTGGCCCTCGATCAACTCGGCAGTGATCGTCACGTTGTCGCCAGGCATCACCATGTCCACGCCCTCGGGCAGGGTCAACGTCCCGGTGACGTCGGTGGTGCGGAAGTAGAACTGCGGCCGGTAGCCACTGAAGAACTGGGTATGGCGGCCGCCTTCTTCCTTCGTCAGCACGTACACCTGCGCCTCGAACTTGGTGTGCGGGGTGATGCTCTTCGGCTTTGCAATCACCATGCCGCGCTCCACCTCGTTGCGGCTCACACCGCGCAGCAGCAGACCGGCGTTGTCACCCGCGCGCACCTCGTCCAGCACCTTGCGGAACATCTCCATGCTGGTGACGGCGGTGGTGCGGATCTCGGGGCGCAGGCCGACGATATCCACCGTCTCGCCCGGCTTCAGCACGCCGCGCTCGGCGCGGCCGGTCACCACGGTGCCGCGACCGGTGATGGTGAACACGTCTTCCACCGGCATCAGGAACGGCTGGTCCTCGTCGCGCTTCGGCTGGGGGATGTACTTGTCGACCGCATCCATCAGCTCCCAGATCTTGTCGGACCACTCGTTGCCGCCGCGCATCAGCGTCTGGTCATCCGGCAGCTCCAGCACCTTGAGGGCCGAGCCGGTGATGATCGGCGTGTCGTCGCCGGGGAACTCGTAGCGGTTCAGCAGGTCGCGCACTTCCAGCTCCACCAGTTCCAGGAGCTCGGGATCGTCGACCATATCGGCCTTGTTGAGGAAGACCACGATGTAGGGCACGCCAACCTGGCGGGCGAGCAGAATGTGCTCGCGCGTCTGCGGCATCGGGCCGTCGGCGGCGGACACGCCCAGGATAGCGCCATCCATCTGGGCGGCGCCGGTGATCATGTTCTTGATGTAGTCCGCGTGGCCCGGGCAGTCGACGTGCGCATAGTGGCGCGTCTCAGTCTCGTACTCAGCGTGATAGATGTTGATCGTAACGCCGCGCTCGCGCTCCTCGGGCGCGCCGTCGATCTGGGCATAGGGCTGGAAATGGGCCAGCTTGGCCTGCTGCAGCACCTTCGTGATCGCCGCGGTGAGCGAAGTCTTACCATGGTCAACATGCCCAATGGTTCCAATGTTAACATGCGGCTTCGTTCGCTCGAACCTCGCCTTCGCCATTGTTGTGCAACCTCCTCTGAGTGCCACCCCGCGTTGCTCTTGCTCGATGTCCCGAGTCGCGGGTTCGGTGCCACCGCCGAAGGCGCCGGCAGCCTGCCTCGGAACTGGACACTCCAGGCCGCTCGCGCCGCAGGCGCGGCAGGCCGGATTACGGGCGGCAGCCTGGCAGGCGAACGCCGGGCCGCCATGCCCCCGTTGCTCCGCCGGGCGCGGGGTCGCCGCGGGTCGGGGAGCGTGCTGCCCCAGGCTGGGAGAGCACGCCACCCGGCAAGCTGGCGAGCGCCAGGCGCCAAGCGGAAAGTGTGAATGCTTCTATCTGCCCTGTGACTTGGCGATGATCTCTTCTGCCAGCGACTGGGGCAGTTCGTCGTAGTGAGAGGGCTCCATCGCGTAGGAGGCACGCCCCTGGGTGAGCGAGCGGATCGCGGTGGCGTAGCCGAACATCTCGGCCAGGGGCACCTGCGCCCGGATCACCTGGGTGCCGCCGCTGCCCGGCTCCATGCCGGTGATCTTGCCGCGGCGGGCATTCAGGTCGCCCATCACATCGCCCATGAACTCGGCGGGGGTAACCACCTCCACCGCCATCACCGGCTCCTTGATCGTGGGCTTGGCCCGGCGCACACCCTCCTTGATCGCCAGCGAGCCGGCAATCTTGAAGGCCATCTCCGAGGAGTCGACCTCATGGAAGGAGCCATCGTAGAGGGTGGCCCGCACGTCGATGACCGGGTAGCCGGCCACGACGCCGGTCTCCAGGGCTTCGCGCACGCCGGCTTCCACCGCGGGGATGTACTCCTTGGGGATCACGCCCCCGACGATCTTGTTGACGAACTCGAAGCCACCGCCGGCCTCCAGCGGTTCGACGCGCAGCCAGACGTGGCCGTACTGGCCGCGGCCGCCGGTCTGGCGCACGTAGCGCCCCTCCACCTCGGTGGAGCCGCGGATCGCCTCCTTGTAGGCCACCTGGGGCTTGCCCACGTTGGCATCCACGTGGAACTCGCGCAGCAGCCGGTCGCGGATAATCTCCAGGTGCAGCTCGCCCATGCCGCGGATCACGGTTTGCCCGGTCTCCTCATCGGTGCGGATCTGCAGCGTGGGGTCTTCGGAGCAGAGGCGCCCGAGGGCGGCGGCCATCTTCTCCTGGGCGGCCTTGGTTTTCGGCTCGATGGCGATGGCGATCACCGGCTCCGGGAACTGGATCGCCTCCAGCAGCACCGGGGCATCCTCCTGGCAAAGCGTATCGCCGGTCGCCGTCTCCCCGAGGCCGACGGCGGCGGCGATCTCGCCGGTCATCACCGCGTCCACATCCTCGCGGTGGTTGGCGTGCATGCGCAGGATGCGGCCAAGACGCTCGCGCCGGCCGCGGTTGGCGTTATAGACAAAGGAGCCCTTGTTGAGGCACCCCGAGTAGACGCGCAGGTAGGTCAGCCGGCCGACGTAGGGGTCAGCAGTGATCTTGAACGCCAGGGCGGTGAATGGCTCGTCATCGGCCGGGCGGCGCAGGACAGGTTCCTGCGTTCGCGGGTCGGTTCCGGTAACGGCGGGCACATCGACGGGGGAGGGGAGGTAGGCGACGACGGCATCGAGCAGGGGCTGGATTCCTTTGTTGCGGAAGGACGAGCCGCACAGCACCGGCACCAGGATATTGGCGAGGGTGCCCTTGCGCAGCGCGTGCCGGATCTCGTCGTTGGAGATCTCCTCCCCCTCGAGGTATTTCTCCATCACCACGTCGTCGGCGTCGGCGCTGGCCTCGATCATCCGCTGTCGCCACTCCTCGGCCAGCGCTTGCAGCTCGGCGGGAATCGCGGTAGCTTCGCTCTCGGTGCCCAATTCGTCGATGTAGCGGATGGCCTGCATCTCAATCAGGTCCACCACGCCGGCGAAATCGCCCTCCGCCCCGATCGGGATCTGCACCGGCACCGCGTTGGCGCCGAGGCGCTCGCGGATCCGCTCGACTACGTTGAAGAAGTCGGCGCCGGTGCGGTCCATTTTGTTGACGAAGGCGATGCGCGGCACGTTGTAGCGGTTGGCCTGGCGCCAGACGGTTTCGGACTGCGGCTGCACCCCGCCCACGGCACAGAAAACGGCGACGACGCCATCGAGGACGCGCAGCGAGCGTTCGACTTCGACAGTGAAGTCGACGTGTCCGGGCGTATCGATGATGTTGATCCGGTGGCCCCGCCAGTGGCAGGTGGTCGCGGCGGAGGTGATGGTGATGCCGCGCTCCTGCTCCTGGACCATCCAGTCCATCGTCGCGGCGCCTTGATCCACCTCTCCGATGCGGTGAACGCGCCCGGTGTAGAACAGAATGCGCTCGGTCGTCGTGGTCTTACCGGCATCGATATGCGCGGCGATCCCGATATTGCGCGTCTTTTCAAGCGGAAATTCGCGTGCCATCAACAATCCCCCACCTTCACCCCGGGCCCGCCCGCCTGTAATCGCCAGCGCACCACGACGTTATCGGTCAGTATGGCGGCGCGGCGGCGCGCGGGTGCCCCACAGGCGTGCGCCGGTCCGGCGGCGCGCTGGCGCCGCGGCCCAAGCGTACAACCGTCGTTACCCGCGCACTCCTGCGCTCCCATACTCAACATACCCCCTGCTACCAACGGTAATGCGCGAACGCCTTGTTTGCTTCAGCCATGCGGTGCGTATCTTCGCGCTTCTTCACCGAGGCCCCGGTGTTCTGGGCGGCATCGAGCAACTCGTTGGCCAGCTTATCGGTCATCGTGCGGCCACCGCGGCGGCGCGCGTTCGTGATCAGCCAGCGGATCGCCAGCGTGCGGCGGCGCTCCGGGCGCACTTCCACCGGCACCTGGTAGGTCGAGCCACCGACACGGCGCGACTTGACTTCGACGGCCGGCATGGTGTTGCGCACGGCCTGCTCGAAGACATCGAGCGGGTCCTTGCCGCTGCGCTCGCGGATGACGTCAAGCGCCCCGTAGAAGATCCGCTCCCCAACGCTCTTCTTGCCATCGATGAAGAGGCGGTTGATGAAGCGGGCCACCAGCTCGTTGTGGTACACCGGGTCCGGCAGGATCTCGCGCCTGGGCGCAGGACCTTTTCTCGGCATATTCCTGGTTCCTTCCGAACGTATCGCGGGATGCATTGTTGCCCGGCTGGGCGGCGAAAACACTCCCAACGCGCCGGGCGCCGGCCTACTTGGGCCGCTTCGTTCCGTACTTCGAGCGGCCCTGCTTGCGGTCGCGGGTACCGGCCGCGTCGAGGGTGCCGCGCACGATGTGGTAGCGCACGCCCGCCAGGTCCTTCACGCGGCCCCCGCGGACGAGCACCACCGAGTGCTCCTGCAGGTTGTGCCCGATGCCGGGGATGTAGGCAGTCACTTCCACCCCGTTGGTGAGGCGCACGCGGGCAACTTTGCGCAGCGCCGAGTTCGGTTTACGCGGCGACTGGGTCTTCACGCTCAAGCAGACGCCCCGCTTCTGCGGATGTCCCTTCAGGGCCGGCGACTTGGACTTCTCTTGCGCCTTCTTGCGACCCTTGCGCACCAGCTGGCTAATCGTTGGCATAGAAACTCGCTCTCCTCCGTTG